>CAYNMN010000010.1:0-25496 GCA_964398305.1 uncultured Oscillospiraceae bacterium
GTCCGCCGCGACGATGGCTATTGCATCGCCGAACTGGAATATCTTGTCCGAGCAGAGCACGGGACGCTCAAAGCCGTCGGTCTTGTTGTGCTTGGGCAGCATGACAAGGCCGTTTATCTTGTTGGTGCCGCCTGCGGCAAGAATATCCTTATAGGTGATGACCTTAAAGACGCCGGGCATCTTCTCGGCCTCGGAGGTATCGACGCTCTTGAGGTTGGCGTGGCTGACCTCGGCCTGGACGAGGGCGAGACGCAGGGTGTTCTCCGGCATATGCAGAGCCTGATCGGCGCCGAAGTCCCATGTGCCGGTGACCTTCATCGCGGCGGAGGGGCGGATGAACTCCGTGCCCTTGATGCGGTTGTCGTTGGGCTTGAAGATGAGATCTTCCTTGCTCATCTCGCCGCGCATGACCTTGGCGGCCGCCATAACGGCGTCGATGATGGGCTTATAGCCCGTGCAGCGGCAGAGGTTGCGGTTCTTGTTGAACCAGTCGCGGACTTCCTCGCGGGTGGGGTTGTTGTTCTGGTCGAGCAGGACCTTCGCGCTCACGATGAAGCCGGGGGAGCAGAAGCCGCACTGAGCAGCGCCCAGCGCCATCCATGCGACCTGGATGGGATGCAGGTTGTCAACGGTGCCGATGCCCTCGATCGTGGTGACCTCGGTGTAGTCGGCGAGCTTGCCGATCTTCGTGATGCAGGCGCGGGTGACCTTGCCTTCAACGATGACATTGCAGGCGCCGCAGTGTCCCTGGCCGCAGCCTATCTTGCAGCCGGTGAGCATGAGCCTCTCGCGCAGCACGCTCGCGAGGGTCTCTGTGCCCTCTACGATTATAGTGCGCTCCACTCCGTTGATGATAAGTACTTTCTTGATCATGCGGTATCCTCCTGTTATAAAATATTGTATGGTCATGTTATATTCAAAGCGCGATGAGCGCGCCTTAAACACATGGTTGAAAAAAGCGGCGGTCTTGGATATAATGCCCTCGACGAAAGGAGTGTAAGGATGATGGATAATAAGAAGCCCGACGAACAAAGGCCCAGCGAGATCTCCGCCGATGTTGTCACCGTTGAGGTGAAGGACAAGGCCACGGGAGAGGTGTTCCGGCGCGAGCTGCCGATAGATTATCTCGAAAATGCGTTCTGCCTGCGGCTCAAGGGCGAGGATATGCAGGGCAGGAGCACCGAGCTCGTGTTTTATTCCGACGCCGGCGCGCGCAGTCTGAGAAACCTGACCGGCGGCGGAGCGGATAAGGACCGGCACGGCGATCATTCCTGAAGAAGCGGCTCTGCCCCGCCGAGGCGCGCTTTTAAGCATATCGCGCCCTTTTCCTTTACAATAATATTTTATCAGTGTATAATCACAATAGCAAATTGTATTCGATTGGAAGTCGATGTGCCAAATACCGCAGGGATTTAGAGATTTTTTGAGGTGTGATATATGGATTGCGGAGCCGTTATTGTAGCAGCAGGTATGTCGTCAAGAATGGGCGATTTTAAGCCGATGCTCAATATCGGCTCCATTTCTATCGCCCAGCGCATTATAGCCACCTTCGCCCAGGCGGGTGTGGAGCGCATTGCGGTGGTGACCGGCTTTAACGCTGACGCGCTCGAGCGCCACCTCTCCCGCAGCGGAGTGGTGTTCATCAGAAACGAGCGCTACGAGACCACCGAAATGATCGACTCGGCGAAGCTCGGGCTCGACTATATGAGCGGCAAGTGCCGGAGAGTGCTGTTCACGCCGGTGGATATCCCGCTCTTCACAGCCAACACGGTCAGACTTCTGCTTGAGTCGGGGCTGCCGCTGGTGTGTCCGGCGCATAAGGGCGTTAGCGGACATCCGCTGCTGATGAGCGCGGAGGTCATAGGCCGGGTGCTTGCGGACAAGGGCGAGGGTGGGCTTCGGGGCGCTCTCTCGCGCTGCGGCACGGCGATGACGCTGCTTGAGACCGGCGACCCCGGCGTGCTGCACGACGCCGACACGCCCGATGATTACCGCGCGCTGCTCGAGTACCACAACAGCCAGCTCGTGAGACCGGAGATAGAGCTGCGCCTTACAAAGGAAAAGCCGTTTTTTGACCGCCGGGTGGCGATGCTGCTCTCCCTTATAGCGGAGACCTCGTCGGTGCGCATGGCCTGCCACAGGATGCAGCTGAGCTATTCCTCGGGCTGGAGCACCATCAATTCGGTCGAGGAGCAGCTCGGCTATCCGCTGGTGGAGCGCTCGCAGGGCGGCGCCCGCGGGGGCAAGAGCGTGCTCACTCCGGCGGGACGCGAGCTCCTGCGCCTGTATGAGCTCTTCGAGCGCGATGTGAAGAACGAGGTGGAGGAGCTTTTCGAAAAGTACTTCTCGGGCATCATATAACTGCACTCTTTGTGAGACTTTACTGAGATTTGAGATGAGACGAATTGTTTTTCGTTGCAATTTGCATTTTTCGGTAATTTGGAGAAGCAAAAAAATGAGGACTGTATATCTGATCCGGCACGGAATGCCGGATTTTCCTGGCGGGGAACGCATGTGTCTCGGGACGACCGATCTGCCGCTCTCGCCGCTCGGACGGCTCCAGGCGGCAAGGGCGGCCTTCGCTCTGCGCAGCGAGCCGATAAGCGCCGTGTTCAGCAGCACGCTCGGGCGCGCGGTGGAGAGCGCGGCGGCCTTCGGACTGCCGGTGACGGAGCTTGAGGGGCTGCGCGAGATGGACGCGGGAGAGTGGGACGGACTGAGCTTTGCCGAGATCCGCGCTCTCTGGCCGGAGCTGTATGAAAAGCGCGGGAGCAACGCGCTCATAGACCCGCCGGGGGCGGAGAAGCGCGAGCGGGCGCTCATGCGCTTCAAAAGCGCGGTGGAGACCGCGCTGGCCGCCTCGAGCGGCGATATAGCCGTAGTGGCGCACCGCTCGGTGGAGCGTCTGTTCATTGAAAGCGAGGCCGGGGCGCCAAGGGAGCAAAGTCTGCCCTACGGCAGCATCACGACGCTCGCGTATTCCGAGGGCTCGTTTCGAGCCGCGGACATCGGCGCGGAGCCGCATCCCGAGCCGGACGAGAGCTTCTGCCGCGCAATGCTCGCCGCGCTCGACACGCCGGAGAGCATCATCGGCCACTGCTTCGCCGTGGCTCGCCGCGCAATGGATATCATCTGCGCGCTGGCGGCCGGGGGGCTCGTCCTGGACGAGAATCTTGTGTATGCCGCCGCCGCGCTGCATGACGCCGCGAGACGCGAGCCGGATCACCCGGCCGTTGCCGCCGGCTGGCTTCGCGAGCTCGGATACCCGGAGATCGCCGAGGTCATCGCGCCGCATCATGACTGGAGCGGCGGCGAGATAGACGAGGCGGCGGTGCTGTTCATTGCCGACAAGCTCGTTTCCGGCGATAAGCCCGTGACGCTCGAGGGGCGCTTTGCGGCGAGCCGGTCAAACTGCGGCACGCCGGAGGCGCTTGAAGCGCACGAAAAGAGATATGCGGCGGCGCGGGACGCCGCCCGTAGAATAAACCTGATTTGCGGAAAGGAAATAATGATATGAGAGAGATGTTCAGAGAGATGTCCGCACGCCTTGCCGCAGGAGAGGATCTTGTGCTCGTGACGGTCGTGGCCTCGTCGGGCGCGACGCCGAGAGGCGCGGGCGCGAGGATGCTCATCGGCAGGGACGGACGCATCCGCGGCACGATAGGCGGCGGCGCGGTGGAGTACCGCTCGGAGCACCTCGCGGCGGATGTGCTGCGCGACAGGGTCTCCGGCGAGAAGGACTTTTCGCTCACCCGGGCCGACGTCGAGAACCTCGGCATGATCTGCGGCGGAGCCGTTAACGTGTACTTCAGCTTCATCCCCGCCGGGGACGCCGACACTCTCGCGATCTGCGCCGAGGCGGAGCGACGCTTCGAAAAGGGCGAAAACCTCTGGCTGCTCTCGGAGATATCCGACGGCGGCACTCTGGGGCTCTATTCAAAGGAGGACGGCTTCTTCGGCGTCGACGCGCCGGCGTGGACGCTCGGGGTAATGACCCGCCACCCGCTGCGCCGCATCTGGGAGGGGCGCGACTTCTATATCGAGCAGATCAACTCCTCCGGCAGGGTCTATATCTTCGGCTGCGGCCATGTGGCGCAGGAGCTTGAGCCGGTGCTCACCCATGTCGGCTTCCGCTGCGTGTGTCTGGACGACCGGCCGCAGTTCGCGGACAAGGCGCTCTTCCCGACGGCGGAGGATGTGAAGCTCGTGGACTTCGAAAGAATAAGCGATACCGTTCAGGTCGGCTCGGAGGACTATGTCTGCATTATGACGCGCGGCCACGCCTTTGACGCCGTGGTTCAGGCGCAGATGCTCAAAACCGACGCCTGTTATATCGGCGTAATAGGCTCCAAGGCCAAGGTCGCCGGAGTGCGCGCGAAGCTCACGGAGGAATACGGCTTCGAGGATAAGGACTTCGACCGTATCACAACGCCGATAGGTCTGGAGATAAAGGCCGAGACCCCGGCGGAGATCGCCATATCCATCGCCGGGCAGCTCATTGAGCTGCGCGCGGAGCGCAACGGGAATTGAGACGCAGACTCATACTCTCCGGGCCGATAGGCTGCGGAAAATCGACCCTTATTAAAAACGCGGTCTGCGACAGGGCGGCGCGCGCCGGCGGCTTCATCACCGTCCGCGCAAGGGAGAACGGTGAGTTGCGGGGCTTTGACCTGATGCCCGCCCGCGCCCTCGTCTGTCCGGGGCAGGAGGCGCGGCGCTTTCTCGACTTCGGTGAAAGTGGCGCGAAGCGGGACGGGAGCGTGTTTTCGGACTATGCCGCCGTCCTGCTGAGTCAGGCGCGAACAGCGCCCTTCGCCGTCGTGGACGAGTTCGGCGGCTGGGAGCTTATGATACCGGAGTTCCGGGAGGCGCTGGAGGCCTTTCTGCGTTCCGATACGCCGTGCGTCGGGGTGCTCAAGTCGCTCGCCGCGGCGGAGGAGCTTGACCGCCGTATCGGTCTGGGCGGGGAATATCTCGCCGCCGCGCGCGCCCTGCGGGAGGCTCTCGGCGCGGATGAGAACACCCTGCTGCTCGAAACGGGCGGCAGATACGATACCGGCGCGGAGGGAAAGCTGCGCGCCTGGGCAGAGGAGTACGCCTGATGGAGGAAGCGAGAGAGAAAATACTTGCCGAGGCCGAGAGCGTGCCGGACAGGGAAAAGCGCCTTGTGCCCGGCGGCGCGGCCATCGCGGCGCTCGGCGCGTTCCTTGCGGCGTGCATAATAATCTCCTTTCTGCTCGGCCGCTACCCCGTGCCTATAAAGGAGCTCTTCGGCATCCTGTGGAACAAGCTGCTGTCGGTATTCGGCGGCGGAATAGAGCAGTTCTGGACGAATGAGATGGCGGCGGCCGTGTGGAATATCCGCTTGCCGCGAGTGCTGATGAGCGTGCTCGTCGGCGCCTGCCTCTCGGCGGCGGGAGCCGCATATCAGGGCGTGTTTCAAAACCCGATGGCGGCGCCCGACATTCTCGGCGCCTCCGCCGGGGCGGGCTTCGGCGCGGCGCTCGCGATCTTTTTGGGTCTCTCAAGCGTTTACATAACGCTGTCCGCCTTCGGAATGAGCCTCGTTACCGTGGCGCTGGTGTTCTGGGTCAGCCGCCGCGCAAAGGGTGACAGGGTTCTCGGGCTCATCCTTGCGGGCATAATGGTGGCCTCGCTCTTTCAGGCGGGCACTTCCTTCATCAAGCTCGTGGCCGACCCCAACAACAAGTTGCCGCAGATAACCTACTGGCTCATGGGCTCCCTCGCCGGAGCCAAGTGGAGCGAGCTGGGCTTTGTTATAACGCCGATGCTCTGCGGTCTTTTGCCGCTGTTCCTGCTGCGCTGGAGGATCAACGTCATCACGATGGGCGACGATGAGGCGCGGGCCATGGGCGTGGACGCCGGGCGTGTGCGCGTGGGCGTCATAGTCTGCGCCACGCTCGTCACGGCCTCGGCCGTGTCGGTTTCGGGCATGATCGGCTGGGTAGGGCTCGTCATCCCGCACATGATGCGCCGGCTCGTCGGCTCGGACTACCGCGTGCTCATGCCGGCGTCGATGCTCGGCGGCGGGGCGTTCCTGCTCATAGTGGACAACGGCTCGCGCAATCTCTTCACGGCGGGCATACCGATCGGCATACTCACGGCCTTTGTCGGCGCGCCGTTCTTCCTCTGGCTCATAACCGGAAAGGGGGAGCGCGAATGAGCGTTGTTGTTAAGGATCTGTCCTTCTCCTACGGACAGCGCCCGGTGCTCAGGGACGTGAGCTTCGAGGCGAACGCCGGCGAGTTTCTCTCGATCCTCGGACCCAACGGCGTGGGCAAGAGCACTCTGTTTCGCTGCATACTCGGTCTTCTGCGCGGGTATGAGGGCGAGATAACGATAGACGGCGGCGACACGCGGCGTATGTCCGTGCGCGAGATGGCAAAGCGGGTGGCGTATATCCCGCAGAGCGCAAATCCCGCCTTCAACTACAGCGTTGAGGACATCGTCCTCATGGGCACCACCAACAGCGTCGGCGCGCTCTCAACGCCGAGACAGGAGGAGCGGGAGCGGGCGGCGCGCGCGCTTGAAAAGGTGGGCATAACCTTCCTTGCAAAGCGCTGCTTCCACCATCTCAGTGGCGGCGAGCGTCAGCTCGTGATGATAGCCAGAGCCCTGGCGCAGCAGGCTCCCGTGCTTATGCTCGACGAGCCGACGGCGAGCCTTGACTTCGGAAATCAGATGCTCGTGCTCTCGCAGGCCCGCGCCCTCGCGCGGGAGGGCTATACCGTTATCCAGACCGCGCATAACCCAGAGCAGACCTTCATGTTCTCGGACCGGGTGCTCGCACTCAAAAACGGGCGTGTGCTCGCCGAGGGCGCTCCGGAGAAGGTCATAGACAGCGCGCTTATGCGCGAGCTCTACGGCGTGGAGGTGGCGACCTCAAACCTCTACGGCGGCAGGGTGCGCGTATTTACCCCGAACAATCTGATTAATGAGGAGGAAAAAGAATGAAAAAACGCATCATCGTAGTATTGCTGGCTCTTGTCATGATCGTGGGACTGTTCGCCGGCTGCGGACAGAAGCCGGTCGAGGCCACCCCGACCCCGGAGGCGACGGCGACGGTCGAGCCGACGCCGGAGACCCGCGAATTTACCGATTCCACAGGACGCACGGTGACCATACCCTATGAGGTCACGAAGATCGCCGTTTCCGGCCCGCTCACTCAGGTGTATGTCATTCCGCTCGCGGGCGAGATGCTCGTGGGCGTGTCCAACGCCTTCTCCGAGAACGCCGCGATCTACCTGCCGGAGTACATTTTCTCGCTCACGGAGGTCGGCCAGCTTTACGGCGGCAAGGGCGAGATGGATCTTGAGGCGCTGCTCGCCGCCGATCCCGACGTCGTTATCGACGTGGGCGAGGCAAAGGGCACGATAGTCGAGGATATGGACGCGCTCACGGAGCAGACGGGCATACCCTTCGTGCATATCGACGCCACGGTTGCGACCGCTCCCGAGGCGTACAGGATGCTCGGCGAGCTGACGGGCAGGACCGAGAAGGCCGAGGAGCTTGCGGCCTGGTGCGAGACCACCTATGCTGCGATGACGGACGTCATGGCCGCCGTCGACGCCGCCGGCGCGAGAAAGACCGCGCTCTACTGTCTGGGCGACGCGGGACTCAACGTTATCGCCGAGGGCTCCTTCCATGCCGAGACCTTTAATATGATGTGCGACAACCTCGCGGTCGTCGAGGACGTCGTCTCAAGCGGCATGGGCAACGAGGTCGACATGGAGCAGATACTGGTCTGGAACCCCGAGGTTATCATATTCGCGCCGGACAGTGTTTACGACACCGCCGCGGACGACGCCGCGTGGCAGCAGGTGAGCGCCGTTGCGAACGGCGAATACTACAAGACCCCCTACGGCCCCTATGGCTGGCTGAGCTCCCCGCCGTCCGTGCAGCGCTATCTCGGTATGCTCTGGCTCGGCGCGCTGCTCTATCCGGATTATATCGACTATGATCTGCAGGAGGCGGTCACGGAGTATTATGAGCTCTTCTACGGCTGCACTCTCACGGATGAGATGTATCAGGATCTGATTGTCGGAGCGATGCCGACCGAATAAAACCGTGCGTTTCCCATATGCCCCCCGCTTGTTATGAGCGGGGGGTTATGCTATACTTAGATCACTAAGCTCGGAGGCGGATGTATGTACTATTTCTTTGCGGCGCTCGCCGCGTTCCTCATAGCGGTGATGGTGGCGATAAACGGCGGACTCACCGACGTTTACGGCATACATTTTGCCACGCTGTTCATCCACGTCGTGGGGCTCGTATTCATCTCCGCCGCCGCAGTCGTTAAGCGGGAGCGGGTCTTTTCCGCCGTGCGCGGACTGCCGGCATGGCTGTTCTGCGGCGGCGCGATAGGATACTTCACGACCCTGTTTAATGTGATGGCCATCGGGAAGATAAGCGTCACGGCCATACTTGCGCTCTCCCTGCTCGGTCAGGCGGCCACCGCGCTCGTCATCGACCAGTTCGGCTTCTTCGGAATGCCTGTGAAAAAATTCAACGCGGCGAAGCTCGCGGGACTCGCCGCCACGGTCGTCGGCATAGTCTTTCTGCTCGGCGGGGGAGGGGCCTCGGCCTTTGTGCCGGCCTTCGTGTCGTTCCTCACGGGCATAACCGTCGTCACGTCGCGCCAGGTCAACGCCCAGCTCGCCGCCCGCACGAGCGTCGTCGTGAGCACATGGTGCAACTATGCCGTCGGGCTCGCGACAGCCGCCGTCGCGCTGGGCATAGCGCTCCTCGCGGGCGCGCGGATGCCGGCGCAGGCCGCCGACCCGAGACTCTGGATATACCTCGGCGGCGCCGTGGGAGTGGTGATCGTTTTTTTGTCAAATATAGTAACGATGCGGATGCCGGCGCTCGTCATGACGCTCATCATGTTCGCCGGGCAGGTGTTCGGCGGTGTGGCGATCGACGCGCTCTTCTGCGGCGACTTTTCGTGGCGCACGCTCGCGGGCGGCGTTTTCGCGTTCCTCGGCCTTGTGCTCAACGTCTGGCTTGACAAACGCCCCGGCGTCGAGCGCGAATAGCGCTCAGGCTTCGGGGCGTCCGTTCGGCGTTTTTCGCAAAATACACCCGTTTGGGTGACGCGGATAGGCCCGCGATAATGTATTATGATACACGACATACTTTGTCCAATATAATCTCATATAAATAAACCCAAACACTGAAAGGAGAAATCATCAATGGGACTTATCAAAGCTGCGCTCGGCGCTGCGGGCGGGGTAATGGCAGACCAGTGGAAGGAATATTTCTACTGTGAGTCGATGCCGGAGAACGTTATCTGCGTCAAGGGTCAAAAGCGTGAAAGCGGGCGCTCCTCAAACAGGCAGGGGAGCGACAATATCATCTCCAACGGCTCGGTCATAGCCGTGGCGGACGGGCAGTGCATGCTCATAGTCGATCAGGGCAAGGTCGCCGAGGTCTGCGCCGTTCCGGGCGAGTTTACTTACGACTCCTCCACGGAGCCGAGCATCTTCACGGGCGATCTCGCGCAGGGCATTAACGACACCGTCATGGCCATCGGCAAGCGCTTCACCTTCGGCGGCGAGCCCCCGAAGGATCAGAGAGTCTACTATTTCAACACCAAGGAGCTCATCGGCAACAAATACGGCACGCCGAGTCCCGTGCCCTTCCGCGTGGTGGATCAGCGCGTCGGGCTCGACGTCGATATCTCCATCCGCTGCTTCGGAGAATACAGCTACCGCATTACGGACCCCGTGCTCTTCTATACAAACGTCTGCGGCAACGTTTCGGACGCCTACACCCGCGACAGGATAGAGGGTCAGATGAAGACCGAGCTCATGACCGCGCTCCAGCCGGCCTTCTCAAAGATCAGCGACATGGGCATACGCTACAGCGCGCTGCCCGGCCACACGATGGAGCTGTCCGACGCTCTCAACGAGGTGCTCTCGAACAAGTGGCGCAAGCTGCGCGGCGTGGAGATCGTCTCCTTCGGCGTCAGCTCCGTCAAGGCCAGCGAAGAGGACGAGGCCATGATAAAGGAGCTCCAGCGCAATGCGGCCTTCCGCGATCCCACGATGGCGGCGGCGCATATGGTCGGCGCTCAGGCGGCGGCGATGCAGGACGCGGCAAAGAACGCCGGCGGCGCCGTGACAGGCTTTATGGGCGTGGGCATGGCCGGCTCGATGGGCGGAGCGACCGTCCAGAACCTCTATCAGATGGGTCAGCAGCAGCCCGCGCAGCAGCCGGCTCCCGCGGCTCCCGCGGCCCCCGCTGCTCCTGCGGCGGACAGCTGGAAGTGCTCCTGCGGCGCTGTGGTAACAGGCAAATTCTGCCCTGAGTGCGGCTCGCCCCGTCCCGCCCCGGCGGAGGGCTGGAAGTGCGCCTGCGGCGCTGTGAACAAGGGCAAGTTCTGCTCCGAGTGCGGCGCTACCAAGCCTGCCGGAGCGCCCCGATACAAGTGCGACAAATGCGGCTGGGAGCCGGAGGATCCGACTCATCCGCCAAAATTTTGCCCCGAGTGCGGCGATCTCTTTGACGACAGGGACGTCAAGTGAAGCGCACCTTGAAAACACTGCTCATCGTCCTCGCCGTGATAGCTCTGCTCGCGGCGGGGGCGGCGATATACCGCCATTATTCGTCCGGCTCCGTTATGGATGGCGACGGCATGGAGTTCGACTGGCAGACGGATATGAAATGCACCTGGGTCTGCACCCGGGAGGGCTATGAGGACTGCACGGTCACGATAGGGGACGACGTCCTCGTCTGCTCCCGTGGGGACGAAACGCTCTATGACGGCGCATATTACCTCGATGAGAACAGCGCCGTCCTCACGCCCTCGGACGCGGAGACCTTCGGAGAGTTCGGGTACTTTGAATATACCCATACCGCGCTTCTGGGCGGCATAACCGATAACGGCGGAAACGCAGCTGAGATCGAATTTGTAAAGGAGAAATGACATGGGACTTTTCGATAAAAAATTCTGCGACGTCTGCGGCGAGAAGATCGGCCTGCTCGGAAACCGCAAGCTCGAGAACGGCAACCTCTGCAAGGACTGCGCGAAAAAGCTCTCGCCATGGTTCGATGAGCGCCGCCATTCCACGGTCGAGCAGATAAAGGCCCAGCTCGCCTACCGCGAGGAAAACCAGCGGAAGGCCAACGAATTCCGCGTGACGCGAGTGCTCGGCCGCGGCATGATGGTGATGCTCGACGAGGATCAGGGCAAGTTCGTCGTGACCCGCTCGAACGATATTCCCGGCACGAATCCGGACGTCATAGACTTTTCTCAGGTCACCGGCTGCCATATCGACGTGCAGGAGCTTCGCACGGAGATAATGCGCGAAAAGCCCGACGGCACCGAGGAGAGCTACCGCCCGCCGCGCTACGATATCGACTACGACTTCCAAATGACCATCAACGTCAACTCCCCGTGGTTCGATGAAATAAGCTTCAAGCTCAACAACAGCCGCATCGAGCAGCGCGGCAGCATGCAGTATCAGGAGTGCCAGAGAGAGGGCGAGGAGATAGTCGCCGCGCTCACCTCCGCGCGCCAGACCGTGCGCGATAATATCGCCGCCGCTGCCGCCCCGAAGATGGCCGTCACCTGTCCGTGGTGCGGCGCTACGACAAAGGCCGACGCGAACGGCTGCTGCGAGTATTGCGGCGGCGTGCTGAACGGTTGACATAATACATAAAGGAGAGGATAAAATGAAAAAGACATTGGCTTTCCTGCTCGCCCTTGCCATGCTTCTCGCTCTTGCGGCCTGCGGCGGCGGAGGAGGAAGCGTCCCGACGCCTAAGATCGAAGCAAGCGCCGCGCCCTCGGCGCCGGCAGCACCCGACGCTTTTGTGCCCGTGGAGGCCGATCTCGGCGACGGGGTTGTACATATCTCGATAATCGGCGCAGAGTATTTTGAGGACAGCGACGGCGGAGACGCTATCCGCATCTACTACGACTTCACGAATAACGACGAAAGCTATGAAAGCGCATATATGCAGCTGAATGTCTCCGCGACCCAGTCGGGCTTTGAGCTTGTCACAGCCTATTCCGACTGGGACGATGACGTCCCCGAGGACGATAACGCCTATGTATACGTCTGCCCCGGCGTCACCATCCGCTGCACGGCGCAGTTCAATTATCAGCCCGATATGGACGCGCCGGTCATTTTCACGGTGGAGGAGTCCTGGAGCGACGATTTCATGACCGCCGAGTTTGATCCCGCGAATCTCCCCGGCGCTCCCGCCGAGCCGCTCGAGATCGTGCCGATAACCGATCCCGACCTCACGGCCGGGCTGAGCGACAGCGGCAGCTGCGAGGAATACGCTCTGAGCATCCTTGACGCCGAGATTGTCCCCGGCGACGACGTCGACGAGGTGATACGCATATACTTCGAGTTTACCAACAACGGCGAGGAGGCCGCGAGCTGCTGGTATGCCACGTATTTCTACACCTTCCAGGACGGCATTGAGTGCGAGCAGGAGTATGCCGAGAATTCAACGGAGAGCGACGATAACTACTATGTGGATATCCAACCGGGCGAGACCATCACCTGCTCATGCTGCTTCGAGCTGCGCAGCTACGATCCCGTGGAGATCCTGTGCTCCGAGTATTACTATGATCTCTACCTCGGCGCGAGGTACGACATAAGCTGACCGAGGAAAAAAACCATCGCCGTCTGCGGCCCTTTCGCAGACGGCGCGAAATGTTGAGGTGAAAGCATGCCTACTCAGGTAACCAACTACCAGTGCCCGACCTGCACGGGGCCGCTCCATTTTGAGCCGTCCACAGGCAAGCTCGAGTGTGAATACTGTGGCGCGGCCTTCGACGTCGCCGAGATAGAAAAGCTCTACGCCGGCAAGGACGCCGCCGCGACTCAGGCCAAGGAGAAGGCCGACGCGAAGGCGGCGCAGGGGGGCGACGGCTGGGATATGTCCGGCCTCGGCTCCGACTGGGGCGCTGACGCCGCCGGGATGAAGGAATATAACTGCCCGTCCTGCGGCGCGCAGCTCATATGCGACGAGTCCACGGCGGCCACGAGCTGCCCCTACTGCGGCAACCCCTCGATAGTGCCGGGACAGTTCGGCGGCACGCTCCGTCCGGATTATGTGGTGCCCTTCAAGCTCGACAAGAACGCCGCCGTGGCGGCGCTGAAGAACCACTACAAGGGCAAGCCGCTGCTGCCCAAGTCCTTCACGAGCGGCAACCACATCCGGGAGATCAAGGGCGTATATGTTCCGTTCTGGCTCTTTGACGGCTCGGCCGACGCCGACGTGTCCTACCACGCAACTAAGAGCTATACCCGCAGAGAGGGCGATTACGAGGTCACTACCACTGAGCATTTTCAGGTCTACCGCTCCGGCTCGGTGGCCTTCGAGCGCATACCGGTGGACGCCTCGAGCAAGATGCCCGACGATCACATGGACTCCATCGAGCCCTATGACTACAGCGAGCTTTGCGGGTTTTCCACGGCCTATCTGCCCGGATACCTCGCCGACAAATACGACGTCACGGCGCAGCAGAGCGCAAAGCGCGCGGATAAGCGCGCCGCCGAGAGCGCCGTCGGCTGTCTGCGCGACACCGTCATGGGCTATGAGAGCTGCGTGGAGGAGCACAGGGACGTGCGTCTGCACAGGGGCAGGGTGAAATACGCGCTCATGCCCGTCTGGATGCTCAACACAAAGTGGGAGGGCAAGGACTATCTCTTTGCAATGAACGGTCAGACCGGCAAGCTCGTCGGCGACCTGCCCACGAGCTGGGGCAGGTTCTTCGCGTGGTTCGGCGGCATAGCGGCTCCGCTCGCGGCGATCATGGCCTATCTATACTTTTTCGCTTAAGAAAGGGGTGAGACACATGAAACGTAAAACATTTGCGGTCCTGATAGCTCTGTGCCTCGCTCTGACGCTCTGCGTCCCGGCGCTGGCGGCCTCGGACTACTACTATGTGTACGACGCCACGGAGATGCTCGACGCAGACTTTCTCGGCGAGATGGGCAACGTGACGCTGCCGGGCATCGCGGAGGCCTACGGCTTCGACATGCGCGTGGATGTTGTTACCGATACCGAGGGCGAGACGATAGAGGACTACGCGAGAATATTCTACGATCAGTACGAATACGGTCAGGGCGACGATCACTCCGGCGTGCTGCTGATGGTGGAGCTGAGAGTCGAGAGCGAGAGCGACCTCGCCTTCGTGGACTATGCGCTCTGCACCAACGGCTACGGCAGCGAGCTGCTCTCCGGCGAGACGCTCTCGACGCTTGAGACCGATCTCGACGCATATCTCAATGAGCTGATGTGGGACGCCGAGATCTATGACGATCAGCTCGCCTTCAACAACGCGCTGTCCGTCTATGCCTACGAGATCAGCTATCTGCTCACCCCCGAGGGCGCGGCTGACACCGGCGGCGGGGAGCAGACGGAGAGCGGCGCCGCGGGCTATGTATACGATTACTATGGCCTGCTCACCTCGGACGAGGCCCTGCAGCTCGAGAACAGCGCCGCCGCGGCGTCAAAGCAGTACGGGTGCGGCGTGTATATCATGGTGGTCGGCGACTACACCGATTACGGCTCCGGCAGTATCTATGACTTTGCAAAGGATTTCTACCGCAGCTATGACCTCGGCTGGGGCGCGGGCAGAGACGGAGTTATGTTAACCTTGTCGATGGCCGACCGCGATTACTGGCTCATAGCCTACGGCGACAAGGGCAACGCGGCGTTCACGGACTATGGCAAGGAAGTTCTTGCCGATCAGTTCCTCGACAACTTCAAGAACGACGACTGGTACGGCGGCTTTACCGACTATGTCAGCGCGTGCGCGGGCTTCCTCGCGCAGGAGGACGCCGGAACGCCGATAGACGTCAACAACGGCGGCGACTATGTGCCGACGTTTGAGTTCTGGAGCTTTCTCGTCATGGTCATCCTGATACCCTGCGGCATCGCGCTGATCGTATGCCTGATAATGAAGTTCAAGATGCGCTCGGTGTTCAAGGCGGCGGAGGCGGACGAGTATGTCAGCCCCGGCAGCTTTGACGTGCGACAGAGCTGGGACAGATTCCTCCATACGACCGAGACGCGGGTGAAGATAGAGAAAAACGACAGCGGCGGAACCTCTGTGGACTCCGACGGCTTCTCCGGCAGCGGAGGAAATTTCTGATCCGTCAGACTGTCGGGCAAAACCGTCAAAAGGTTTTTTTGAAAAGCATGGGCGCGCTGCACCAGACGGGCAGCGCGCTTTCCGACATTTTTTTCAAAAATGTTCAAAAAAACTTTCTAAAAAAAGTCTAAATGTAACCGAGATGAAACCTTGACGTGCTATCATGCTCACATAACCCCCGAAAGGAGCGATCACGCCATGCAACCGACAAGACTTACACCCTCCGGCTCGAGAACGTGTATTATAATAATAGACAGCTATGAGGACAGGATACCGTGCGGAGTTCTCAGGAACCCGAACCTCAAGGAGGACGTGGCTTTCCGCTCTCTCGCGGAGCTTGTGTTCTCAATGGAATCGCTGTTTGACGATATCGGCAGTCCCCAGCGCACTATGAAGCCCCGGGGCGAGATCAGGATCCCCGAGCGCAGAGCGGCGACGGAGAAGAAGAGCCGGGCGCTCGCAACGTTTACGGTGGATGTGATGTTCCGCCAGAACGCGAGCTGGCAGGGCAAGCTGACATGGAACGAAAAGAGGGAGGAGACCTCCTTCCGCAGTCTGCTCGAGCTCATGACAATAATGGACGCCGCGCTGCTCCCGCAGACGGCCATAGCATAAAACCGAAAAAAGCACAGCTTTGCAGGGCGCGTTGAGGAAACGCGCCCTTTTTTGCTGTGCCGACCGCGCCCCGATTTTTGGATAATTAGGTGGATTTTGGGAGAGATCTGCGGTATTATCGAATAAACGAAGGGGGGCGGGAGAGGTGCATATAAGCAGGCAGACGAAGAGGCTCGACATATTGTGCCTCGGCCTCGTTCTCGCGGCGTGCGCGCTGCACGTCGTCGGACAGCATCAGCTGATAGGGACGACCGTAAACATCGGTACCTTTGCCTGCTACGCCGCGGCGATACTTACCTGGTCAAAGCAGGGACGGCGACGGCTCCTGCAGAGGCCGGTCAGACGTTATTTCACGTTTTCCGCCATACTCATGCTGTTTTGGATGGCGGCGAGAACGCTCAAGTATGTTTTCATCGTCCTGGGTCAGAGCGCGGGCAGATATATGTGGTATTTATACTATCTGCCCTTCGTGTTCATTCCGCTGCTGATGTTCTTCTCGGTGCTGTATATAGGCAGGCCGGAGGAAAAACGCATAGATCGCCGGTGGAGTCTGCTGTATATCCCGGCCGCGCTGCTCTTTCTCGCGGTGCTCACGAACGACCTGCACTTTCTCGCCTTTGAGTTTCCGGGTGGGCTTGCAAACTGGTCGGACGCCGTCTTTGTTCGCGGCCCGGTCTATTATGCGGTCGTGATATGGATAGGGCTGCTCTTCGCGGCGAATACGGTCATAGCCTTTGTCCGCTGCGCCGTTACGGGCAATCGCCGGAATATACTGCTTCCTGTGCTGCCGTTTGTTTTCGGAACGGCGTATCTGGCTCTCTCGGCGCTAAAACCGCATTCCTTTATTCTTTCGTGCATCCCGTCGCCCGAGGCCGGGTGCGTTTTCTATGCTTCCTTTATGGAGAGTCTGATCCTCGCGCACTTTTTCCCATCCAACGACGGCTACGGTGATTTCTGGAACGCCTCGTCCATCGGCGCGGGGATAATAGACAGCTCCGGCATACTGCGTTACAAATCCGAGCGGTGCATCCCGGTCTCCGCAAGACAGGCCGAGGATGCGCTCGGGCGCACCGTGCTCCTGCGCGAGGGCTGCTATGCTCTGCGCAATCACAGGGTGAGCGGGGGCATCGGCTACTGGACGAAGGACATTTCCGACATCAGCCGCCTCAACAGCGAGCTCGCGGAGCTCGGCGATGTGCTCGTGGAGCAAAACGCCATGCTCGACGCCGAGAACAGGATGGAGGAGAGCCGCGTGCGGGTGGAGCAGCAGTCGAAGCTATACGACCGCGTGGCGAGGAGTGTCAGCCCCCAGCTTTCAAGGCTCGGCGAGCTGCTTGACGATCCGCCGGAGGACGAGGAGGAGTTCATCGCCGCGATGAAATACGCCTGTGTGCTCAACGCCTATTTCAAGCGTTACTCCAACCTGACCTTCCTCGCCGACAGGTCAAACACGGTCTCGAGCGGCGAGCTGAAGCTCGCGATCGCCGAATCGCTCGAGTACATACGCCTTTGCGGGGCTGAGGCCTTTGCGGATTATCACGGCGAGGAGAAGCTGCCCTGCGGCGCGGCGCTCGTTGCCTATGAGCTTTTTGAAACGATGATAGAAGCGGCGCTGCCGGGTCTGCGGGCGGTGCTCGCGGAGCTCACGGCGGAGGAGGACAAGCTGACGCTGCGCCTTGAGCTGAGCGGCGCGGGGAGACTCGCCGTCCCGGAGGAGCTCGGCGGGCGCATCATGGCGCTTGGCGGCGCGCTTGCGCTTACAAACTCGGACGAGGACGACGCCCGGTTCGTAAATCTCCTGCTCCCGACAGGGGGTGAGACGGCATGACGATGTATTATCATCTGTCGCCCCTGGCCCATGTGCTGTACGGCCTGACCGGGATCATTCTCGCCACAGCCGCGATCTTCGCCCTCGTAAACGTCAGCCTGCTGCATCTCGGGAGGGAACGGCTCTGGCGTTCCATTGCGCTGGCCGTGTCGGCGCTGCTCGCGCTGCAGGGGCTTGCGGACGTCAGTGCGCAGCTCGAGACAGCCCGCTTCGGCACGGCGTTCGGCGGCTTTGTGGGACGGCTGCCGGAGGCCGCCGTCGCGCTTGCGCTCTGCGTTCTCGCGGTCGCGGAGACCGTGATGATTATCGATCTGCTGCGTGCAAAGCGCAGTATGCTCACGCCCGACTCCGTCAAGGAGTGCCTTGACGCCCTGCCCGACGGCGTCTGCTTTTCGGCGCCGGACGGTCAGCCGCTGCTGACGAATATGCGCATGAACACTCTGAGCATGGAGCTTTTCGGCACGGTCGTCATGAATAATGAGCGCTGCTGGCAGCGCCTCGCGGCTCATGAGCTCACGTCCGGCGTCGAGGTACTGCGCGACGAGCCCACCACGGTCGTGCGCGTACCCGACGGCACGGTCTGGGAGCTGCGCCGCAGCGCGCTCCGGCCGGAGCGCGGCGAGGTGATCGAGACGGCGGCCTTCGACGTCACCGAGCAGTATGAGCTCAACCGGGAGCTTGAAGACAGCAACCGCGTGCTCTCGCGGGTCAACGAGCGCCTGCGCCGATACAGCCGGGAGGTGGCGAACCTCACCCGCGAGACCGAGACGCTCGCGGCCAAGATCAGGGTGCACGACGACATCGGCCGGGCGCTGCTCACCTTCCGCACCTATCTCGTGCAGCCGCCGGAGGAGCGCGACCGGGACGAGCTGCTCAGACTCTGGCGGCACAACATCTCCGTCATGAAGAACGAGGCCGACCCGACGCCGGAGAGCGACGCGCTCACGCTGCTCAGAGCGGCGGCCGACGCGGTGGACGTGCGCCTGGTGATAACGGGCGAGCTGCCGCCGGACAAAAGGCGGCGCACGGTGATAATCGAGGCGCTGCATGAGTGCCTGACAAATATGGTGCGCCACGCGGGGGGAGACGAGCTGAGAATAGCGCTCAAAGAGGGCGACGGCTGCATCCGCGCGGATATCACCAACAACGGCAGAGCGCCCGAAGCGGAGATCCGCGAGGGCGGCGGGCTCGGCGACCTGCGCCGGCGCGTCGAGCTCTCCGGGGGCGAGATGGAGATCACGAGCCTGCCCGCGTTCGTTCTGCATATTACTTTGCCGAGGAGGTAGGAGCCATGCCGAAAACAGGTGTAATGATAGTGGACGATCAGTATGTCCCGCGCCGGCTGTTCGAGATGTATGTCACCACGAGCGACAGATACGAGCTCGTTTACAGCGTGGAGTCCGCCGCCTTCGCGGACACCTTCGTGCTCAAAAACCGCGTGGAGCTCGTGCTCATGGATATCCTGATGGGCGACGGGTCGAACGGGCTCGACGCCGCCGAGCGCATCAAGAGAGTCAGACCCGGCGTTAAGATAATCGCCGTCACCTCCATGCCGGAGGTGTCGTGGGTAAAGCGCGCGCGTGAGATCGGCATAGAGAGCTTCTGGTATAAGGAGGCCTCGAAGGAGACCATACTCGAGGTGATGGATAAAACGATGGCGGGCGAATCCGTGTACCCGGACAGCGTACCGAGAGTGCGTCTCGGCTATGCCGACAGCAGCGAGTTCACCGAGCGCGAGCTCGAGGTGCTGCGCGTTATGACGGCGGGGGTCTCCAATTCTGCCATCGCCGAAAAGCTCAATATATCCGAAAACACCGTAAAAAGTCACATTAAGCACATGATGGAAAAGACCGGCTGCTCAAGCCGCACGGAGCTTGCGATACAGGCGCGAGTGAGCGGGATAGTCGTCAATATGGACTGAAAGGGCGCGTTTTCGGACGTTTTCGCGCCTGATATGCGGGCCGCTTCACTCATTCGGGTGTGGCGGTCCTTTTTTGCATTGGGTATAATCCGTATCAGGGTGACAGGTGGAGCCAATATGAGGAATCTGAAAAAGCTCACGCTGCTCCACTCCAACGATATGCACGGCGCTTGCTTCGATGAGACGCCCCGAAAGGGGAGAGGGGGGGAGTGAAGTTGAAAAGTATTGCGGTGAGCATACAAAACCGCGTGTTTTCAGAGAGCATCATGCTGATGCTCAGACAGACGGACGATTTCAGACCGCTGCGGATACCCGCTCAGGCGACGGAAAAGATGCTCATAGAATTTGAGGCGTCGTCGCCGGAAATAGCTCTGATGGACGTCACCTCCGCGCCTGCAGAGGCGACGCTTGCGGGGAGACTGGAGCTTATTGAGGCTCTGCGCCGCGAGCTGCCGGGCTGCAAGACGGTGCTGCTGTGCGACGAGACCGCATATCCCCGGCTTGCGCGCGACGTGATGCGCGCAAAGCAGACGGGTCTGATAGACGCCTTCTTCTACGCCTCCGTCACGGCGGAGTATCTTATAGCGGCGCTCGACGCGCTGTAAAAAAACGAAAGGGGAAACACAAATGAAAACAAACAAGAGCTTGCTCAGTGTGCTAATCGTCCTCGCGCTCTGCCTGGCGCTCCTGCCCGTGTCTGCGCTGGCAACTTATGGAAATATTGATCCTACAACGGGCGGAGATCAGACCTATATTCCCACGGCGACCATGACGGTCTACAAGACCGACGACCTCGGCGAGCCGCTCGCGGGCGCGGTGATAGCGCTCATGAAGGAGGACGGCACGACCGTGTATTCAAAGGCCACAACGAGCACGAGCGGCACGGTCACGTTCAGCGGCGTCGTGGACGGCAGCTACACGCTCTGCGAGCAGAGCGCGCCGGAGGGCTATATAAAAAGCGAAAAGACATATAAGATAGTCGTCTCGAACGGCAGCGCAACGCTGTTCAACGGGCGCGAGAGCTATTCGTATAACAGGAACCCCGTCACCTTCGTCAACCTGCCAGATGACGCCTGCAACGTGGTCGTCTATAAGACCGACGCAGAGGGCGAGCCGCTCGAGGGCGCGGTGATCGCTCTGATGGTCGGCAGCGATCTCACGACCGGAGGAGAGACGATCTATGCCGAGCAGGAGACCGACGAGAACGGCGAGGCGCTGTTCTCCCGCCTGCCGGACGGCTCATACACCGTCGTCGAGGAGTATGCGCCCGACGGCTATGAAAAGACCGACGAGACCTTCCGGCTCGACGTGTTCGAGGGCGAGGCCACGCTCACGATAAACGGCGTGGACGGCATCTCCCCGGAGGATCACCCCATGGTGTTTGTTAACGGCTTCGCCGACAACAGCATGGACGTCGCGGTGACTGACGGCCTCGGCAATCCCGTCCCCGGCGCCAAGGTGACCATCACCGACGAAGACGGCAAGGACGAGGAGACCACCACCGACAGAAGGGGCCACGCCCACTTCCTCAATCTGCCGGACGGCAAATATACGATAAGGGTGCCCGAGGTGCCCTCGCCGCTGGTTCCGCCGGAGAGGGAAGCCGCCATCATTGTTGATAACGGCGTGATCCGGTTGGATGACGGCGCCTATGCTCCGCCGCTGGTATTCGTGAGCTACAAGGAGGTCGCGCTCAACAAGACCGACCACTTTGCGTTCCTGAAGGGTTACCCGGACGGCACCTTCGGCCAGAGCCGCAACATGACCCGCGCCGAGGTCACCGTCATGTTCGCCCGTCTTATCACCGAGAAGATGGACGCCGACTCGACCTATAAGAGCACCTTCTCCGATGTGCCCGCCGATGCGTGGTATGCCGGCTATGTTGGCTTCATGCAGCAGTTCGGCATCATCAGGGGCTACAGCGACGGCACCTTCAAGCCCGACGCCCCGATCTCGCGCGCGGAATTTGCCACCATCGCCTGCCGCTTCGACGCGCTCACGGCCGGCACGGCGACCTTCAGCGACGTGCCCGCCGACCACTGGGCGGCCAAGTATATCAGCTTCGCCGCCGACAAGGGCTGGGTCACGGGCTATACAGACGGCACGTTCCATCCCGCGGCCAACATAACCCGCGCCGAGGTAGCCGCGGTGACCTGCCGCCTGCTTGAGCGCAGCGCGGATAAGGGCTATGTCACGGCGAATTACGACACTCTGCCGCGCACCTATTCCGATATCGCCGATGGCAACTGGGCCTTCTGGTACGCGATGGAGTCCTCCAACGGCCACGATTACTCCAAGGCTGCTGACGGCGCGGAGACGTGGAGCAAGGTATACGAATGATCCCGCGACGTCGCGCGGCGGCCTTGTCCGGGTTTGGCACTTGACAAACAAAAGGGTGTGCTATATTATTTAGAGCAGTAAGCATTCCCGACGCCGAATAAACAGGGGAGGTATGTTAAGTGTACGATTACTATGATTATTATGACTATTACCCGCAAATGATCACGGGCTCCATCATCATCAGTCTGGCCTGCTCGGCGCTGATGGTCGTTTCGCTGTGGTTCATTTTCAAAAAGGCCGGAAGACCCGGTTGGGCGGCGGTTGTGCCGTTCTACAATCTCTATGTGCTCTTTGATATTACCTGGGGCAACGGCGTCGAGTTTCTGTTCCTGCTTATCCCGTTTGCAAATGTCGTGTTCCTTATCCTCACCTATGTGAAGCTGGCGAAGTCCTTCGGAATGAGCGGCGGCTTCGCGGTGGGCCTTGTGCTGGTGTCCGTGGTGTTCTTCCCGCTCCTCGCCTTCGGCGGCGCTCAGTATCTCGGCGTGCCCCCCTCCGGTCAGAGCGGCTATCAGCAGGGCGGCTACCAGCAGCCGAATCAGGGCTATCAGCAGGGCGGCTACCAGCAGTCGAACCAGAGCTATCAACAGCCCGAGCAGAGCTACCAGTCCCCGCAGCAGCCGTCGGGACAGAGCAAGCCAGCCTTCTGCCCGAATTGCGGCAGCCCCGTGACCCCGGGCTCGGGCTTCTGCTCCAACTGCGGCCAGAGACTGTGAGCGACATATAGCAGTACAAAAGCGCCGCGAATTTTTCGCGGCGCTTTTGCCTGCCTAAGAACTGCCGCACAAAGCAGAAGCGTTCTGATTTGGCGGGGGAGCTCGAGGGGGCGGCAGCCCGCCTCGAATAGGACCGAATGCCCCGAAAAGCCTTGCCGGGCAAGGCGTTCGGCGAGCGAAGCGAGGACTTTCGTGCCGCCTGCGGCACGAAAGTAACGGCATTTTTGAAGTCTGTCGAAAAACAGTCCGCAGGACTTTTTCGACAGACTGAGCCGCCGCGAATTTTTCGCGGCGCTTTTTTTAAACGTTGCAGCGGGGGGAAAAGGGTGTTAGAATGAGCGGCATGAAAAGTATTGATAAGCCTTTAAAAAGAATAGCCGCCATACACGATCTCTCGGGTCTCGGCAAGTGCTCGCTGACCGTGGCGCTGCCAGTGGTCTCGGCGAGCGGCGTGGAGTGCTCCTGCATACCCACGGCCCTGCTCTCGACCCATACTGGCGAGTTCACGGACTGGACCTTCCGCGACCTCTCCGACGAGCTGCTGCCGATAGCCGAGCACTGGCGAAGCGTCGGCGCGAGCTTTGACGGGGTCTATTCGGGCTATCTCGCTTCGCCCGAGCAGGAGAGGGCGCTTGAGCGCGTGATAGACGAAATAGCCGGCGAGGATACGATCATCATCGCTGACCCCGCCATGGCGGACAACGGCGAGTATTACGCGAATTTCGACGACCGTATGCGCGACGCCTTTCTCAGACTCTGCGCCCGCGCGGACGTCATCACCCCCAATGTCACCGAGGCCGCGCTGCTCGCGGGCATGGAATACCGCCCCGCTCCGCACAGCCGGGAGTACATCGACGGACTGCTCGCCGCGCTCTCGTCTCTCGGCGCGGGAGTGATAGCCATAACAGGGGTGCACCCCACGCCGGAGGAGATCGGCGTAGTGGTGCTCGAGCGCGAAACGGGCAGGGAATACTCCGCCATGCGGCGGGCGTATCCGGGCGTGTTTTACGGCACGGGCGACATTTTCGCCTCCGCCTTCGCGGCGCTGATAGTGCGCGGAGCGCCGGTGGAAAAGGCGCTTGCCGCCGCCTCCTCGCTGGTGGCGGAGAGCATTGAGCGCAGCGCCGCGCGCGGCACGCCCCGCCGCTTCGGCGTGGACTTCGAGGGTGCGCTGCCGGCTTATATCCGGAGCGTGGAGAGAATATTCGAATAGCGGGCGTCGGGGATCGATGCCGTAAACTCTGAAGGAAACCCGGTGGGAAAAGGATAGATGATGTTATTAATGACGTTGGTATGTGAAAAGATTCTTCGTCGCTCCGCTCCTCAGAATGGCGGGGGACGGTAAGAATGGCGGGGGACGGTAAGAATGGCGGGGGACGGAGCGCTCCGTTCCCAGTGTCATCCTGAGCGGAGCGAAGGATCTTATTTGGAGGTTCCGTTATGTACTTTGTATACATATTGGCAAACTGGAACAATAAGGTCATATATACCGGGGTCACCAATGATTTGGAACGCCGTTTATTCGAGCATAGGAACGGCTTGGCAGAGGGGTCTACAAAGAAATACAATGTGCATAAGTTAGTGTACTTTGATACTACCAGCGATGTGACTGCTGCAATTACCAGAGAAAAGCAGATTAAGGGCTGGACTCGCGCAAGGAAGAATGCCATTATTGAAGAACTCAATCCTGATTGGCATGACCTGTCAGAGGAATGGGAGAAAGATTCTTCGTCGCTCCGCTCCTCAGAATGACAGGGGGGGAGGTCAGAACGACAAGAGCGCTCCCCGGAACGATAGAAAACCTGGCCCGTAAAAACCGGGCACAAAAATACAATTACGCCAGCCGGGATGCTTCCGGCTGGCGTAAACCATATTGCGTATGCTTATTTTTTGAACCCATCCTTGAGCGCGACGGCGCGGTTGAACACGAGACGCCCCGGGGCGCTGTCCTTATTATCCACGGCGAAGTAGCCCAGACGCAGGAACTGGAAGGCCTGCGGCGCGACGGCGTTTTCAAGACCGCGCTCGAGCTTGCAGCCGGAGAGCACCTCCAGCGAGTCGGGGTTGAGACAGTCGAGGAAGTCCTTGTCCCCGCCGTCGGGGTCGGCGTCGGAGAAGAGGTTGTCGTAGAGCCTCACCTCGGCCTCCGTGCAGTTGCCCGCGTCCACCCAGTGGATCGTCGCGCCCTTGACCTTGCGGCCGTCGGCGGGGTCGCCGCCGCGCGATTCGGGGTCGTAGGTGCAGTGGATGGCGGCGAGCTTCCCGTCGGCGTCGCGCTCGCAGCCGACGCAAGTAACGAGATACGCGCCCTTGAGACGGCACTCGCAGCCGCCGGGGCACAGGCGCTTATACTTCGGCACGGGCTCGGCCATAAAGTCGTCGCTCTCGATATACAGCTCGCGCGAGAAGCTCACGGGGCGCGTGCCGGAGTCGGGGTTGTTGGGGTTGTTCTCGATCTCCACAAGCTCGCTTTGTCCCGCGGGGTAGTTGTCGATTATGAGCTTTACAGGGCGCAGCACGGCCATGGCGCGCGGCGCGTGGGCGTTCAGATCCTCGCGCAGACAGTGCTCCAGGAAGCTGTATTCCACGGTGCTCGGCACCTTTGCGACGCCTATGCGCTCGCAGAAGCTCCTGACCGCGGAGGCTGTATAGCCGCGGCGGCGCAGACCGCAGAGGGTCGGCATGCGCGGATCGTCCCAGCCGGAGACGCGCCCCTCCTCCACAAGCCGGCGCAGCTTGCGCTTGCTCATCACGGTGTGGTCGATGCCGAGACGGGCAAATTCGATCTGACGCGGTCTGCTGGGCACGGAGACGTTGTCCACCACCCAGTCGTAGAGCGGGCGATGGTCCTCAAACTCCAGCGAGCAGAGCGAGTGAGTGATGTGCTCGATGGCGTCCTGTATTGGGTGGGCGAAGTCATACATCGGGAAGATG
>CAYNMN010000011.1:0-1588 GCA_964398305.1 uncultured Oscillospiraceae bacterium
GCGCAGGAAGGGTCTTGTGGTCTTTTCCCAGCGCAGCACGCTGCACCACTGGTTATAGAGGCAGGGCAGATCGCGCCAGGAGTGGACGATATGGCTCCAGTGGTCGCAGAAAAGAGTTTCGGAGGTCGGGCGCACGCAAAGGCGCTCCGGCAGCTCCTCGCTGCCGCCCATCGTGACCCACGCGCACTCCGGCGCGAAGCCCTCGACATGGTCCTTCTCCTTCTGGAGCAGGCTCTCGGGTATGAGCAGCGGCATGGAGACGTTGGAATGCCCGGTGCGCTTGAACTCGGCGTCGAGCACGTTCATGATGTTCTCCCAGATGGCGTAGCCATAGGGGCGCAGGATGAAAAGACCCTTCACGCCCGAATAATCAACGAGCTCCGCCTTGGTGCACACGTCCGTGAACCACTGGGCAAAATCGACCTCCATGTCGGTTATCTGTTCGACTTTCTTTTCCGTGGCCATATAATATACTTCCTTTCGGGCGCCGGCCCTTCCGGCGTCTCGTTTAGTGCATCTAATGATTTTATCAGATATGTCGAAGTTGTCAAGCACAAGGGAGGTGCCGCCAATATATAATGTTATAGCAGACACAGACAAGGAGCTGACCGGAAAATTGAGCAATTACGGAAAGTTCTACTTCAGACCCCTGCCCGGCGAGCAGGTGCAGACCGATTTCACCCCCGCGCAGGAGACCCGCGCGGCCATCTGCGGGCGGGTGCTCGACCCGGCCGGCGCCCCGGTGGAGGACGCGGTGGTGCTGCTGTTCCAGCCCGGCGAAAAGGACTGCCTGACGCTGATCTCCCGTTTCGTCACCGACGGCGACGGGCACTTCATCTTTGGCCCGCTCGAGGGCGGCACGCTATATCTCATCAAGGTGTTCCGGGACGACGTGAAGCTGCGCGAGCTGGAAATACGCACCGAATGAAAAAAGTTAATATTCTGCCGCTTGACCGGATATGTTATACTCATTATAATGTATCCGGTCATTATTGTATATTCCATGGAGGTGAGCTTATCACCAGACTTAATTTTTTGAAGGAGCTTGAAAAGCTCCTTGCCGGCATGACGGAGACGGACAAGCGCGCCGCGCTCGAAAAATACTCCGCCATGTTCGACGCCGCCGAGAGCGACGAGATGGCCGCGGCTCAGCTCGGCAGCCCCACGCGGGTCGCCGTGCAGGAGCTGCGCGGCTACGTCCCCACTCCCGAACCGGAGCCGGAAGCCGAACCGGAAGCCGAACCGGAAGCTGAACCGGAAGCTGAGCCGGAGCCCGAATCGGAAGCTGAGCCGGAAGCTGAGCCGGAGCCCGAAGCCGAGCCTGGAATCGCCGACGAGGCGCCCGACGCCGAGGCGGCGCCCGACGGACTCATAGAGCCCGAGCCCGTGCCCGAAACTCTTGACGAGAGCATACGGGAGGAGGACGCTCCGGCGGAGCCGTCCGATATCGCCGATAGCGCGGAGATCGACGAGCCCGACGAGATCTCCGAGATCGCAGAGCCTGCCGAGCCGATCGTGATCCCCGACGTGACGGAAGAGACCACTGTGCCCGACGTACCTGCCGAGCCCGACGTACCTGCCGAGCCCG
>CAYNMN010000011.1:1688-4257 GCA_964398305.1 uncultured Oscillospiraceae bacterium
GCCCGACGTACCTGCCGAGCCCGACGTACCTGCCGAGCCCGCGAAGCCGGAGCTGCGCACCGGCAGACTGATACTCTTTATACTTTTCGGCGTGTGCCTGTGCCTGCCCGCCGCGCTGCTGCTCGTGTGTCTGGCGCTGGCGATATTCGGAGTCGGCGCGGGCGTGCTGCTCTCCGGCGCGTTTGTCGTGTCCCTGAGCTTCCTGGGCGTCGCGATATTCGCGGACGTTATTCTGCTTTGCGGCGCGGGATTGATGCTCGCCGCCGTGGGCATACTTATAGTGTTCTTCGCGGTGTGGTTCTTCGTCGGCGCGGTGATCGGCTTCGTGAACACCGTGCTGCGCGTGGGGTCGCGCTGGTGCCGGAAGGAGGCGGATGAGCAATGAAAAGAGCCTGGAAAATAGTCGCCTCCGTCACGGTGTGCATATTTGTGCTCGGCGCGGTGTGCTTCGGTCTCTCGCTCGTCATGGGCGCCGATCTCGTTCGCATCGCGGACGCCGTGTTCCCGCGCTATGACTTCGGCGCGATGTATCTCTATTTCGAAAACATCTTTTTGCAGCTGACCGCTGTCTTTTAACCATAAACACTTGACAGCGCCCGGAGCGGGTGGTAGAATGGCGCTTACCCGTGAGGGAGTAGTCGGCCATCCGCGTGATGGCTGCAAGTCAACAAACATGGCGGAATACCGCCTGGCTTGCATTAAAAAGACCAGACTCATGGATAGGCTCGTCCTATCCATGAGTCTTTTTTCAACCTTTTACTTTATTGAAGGGAAAGATGAAAGTGAAATTCTATTGCGAGGACGCCGCCTCCGTACTTGAGAGCGTAAGCAGCTCGCGGGAGGGTCTCGCCGCCTCCGTCGCGGAGTCGCGGCTGAAGGAAAACGGGCCCAACAAGCTCGCCGAGGGCAAAAAGACTCCGCTTATCGTGCGGTTCTTCCAGCAGATGGCAGACCCCATGATTATCATCCTGCTCGCCGCGGCGCTCATATCAGGCGTCACCTCCGTCTACTCCGGCGAGGGCTTCACGGACGTCGTCATCATTCTCGCCGTGGTCGTCATCAACGCGGTGCTCGGCGTTTATCAGGAGAACAAGGCCGAAAAGGCGATAGAGGCGCTCCAGAAGATGGCCGCCGCCACCTCGCGCGTCCTGCGCGACGGGCGCATCAAGCTCGTGCCGAGCTCCGAGCTCGTGGTGGGCGACGTGGTGCTGCTCGAGGCGGGCGACGCCGTCCCCGCCGACGGCCGCCTGCTCGAAAGCCAGAGTCTAAAGATCGAGGAGGCCGCGCTCACGGGCGAAAGCGTGCCGGTGAGCAAGTTTATCGACATCCTCAACTGCGCCGAGGGCAAGGATGTGCCTCTCGGCGACCGCGAGAACATGGTATATATGGGCTCGTCGGCGGTCTACGGGCGCGGCACGGCGGTCATCACCGCCACCGGCATGGACACCGAGATGGGTAAGATCGCCGGCGCGCTCGCCGAGGCAAAGCAGGGTCAGACCCCGCTGCAGATCAAGCTCGCCCAGCTCTCCAAGGTGCTCTCGCGCCTTGTCATTGGCATCTGCGTGTTCATCTTCGCGCTCGGCGTGCTGCGCTCCGGCAGCTTCTCCGGCGAGGTGATACTCGACACCTTTATGGTCGCCGTGTCTCTCGCCGTCGCCGCCATACCGGAGGGCCTCGTCGCGGTCGTGACGATAGTGCTGTCGGTAGGCGTGACCACCATGTCGAAGCGCAACGCCATAATCCGCCGGCTCACGGCGGTGGAAACGCTCGGCTGCGCGCAGATAATCTGCTCCGACAAGACCGGCACGCTCACCCAGAACAGGATGACCGTCGTAGATCACTTCGGCGAGAACGAGGACATCCTCGCCGCCGCCATGAGCCTCTGCTCGGACGCCGAGGAGGACGCGCAGGGCGTCGCCGTCGGCGAGCCGACGGAGTGCGCGCTCGTCAACTACGCCCACGGTCTCGGTCTCGACAAGGATGAGCTCAAGGCCTGCTCCCCCCGCATAGGCGAGGCGCCTTTTGACTCCATGCGCAAGCTGATGAGCACGGTGCATCTCTCCGGCGACAGAGTGGTGCAGTACACCAAGGGCGCGCCCGACGTGCTGATAGGCCGCTGCACGAGCTACTATAAAAACGGCAAAATGCTGCCCATGGACGACGAGATGCGCGCCAAAATAGCCGCCGCCAACAAGGATATGGCCTCCCGCGCGCTGCGCGTGCTCTCCGCCGCCGTGCGCTACTGGCCGGAGCGTCCGGAGGACTTCTCCCCCGACAACCTTGAGCATGAGCTCTGCTTCCTCGGCCTGTGCGGAATGATCGACCCCGTGCGCCCGGAGGTCAAGGCCGCCATCGTGGAGTGCCGCGAGGCGGGCATACGCCCGATCATGATAACCGGCGACCATATCGACACCGCCACAGCCATAGCAAAGGAGCTGGGCATACTCTCCGAGGGCCAGCGCGCCATCACCGGCGCGGAGCTCGGCGAGATGTCCGACGAGGAGTTTGAGGCGCATTTCAGGGAGTTTTCGGTCTACGCGCGCGTGCAGCCCGAGCACAAGGTGCGCAT
>CAYNMN010000011.1:4267-23918 GCA_964398305.1 uncultured Oscillospiraceae bacterium
GCGCGGCGCGGGCTATGTTACGGCCATGACCGGCGACGGCGTGAACGACGCGCCGAGCATAAAGAGCGCCGACATCGGCGTGGGCATGGGCATCACAGGCACGGACGTGACGAAGAACGTCGCGGACATGGTGCTTGCGGACGATAACTTCGCGACCATCGTAGGCGCCGTGGAGGAGGGCCGGAGGATATACGACAACATTCGCAAGGCCATCCAGTTCCTGCTCGGCTCCAACATGAGCGAGGTGCTCTCGATACTCATTGCCACGCTCATCGGCTTCACGATACTCAAGCCCGTCCACCTCCTGTGGATAAACCTGATAACCGACTGCTTCCCGGCGCTCGCGCTCGGTCTTGAGCGCGCCGAGGGCGACATCATGAAGCGTCCTCCCCGCAGCTCAAGGGACGGCGTATTCGCCGGCGGCATGGGCTTCGACGTCGCCTATCAGGGCGTGATCGTCACGCTCGTGACCCTCGCGGCCTATATCATCGGCCACGCGATGGAGGGCGGCGGCTGGGTGTTCACCAACAGCGCGGACGGCATGACCATGGCCTTCCTCACGCTTTCGATGGCGGAGATCTTCCACAGCTTCAACATGCGCTCCCAGCGCGGCAGTCTCCTGACTCTGAAGGGCATGAACAAGGCGCTCAACATCGCCGGTCTCGCGTCCCTCGCGCTCACCACGGCGGTGATCTATATCCCCTTCCTCTCCGAGGCCTTCGGCTTTGAGCACATCAGCTTCCCGGAGTATGCCGTGGCTCTCGCCCTCGCCTTCAGCGTTATCCCGCTCGTTGAGCTCGTGAAGCTCATTCAGCGCGCTGGCGCAAAGCGCACAGCGTAAAGTGTAAAGTATAAAGTGTAAAGTGTAAATATCAAAAGGGACGGCCGCTGGCCGTCTCTTTTCATCTTGTCGAAAATGTCTTTTCGACAAGTCCCTTTATTCTCTCATTTTCATTTCGCCTGGATGTTGATGAATTCCGCCTTTGTCTTGGAGTACATTATCTTCTGGCTGCTGTAAAGCCCGAAGTAACCGGAGAGCATATAGGCGATCCCGCAGGCGACCGCGAAGTAAATAAGCTCCGTGGAGCCGAACAGCTCTATCGAGAGGATTATCGACGCTATCGGGCAGTTGACGGCGCCGCAGAACACGGCGATGAGCCCGATCGCCGCGGCAAAGCCCGCCGGAATGCCGATCAGCGGCCCCACGGCACAGCCGAACACAGCGCCGATGAAGAACGTGGGCACGACCTCGCCGCCCTTGAAGCCGAAGCCGAGAGTTACCGCCGTGAAAACGAGCTTCCAGAATAACGCGGACGGTCTCGCTATCCCCTGCTCGAGCGCGGCGGCGACGACGGCCATGCCCGCGCCGTTATAGTCCGTCGTGCCGACGAGGTAGGTCAGCGCCAGAAGCAGCGCCCCGCCCGCCGCGGCGCGCAGGAAGGTGTTGGGTATGTATTTCGCCGCGAGCTTTTCCGTGCCGTGCATGGCGATGCAGAACACGGCGCTCACCACGGCGCAGGCCACCGCGAGCACCGCCACCCGCCACAAAAGCCCCGCCGTAAGCGGCTCGAGAACAATGGTAAAGCGCGTGGGCGCTATCGAGAAAAGCCCCGTTATCCCGTAGGCCACCACGGCCGCGACGATGCAGGGCACAAAGGCCGCGTAGTAAAACACGCCCACGCTGATGACCTCCATGGCAAAGACCGCCGCAGTGAGCGGAGTGCCGAAAAGGGCGGAGAACACGGCCGACATCCCGCAGAGCGTGGCGAGCCGGAGATCCTTTTCGTCGAGCCGGAAGAGCCGGCCGATATTGAAGCCGAGACCGCCGCCTATCTGCAGAGCCGCGCCCTCTCTCCCGGCGCTGCCGCCGCAGAGATGCGTGACGGTGGTGGCGATGAAAATGACGGGGATGAGCAGCACGGGCACCTTGTCGCCGAAGTGGACGGAATCGATGATGGCGTTGGTGTTCTCGGTCTCCATGCCTGTGAGCTTATATATGCCGGCGATCACAACGCCCCCCGCCGGCAGCAGGAAAAGCAGCCACGGCAGCGTCTCGCGCAGACTGTTGGCATTGTTGACGCTGATATGGAACAGCGCTCCCACCACGCCGCCGACGGCGCCGACCACGCCGGCGATCATGAGCCAGAGCGCAAAGGATCTCACACCCTCCCAGATCGAGCGTCCCTCGCTGCGCGCCTTGTCAGTCATTCCAAACACCCTCCAAGCAATACTAAAGAATGATTATATGCCCTGTGCGGCATAAAAGCCAGAGTAAAATCAGAGGAACGGTGGCCTGCGGCGAGAGCCTGCGAAAATTTACAGCCATTTAACGATACTCTAATGCGTTCATGCTATTATTACGGCATAAAACGCGGTGCGCCGCCGAAAGGATGAGACTATGAAAAAAGCAGCTGTTCTCTTTACCCTGATTTTGAGCCTTACCCTGCTCGCCGCGTGCGGCACGGTGCAGGATGCGGTGTCCACCGCCAGCCAGGATATCGGCAGGGACATCGGCGAGGGCATTGTTGACGGCGTTGTTGACGGCATCAAGGACAAGGTCGACGGCGCGCTCTCCGGCTCGGGCTATGAGATCTCCGTGACCGAGGACGAGGCCTTTGCCGCCGCGCTTGAAAAAGCGGGGCTGAGCGAGAGCGACGTCACGCTCGTGAGCATCGAGCTCGACAAAAACCTCACCTTTGCCGAGTATGAGATCGAATTCACCTCCGGCGGCTATGAATACGACGTCGATGTGGACGCCGAGAGCGGCGCCATCCGCAGCTATGAGAGGTCGCTGGCTAAATAGGCGGTTTATGCCTTTTCACCAAAGAACCGTCCGCAGCTCGGAGACTTTTTGGCAATCTATGTCTGTTGACAGACGGACTTTTTCCGAGTAGAGTATAGGCAATCTCACAAAAAGCAAAGGCTGTGAAGGAAAGAGTAAGCCGAAGGTACCGGCACAGAGAGCCTCCGATGGTGGAAACGAGGCGCGGGAGTATCGGCCGAACATGGTTCCGGAGCCACGCACCGAGCGCGAGAGCGTTAGGCTGCGGCGGGTGCGCCCGTTACAGCGTCAGGGGTATGATGGTACTCCGTGAGGCTCGCCGCCGCAAGGCGCGGGCGAACAAGGGTGGTAACACGATCATAATATCGTCCCTTATGCGAAAGCATAGGGGACGGTTTTTTATTATCATTTTGGAGGCTCAGTAATGTCGGAACCCATAATCAGCATCAAAAATCTGACCAAGACCTTCGGCGCCAGCGAGAGCGCTGTGACCGCGCTCTCGGACATTGATCTCGACATCGGACGGGGCGAGGTGTTCGGGATAATCGGGCTCTCCGGCGCGGGCAAGTCCACGCTGGTGCGCTGCATCAACCTGCTTGAGCGGCCCACTCAGGGCACGGTGAGCGTCTGCGGGCAGACTCTCACGTCGCTCTCGGAGAAGGAGCTGCGGGAGGCGCGGCGCTCGATCGGCATGATATTCCAGGGCTTCGACCTGCTCATGCAGCGCACGGCCATAGGGAATGTGATGTTCCCGCTGGAGCTGGCGGGTGTGAGCAAAAAGGAGGCTCGCGCGAAGGCGCAAAAGCTGCTTGAGACCGTGGAGCTCGGAGACAGGGGCGGCGCGTATCCCGCGCAGCTCTCCGGCGGACAGAAGCAGCGCGTCGCGATAGCGCGGGCGCTCGCCACCGATCCCAAGGTGCTTTTGTGCGACGAGGCGACGAGCGCGCTCGACCCGACGACAACGCTCTCCATCCTCTCGCTGCTCGGCGAGCTAAACGTCAGACTCGGCGTGACGATAGTGGTGATAACCCACGAGATGCGCGTTGTGGAGCGTATATGCTCCCGCGTGGCCATAATCGCGGACAGCCGCATAGCCGAGAGCGGCGAGGTGCGCGAGGTGTTCCGCCACCCCAAGACCGCCGCGGCGCGCAAGCTCGTTTTCCCCTCCCGCGACCAGACCGAGGTCGCCGCGGGCGGCGAGCGGGTGCTGCGTCTCGCCTTTGACGGCAGCACCACCGACCGGCCGATAATCGCAGAGATGGTGCTCGAGTGCGGCAGACCCGTGAACATCCTTTATGCCGACACCCGCGCGATAGAGGGCAAGACCTTCGGCCACACGGTGCTCCAGCTCCCCGACGATCCGGAGGCCGTGGCGAAGATGCTCGCCTATCTCGACAAACACGACATATCCTATTCCTTCACAAAGGAGGCCGACGCAATATGACGCAGCTTGTGCTTCAGGCGCTTCTGGAGACGCTCTATATGACCCTCGCCTCCACCGCCGCGGCCTATATCATCGGCCTGCCGCTCGGCCTGCTCCTCACCGTCGCCGCCGCCGAGGGCATCAGACCAAACGCCGCGCTTTACGGCGTGCTCGGCGGGGCAGTAAACATACTCCGCTCGGTTCCCTTTCTCATCCTCCTCATCACGGTCATCCCGCTCACGCGGCTTATCTGCGGCACTGCGATAGGCTCGGGCGCGACGATAGTGCCGCTGACCGTCGCGGCCTTTCCGTTTGTGGCAAGAATGGTCGAATCCTCCGCAAAGGAGGTGGACAGGGGCGTTATTGAGGCGTCCCTATCCATGGGCGCGTCGCCCTGGCAGGTGGTTTGGAAGGTCATCGTCCCGGAGGCGATGCCGAGTCTCCTCACAGGCGGGGCGATAGCTATAACCACCATCCTCGGCTACTCCGCCATGGCCGGCATCTGCGGCGGCGGCGGTCTCGGCGCCATCGCCATCAACTACGGCTATTACCGCGGCAACACGGCGATAATGCTCGTGATGGTCGTCATCCTCGTGGCCGTCGTTCAGATATTCCAGATGGCCGGCACCCGCGCAGCCCGCCTTTCCGACAGGCGCATAAGATAGCTAACAAAAAACATAAATAAAAGGAGAAACACAAAATGAAAAAGACTATTGCTCTCATCCTCTCTCTCGTCCTCTGCCTCGGCCTTCTCGCGGCCTGCGGCTCCACTCCCGCTCCCACACCCGACGCCACCGCCGCCGCCGGCGGCGAGCTGACCGTTATTAAGGTCGGCGCCTCCGCCACGCCCCACGCCGAGATACTCGCGCAGGTCGTGGACAATCTGGCCGAGGCCGGCTACGATCTCCAGATAGTCGAGTTTTCCGACTATGTCCTGCCGAACACCGCCCTTGAGGACGGCGACCTCGACGCAAACTACTTCCAGCACACCCCCTATCTCACCTCCTTCAACGCCGACAACGGCACCCACCTCGTCTCCGTCGCCTCGATACACTATGAGCCGTTCGGCATCTACGCCGGAAAGTGCGACAGCATAGACGCCGTCGCCGAGGGCGCGAAGATCGCCGTCCCGAACGACGGCTCCAACGAGACCCGCGCTCTGCTCCTGCTCCAGCAGGAGGGTCTCATCACCCTCGCCGAGGGCATCGACGCCTCCTCCAACGCCACAAAGCTCGACATCGCCGAAAATCCGCTGAACCTTGAGATAATCGAGGTCGAGGCCGCCCAGCTCGTCTCCAGCCTGCCCGACGTGGACTTCGCGGTCATCAACGGCAACTACGCCCTGCTCGGCGGGCTCAACGCCTCCACCGACGCGCTCGCCATTGAGGACGCCTCCGGCGACGCCGCGCAGACCTATGCGAACATCGTCGCCGTCAAGGAGGGCAACGAGGAGGATCCCGCCATTCTCGCGCTGATCGCCGCGCTTGAGTCCGACGAGGTGCGCGACTTCATCAACGCCACCTACAACGGCGCCGTCGTGCCGATATTCTGAGCCGAAATAAAACTATTACACACGGGCGCGTCCTTCGACGCGCCCGTGTGAGTTTGTCACCGACTAAAACGGTGCAGTATAGTATTATTGTAATATAATCTCGAAAGGAGCAGAGCGTGCAATACTTCATCTCGTTCCTCGAGGGGATAGTGACCTTCATATCCCCCTGTCTGCTGCCGATGCTGCCGATATACCTCTCGTATTTCGCGGGCGGCGGCGAGCGGACGCCTAAAAAAACAATGACCAACGCCCTCGGCTTCGTTCTCGGCTTCACGCTGGTGTTTGTGGCGCTCGGCGCTCTCGCCGGTACACTCGGCAGCTTCCTCACGGGGCACGGCACGGCGGTGAACATCGTGCTCGGCGCTATCGTAGTGTTCTTCGGGTTGAGCTACATGGGCGTGTTCGGCCCCGGCATTTTCCGCGGCGGGAGCCGCGGCATGGACGCGCACGATCTCGGCTTCCTCTCGGCGGCGCTTTTCGGCATGGTGTTCTCGCTCGGCTGGACGCCCTGCGTGGGCGCGTTTCTCGGCTCGGCGCTCGTGCTCGCCTCTCAGCAGGGGCACGTCCTCACCGGAATGCTGATGCTGCTGTGCTACTCGCTCGGGCTCGGCATCCCCTTTGTGCTCAGCGCGGTGCTCATCGACAGGCTCAAGAGCACCTTCGATTTCATCAAGCGAAACTATAAGATCATCAACCTCATCTGCGGCGGGGCGCTCGTGCTTATCGGCGTGCTGATGGCGACGGGGCTGATGGGCCGCCTCATCACAGCGATCAGTTAGGAGAATACCATGAAAAACAACAAGGCCCTGATAATAGTCCTCGCCGTGCTCATCGCGGCGCTCGTAATCGGCTCCCGGCTCTACACCCTCTATGCCGATCCCGACGACGCCGCCTCGCTCACCGGGGGCGCGGACGCCGAGACAGCGCCCGACTTCACCGTCTACGACGCGGACGGGAACGCCGTCAGTCTCTCGGACTACCTCGGCACGCCCGTGGTGCTCAACTTCTGGGCGAGCTGGTGCGGCCCGTGCAGAAGCGAGATGGGGGACATCGACGCCGCCTACGCCGAGTACGGGAACGAGGTGGCCTTCCTCATCGTCAACCTCACGGACGGCTCGCGCGAGACTCAGTCGTCGGCACAGCGCTATATCGACGGCGAGGGCTACGCCTTCGCGCCGCTCTTCGATCTTGAATCTGACGCCGCGTCGGCATATTCCGTGCGCTCCATCCCCGCGTCGTACTTCATCGGCGCCGACGGCGGCATCGTCTCGACCTATCGCGGCGCGATGAGCGCCGACGCGCTCGAGTCCGGCATCGCGGGCATCATCGAATAGACCCACGGGGGCGCTTTGCAGCGTCGCGGCGGAGAAAAAGGGTGCGGCGCTCCGTCACTCCCGCAGGTCGTATTTCAGCTTTACCCGCTCAAGCTTTTCGAGCATCGGCCCAGACGCGAGCCACAGGAACATAAAGGTCGCGGCGGCATGAACGAGGTCCACGGGGAAGCCGGTAATATAATAGGTGAGCATGATCTGCCAGTTCAGCGTGCGAGTCCAGATGAGCGCGGCGGCGGGGTTCATTATGCCGCCGTAAATAACCACGGCGCTCACCGCCCCGAACACGCACAGCGGCAGCCGCCTCCCGCTCAGGAGCCCGGCGCGGGTCAGCACGCCGGCGAGGAAGCCGACGACGCCCATGGCGAACATCTGGAACGGCGTCCACGGCCCCTGACCGAACAGGACGTTCGAGCAGAGCATGGTCATGGCGCCCACGAGAAAGCCCGTCTCCCCGCCGAGGGCGACGCCGGAGATAATGACGATCGCCAGCACGGGCTTGAAGCCCGGCAGCATGAAGAACGCCGCTCTGCCCGCGACGCCTATGGCGCAGAGCACCGCGATGACCGCGAGCTCACGGGCTCGCGGTTTTCTGCCCTCGAACACGAGAGCAAAGGGCAGCATGGCCTCAAGCAGCACCAGCAGCGCGATGAAATAATACTTTGCGCCGCCGAGACAGTACACGCCGAAGAAAATGGTCAGGGGTATGAGCAGAAGCGTAGTGAGAACGGCGGCGAGCGTCCGTTTGCCACAGGCGCGTCCCGCCCCCACTCTCACGGCCGCCGGCTCCCGACGTCCCACGGCTATGGCGAGGACGAGCGCCGAGACGATAAAGACCGCATAGACCGCGGCGTGCCCGCCGGCAAGTCCGGTGATCCCGCCGTTTGCCAGCAACGCCGTCAGATCGGCCGCGCGCAGCGACAGGATGAAGCTCACCAAAGCGGCCGCTCCGCTCACGGCGGCGACGGCCCTGCGCCACGCCGGCAGTCCCTGCGGCTTTTCCGGCGGCGCGGCCGGCTCCTCCTCTCCGGCGGCTTCCGTCAGCTCCGGGCAGGGCGGCACCTCTCCGCCGCAGGCGAGGATGACGTCCTCGGCCGTGACGGCGTCGGGAACTATCCCGCGCGACATTCGGCTCGCAGAGGTGGTGTAAAAGCTGTTGCCGCCGAAAAACTCGCGGGGCGCGGCGCTCGTGACGACGCCCCCGTCGAACATCAGCGCGCAGCGCATGGCGTATCGGGCGCAGAACTCGACGTCGTGACTGACCATCAGCACCGTCACGCCCTCCTCCAGCAGCGAATACAGTATTTCCGCGAGCACCCGCTTGAGCCCGGCGTCAAGCCCCTTTGTGGGCTCGTCGAGCAGCAGTATCTCCGGCTGCGTGAGCAGCACCTTCGCAAGCGCGGCGCGCTGCTGCTCCCCGCCCGACAGGTCATAGGGGTGACGTCCGAGCAGTCCCTCAAGACGGCAGAGCTCCGCCGCCCGACGGACGCGCACCCCGTCGCCGGCAGCCGTCTCCTCCAGCTCCTCGCGGACGGTGTTTTTCACGAACAGCGTCTCCGGCTCCTGAGGCAGCAGGGCGGTAACGCCGCTCAGCCGCACCTGACCGCGATATGCCTTTTTTATCCCGGCTATGACCGACAGCACAGTGGTTTTGCCCGCGCCGTTGCCGCCCAGCAGCGCCAGAAGCTCGCCCTTCCCGACCGTGAGAGACAGTCCCCTCACCACATCGGGGAGGTCTCTTTCATATCTGAACCACACGTCCGTCAGCTCGATCGCGCTCTCTCCGTCCGGCCGCGCCGGCGCTTCGAGCCGCCTGCTGCCGAGCGTATGGGTCGCCGCGAAGTCGCTCAGCCAATTCCTGCCCTCGCGGACCGTCACCGGGCACCGGCCGTTTCTCCCCGCCGCCGCCCAAACGCGCATTGCGGCGGGCATGGCGAAAAACATGGAGTGTCCGAGCCCGTCAAGGCGCTCCCCGACGTCGCGCGGAGCGCCGTCGAACATCAGAGCGCCGCCGTCCAGCACCAGCATCCTGTCGCACATCGGAAGCGCCTCCTCGAGCCGCTGCTCCGTAAGGATCACCGTTGTGCCGAGCTCCCGGTTTATCCTCCCCACGGCGGCGAGGAGCTCCGACGCCGCGATGGGGTCGAGACGGCTCTTCGGCTCGTCGAGCAGGAGCACGGAGGGCTGCATCACCATCACGGCGGCAAGGTTCAAAAGCTGCTTTTGCCCGCCGGAGAGCTCCGACACATCCTTGTGAAACCACGTCTCCATGCCGAAAAAGCTCGCCGTCTCGGCCACCCGTCCGCGAATTTGCGGGGTGTCGTACCCGAGACTCTCGAGCCCGAAGGCCAGCTCGTGCCAGACCTTGTCGGTGACTATCCGGTTTTCCGGCGACTGCCCCACAAAGCCGATGCGCGCCGCCGCGGAGCGCCGGTCGATCAGCGCGAGCGGCCTGCCCTCGAAAAGTATCTCTCCCGCCGTCTCCCCGCAGGGCGCGAGAGCGGGCTTGAGACTGCGCAGCAGAGTGGTCTTGCCGCTGCCCGACGCGCCGCAGACGGCGACGGTCTCGCCGGCGCGGACGGAGAACGATACGCCGCGGAGTGCCGGCGCGGTCTGAAGCGGATAGGTAAAGCTCAGCTCCCTGACCGTAAACGTCTCCATTTCACGTCCTCCTTTATGTTTAGTATCATCGGCGTGAGGCACAACGAGAGATAGCAGAGCAGCAGGCTCGCGGAAAACACCGACGGCTCCGCGCCCCTGACGGTCGGGTAATAGCGAAAATACAACCCGCCCGCGGCGCTGCCGGATATGATATAGACGGCGCAGAACGTGAGCCACAGCAGCGCGGTCCTGTCCCGGTCGTCGAAGCGATAGATCGAAAAGGCCGTTCTGCCGGGGAGACCGTAGCCCCGGCTTTTCATGGAGTCCGCAGTCTCCACCGCATTCTCAAGCGCCCAGGTCACCGTGGCGGACAGGACGGCCGCGGCGTTTTTCGTCCTTTTGAGCGCGCCGGGCGCTGAAGCGCCGCTCCCCATGCCCCTGCGCGCGTCGGCCGCCGCCCTCATCCGCGCGACAAAGCGCGGCACGAAGCGCAGCGTCATGGACAGCACCAGCGAGAGCGAGGGGGCGACGCGCCCAAAGAGATAGACGAGCTTGTCCGAGGTCATTATCTCGCTGCAGCAGGTGAACCACACAACGACCGCCGCGAGCATGGCGGCGGCGGCGAGACCGTATGCGACGCTCTCAAGCGTCAGCGGGTTGCCGGAGGGCAGATAGGCGAGTATCGTGGCGCCCTCGTGGGAAAACGCCGGATTGACGAGCGCCGTCAGGAGCAGCATGGGTAGCATATAGACAAGGCAAAAGCGCACAGCCCTCCTGCCGCGCAGGTAAATGCTGTACGTCAGCGCCGAGACGAGCGAAGCAGCAAGCGCCGCCGGGTGCATCAGGCACATGGACAGCGCCAGCACGAGCGCAAAGTATGCGAAGCTCACCGCCGGGTGGCAGAGCGAAAAGTAATCCGTATGTCTCATGTCCGGCATCCTATTCGGCGCTCTGCATTCTGCCGCCCACGTCAAGACCGAGGTCGCAGGTATAGCGCCAGCAGATAACGTCCCCGTCGCTCAGAGCATAGAGCGAGCAGCTGTAATTCGGAAATACGCCGTTCACGCTATAGGTCCAGCCGGACAGCTCGCCCGCATCGAACTCATAGATGTTCCCCACTCCCTCGATATACGCGCTGTCGGAGATCGGCGTACTCTCGAACTCCATGTGTATGCCGAGCTGCTTGCAGACGCGCTGAAGCACGTTGAAAACGCTCTCGCCCTCATAGAAAACGACCTCGGTGGGCGCGAGGATCCAGCCATCGGACGGCACGAGCTCCGCCTTGTCCGGGTCGCAGAGCTCCATGTTGTCGAGTATCGTCGCGCAGGAAACTGAGACGGTGCAGGCGAGCTCCGTCACGACGTCCTCCGCGGGAGCGGGCGTAGTGGTCGGCGTCGGCGCGGGGGCGGGTGTCGGCGTCGGCGTCGGCGTAGGGGCGGGCGTCGGGGCGGGCGTGACGACGGACGTCGGGGCGGCCGACGCTGTCGGCCCGGCGGTTTCCCGCGCCGCCGTATCCGGGATGCCGCCGCCGAGGAAAAACGCCGCGGCGAGCGCGAGCGCCGCCAGCGCCGGGACTATGAGCTTCCGGACATTTTTCTTGAAGGACATGGTGTTACCGCCTCAAATAAGATCAGCCCGCGCGAGCATATTGAACAGCATCTGCGCGAGCTCGCCGCGCCGTATTGGCTCGGTCGGCGAGAGGACCGGCGCGGAATCGTCGAGAATCCCCTCGGCGCAGCAGAAGGCCAGGGAGCCGCGCGCCCAGTCCGCGGCCGCGGTGTAATCATCGAACTGCGCGAGCGCGTTGCTCACGGCGGCGTCGGTCATGTCGGTATCCATGCCGCAGAGCTTCGCGGCTCTCGCCGTCATCACGGCGGCCTCCTGGCGGGTGATGATCCCCTCGGGCCCGAACAGCCCGCCGCCGATGCCGTTTACTATGCCGTAGGCGCTCGCCGCGCCGACATACCCAGCATACCACCTGTCCGGCGGCACATCGGAAAACGCGCCCGTGCCGTTTTCGGCAAGGCCGAGACCTCTTATCACTATCGCGGCAAACTGCGCGCGGGTCATGGCCGCCTGCGGCGCGAAGATGCCGTCGCCCATGCCGGTAATGATGCCGCGCGAGGCGAGAGCCTCAATGGCGGCGGCATTTTCGGAGTCGGCTATATCGTCAAAGGTTGCGCCCGGCGACGTGACGGGCACGGAGCGAACGTCCGCGTGTCTGCCGGGGAGACCGCCGCCGTCCCCGCTCTCTCCCGCGTCGGCGGCGTCGCCCATGCTGTAAAGGCCGTTCTGCCCGTTCGCGGCGCGCAGAGCGGCTACGAGCGCGCAGAGCGCCTGCTCGCCCGCCATCCGGCTTGAGCCGGAGTCGGAGTGCGCAAAGCCGCCGTCCGTCTGACGAAAGCTCAGGAGAATATCCAAAAGCGTGTCGCCGTTTTTGGTAAATCTGTCGTCGTCGAGCTCCACGCCGAGATCGCACAGCGCGATAATGACCTGAGCGGCGCTCTCGCAGCTCCCGTATCCGCCGTCCTCGTCCCGCAGCGCCGAGAGACATTCGAGCCCCGCCTCCGCCGCCGCGCTCACCTCAGAGCGCGAGAGATAACCCGATAGCGCCTGAAGCGCCGAGGCGGTCAGATCGGCGTCCGCCGCGTCCCCGGTGAGACTCCAGCCTCCGTCTGGGAGCCGGCGGTCGAGTATCGCGTCCACATACATCCGCCGCGTGGCCTGAGTTTCCGCGCCGGCGTTCACCGGCATCTCATAGTCCCCGGAATCGAGCGCGATAAGCGCCCATATCGCGCCGTTCACGCCCTGCCGCAGCGTCCTGTCATAGTCGCCGAGCGGCGTGAGCAGGTTATAGCCCGCAACGTCCGTCGGATCCCTGCCGATGGCCGTGAGCGCGAGTATCACTCTGGCATACACGCTGTTGCGGCTCTCGCTGAGCACGCCCGCGCGCGCTGAGACATACTCCTCCACGGCGGCGTAATAGCTCGAAAGATATCCGTCCGGCACGCCGCAGCCGCTGCGGGCAAGACCGATGACCGCCCACTCGCCGCCGACGGAGCCGACCTGCGGGGCAGGCGTCGTCTGATAAACATACCCGGCGGCGCCCTCCACGGCGCCTTGCAGCTCCGCTTGAGCCGCGAGAGCCGGCGCGGACAGGGTAAGCGCGAGACAGACCGCGAGCAGCGTAGATATGGCTTTTTTCTTCATTTTGCCCCTCCGCCGCTCTCCTCCCGGCGCTCCGTCCCGGGTACGCGCGCGAGCTCTCCCAGGCGTCCGGTCACATACTCCCAGCCCTCCGCGGTATGCGGCAGGAGGCAGGCCGAGCAGTCCTTGACGCCGAGCGCCGTGAAGCTGAACTCCCCGCCGCAGTCCGCGCCGAGCATATACAGCGGGCAGTAGCAGAACAGGCAGCTGAAGCTGTCCGGCGCTCCGGCGGCATGGCAGGGAAAATATTCGCAGTCGGTATTCGCGAAGAACCTGCTGCTGTTTTTCATACTCATCTCTCCTTGGATATGGTAGGTGTTATCCTATTCGCTCAAGCTCGCGATAAAGCGCGCGAGTATCGCCGCGGCCTCGGCCCGGGTGGCGTCGCCGCCGGGATCGAGAGTGCCGTCGCCGCGTCCGGTGATGAGCCTGGAGGACACGGCCCAGGTCATAGCGGAAACGGCCCAGTCGGAGACGTCGGCCGCGTCCTCATAGCCCGCCATGCCCATGGCGGCGCTCACGTCGCAGCCCCTGAGGTCAGCGTAGCCGCAGAGCATCACGGCGATCTGCTCGCGGGTTATCTCCCGCTCCGGGCAGAACAGAGCCCCGCCGCAGCCGCTCACTATCCCGTTCTCCGCCGCCCAGATAACGGCGTCGCTATACCACATGCCCTCGGCGACGTCGGAAAAGGGGCTGACCGCCGTCACCTCCGGCTCGAGCGCGATGCGGTAGAGCACGGTGACGAGCATGGCGCGGCTGAGCGCGCCGTCGGGGTCGAACTCATCGCCGCCCACGCCGTTCATCAGCCCGAGACCGCAGATATGCTCTATCGCGTCCTGCGCCCAGTGGCCGTCGATATCCGCAAACGCCGCCGCGGGCTCCGGAAACTCGCGCATATAGTCGTCCGTCCAGTGCCAGACGAGCTCGTCGCCGGAGGCGAGCGCGCACTCGTTCATGCCGTCGGCGGGGTATTCCCCGTTCACCTGAAACAGCCAGCCGGAGCTCTCGCCGTTGTCGCCGGAGGCGAGCGTGACGCCGGAGGCGTCGGTTATCGCCGTGACATAGCCGGCATCCGCGCCGACTGCGGTGAAGCCGTTGTCCGCGAGCGCCGCGGCGAACACCTCGCCCGCGGTCGCCCCCGCGGGGACGGTATAGCCGGTTTTTGCGATCCACGTCGTGAGATTCCCATCGACAAGGGTGTTCACAGTCCCGTCCGCGCCGTCGGCCGCGGAGCCGAGCAGTGTGAAGCTCACCTCTATCCGCGCGTCTCCGCCCTGTGCAAGCGCCGCTCCCGGCAGCAGCCAGGCGAGCATGACCCACGCCAGCAGCAGCGCCGCTCCGCGTCTGAGCTTTTTTGTGTTTTTCATTTGAATTCTTCCTTTCGTTTCGGCAATAACAGAAAAAGCCGCCGACCCTGCCACGGCAGAAATCAGCGACCATACTGTTTCGCGCGCAGAGGAGGGCTCGTCCTCTGCCGGAGTGTCCCATGCGGCGTAAGTCTCCTGAGCTCGCGCTACGGGAGCAATGGCTCCCACGTCCGTATCCTACCTTCTCACGGGGTCACCCCCGCAATGGCGAACTTTCGTCCAGACGGATCTCTCCGTTTTCGGTACGTCCTCGCGCTTACAGTGCCGGTCGCGCCGGAGATCTCTGCGATCTCCTTCATCTGCATCGCCGCCTTACCCCGCAGGGTCTTTACAGCCGACGATTGCGCCGCATATTAAGATTATTCGGTTTTCCGCGCCCCTCAAAGCGCCCTTCGCATTTTATTATAACACATCGGCGGCCAAAGTAAATGCGCCGCCGCCGTTTTCCGGCCCGCAAAAAAGGGGACGCATTTGTCTCCCCGCGCTCTGTCACACGTTAGCTTGTGAAAATTTTTGCATGACGGGCTCAAAAAAATTCATTTTTACGGTTGAAATGCTTTTACAAATGGTATATAGTAAACGGGCAATGAAATTCCCGTGAGAGAAAAATGCAAATCGCGATAATCGCAACTATTAAGGAGGACACAAAATGAAAAAGCTTCTTGCGCTTATTCTCTGTCTCGCCATGGTATTCGCCCTTGCCGCCTGCGGCAGCACGGCTACCGTGACCCCCGCCCCCGACGCCATGGCCTCCGCCGAGCCGACGGACGACGCCGGAGCGACCGGCGACGCCGCCACAACCGACACCCAGACCGTCGCCGTCGGCGCTGTCATCATTGCGCGCGACGATATCCCGACGGACGAGATATACGCGCTCGTCTCCACGATCTTCGACAATGCCGAGACCATCACCGGTCAGCATGCCAAGGGCGCCGAGCTCGATCTCGAGTTCGCCTCCTCCATCACCTCCGTCCCCTATCACCCCGGCGCCGCTCAGTATTTCTCCGAGCAGGGCTATGAGGTCGCCTCCGTCAAGGAAGGCGCGGGCGAGGGCGCGGCCGTCGCTCTCAACTTCGGCACCGGCGGCGAGGCCGGCACCTACTACGGCTACGGCGGCGTGCTCGCCGCGTTTGTCTCCGGCAACACCGATTACAGCGTCACGGCCATCACCTCCGGCGGCTCCCGCGCCAACATTGAGGATCTCGCCGCCAACGACGTCCAGCTCGGCTTTGTGCAGTCCGACGTCATGAGCTACGCCTATAACGGCGAGCGCCTGTTCGACGCCGCTGTTGAGGGCTTCTCCGTGGTCGCCGCGCTCTATATGGAGCAGGTGCAGATAGTCACCACCGACTCCTCCATCGCCTCCGTCGCCGATCTCGCGGGCAAGAGCGTCTCCATCGGCGCAGCCGGCAGCGGCGTGTATTTCAACGCCATCGACGTACTCGACGCCTACGGCATGACCGAGGAGGATATCTCCCCCGTGTACCAGAGCTTCGGCGACAGCGCCGACAGTCTCAAGGACGGCAAGATCGACGCCGCCTTCATAGTCGCCGGCGCGCCGACCACCGCAATCACCGATCTCGCCACCGCCAAGGACGTTTATCTCGTCAGCCTCGACGAGGAGCATGTCGCCTCCCTGCTCGAGAGCTCCCCCTATTACAGCGCCTACACCATCCCCGCCGGCACCTACTAAAATAAACCGGTATCGCGGGGCGGCCGATCATGGCCGCCCCGCTCTTTCCCGATCCAGGGGCGCGGAAACGGAGGCGCCCGGCGCTTAAGACTGTCGAAAACCCTTTCCGACGCTCTTAAACGCCGAGAAAACGGAGGTCATTCAATGCCACGCGAGAAAAAAGACATGGCGGCGCACGAGGAAGCGAGCGCCGAAGATATAATGCGAAAATACGACAAGGAGAGCGCCACCCGTATCTGGACGGGCGTGCCCGGCCTTGTCGTGCGCTGCGTTATGGCGGCGTTTTCGCTCTACTGCATCTGGTCGACACTGTTCTCCACGGCGGACATCCCCGTGAGACTCACGGCCTTCCTCGGTCTGATCGTCATCATGGGCTACCTCACCTATCCGGTCTCCCACCACAATGTCAACCCCAACTCGATGCCGTGGTATGACGTGGTGCTGATGGTCGTGGGCGCGGCCTGCTTCTTCTACTACTGCTTCAACTACATGACGCTCATCAAGGTGATCACCAGCGCCTCCAAGCTCACGCCCTTCCACATCGCCGTCGGCATCGTCGGCATCCTCTCGCTCGCCGAGCTCTGCCGCCGCTGCGTGGGTCTGCCGATACTCGTCGTCGTCGGCGCGCTGCTGGTATATACCTTTGCCTCGGGTCAGAGTACGGCCCGCGTGATCTATACGCTGTTCTACGGCACCTCCGGCGTTCTCGCGACGCCCGTGCAGGTCTGCGCGAAGTTTATCGCCGTGTTCATTATCTTCGGCGCCTTCCTTGAGAGGACGGGCATATCCGAGTTCTTCATCTCGCTGGCGAACTCCGTTGCCGGCGCGTCCTCCGGCGGCCCGGCGAAGGTCGCGGTCATATCCAGCGCGCTGTGCGGCATGGTCTCCGGCTCCTCCGTGGGCAACACCGTCACCACCGGCTCCGTGACCATCCCGATGATGAAAAAGACCGGCTACAAGCCCGAATTCGCCGGCGCGGTCGAGGCCGCCGCCTCCACCGGCGGGCAGATAATGCCGCCGATCATGGGCGCGGCCGCCTTCCTGATGGCGGAATACATGGGCGTGACCTACGCCAAGGTGGCGCTCTGGGCGATACTCCCCGCCGTGCTCTATTTCACGGGCATATTCATCTCCGTCCATCTTGAGGCGAAAAAGCTCGGCCTGCGCGGCATTCCGCGCTCAGAGCTGCCGAACTTCTGGAAGCTCCAGAAACAGATATATCTTCTGCTGCCGCTGGTGCTGCTCGTATGGCTCGTTGCCTCCGGCGCGCGCACGCTGCAGTTCTCCGCCTCCATCGCCATAGTCCTCGCCATCGTCGTGAGTCTGCCCGGCACGATCCTCGACTGCCGCCGCTCCGGCGAGCGCGGCGCCGCCGCACAGACCGTCAAACGCACGGGCGCTACGATACTCAGCGCGCTCGAGGCCGGCGGCCGCGGCTGCATCACGGTCGCCGTCGCCTGCTCGATGGCGGGCATGGTCGCCGGCTGCATCACGGTCACGGGTCTCGCCTCCCGCCTTGTCAGCGGCGTCATATCGGTGAGCAGTCTCATCCCTGTCCCTGCGCTCGCAACGCTGCTCGCGCTGTTCCTCACGATGCTCTGCTGCATCGTGCTGGGCATGGGCGTTCCTACAACGGCGAACTACTGCATCATGGCCTCCACCTGCGCGCCGATACTCATCCAGCTCGGCATAGACCAGGTCGCCGCGCATTTCTTCGTGTTCTACTTCGGCATCGTCGCGGACATCACCCCGCCGGTCGCCCTCGCGGCCTATGCCGGCAGCGCGATAGCGAAATCCGATCCCATGAAGACCGGTCTGAACGCCACCAAGCTCGCAATAGCGGCCTTCATCGTGCCGTATATCTTCGCGATGAACCCCGCCATGCTGCTGATGAACGAGGGCGTGTTCGCCGCCGTGCAGGTGATCGTCACGTCGCTCATCGGCATATTCGGCGTGGCCGCCGCGCTCAACGGCTATGTGTTCGGGAAAATACACTGGCTGCTGCGCATCATCTTTGCGGTGGGCGGTCTGACCCTGCTCGTGCCCACCACAGCGACCGACATCGCGGGGCTCGTTATAGTCGCCGCCTGCGTATGCTGGCAATATTTTAACGATCGCAGGCGCAGAAAAACCGCTCAGGCGTGAAAATTACACAATAAAACCCCGCCGCACTGCGGCGGGGTTTTGCATATAAGTGCATTGTTTTTCGTTAGAAACAGTGTCATACTAATAAATATCCATCACTATTTGAGGAGGCAGAATATGAACAACCGCATTTCCGACCGTATGCTGAAGCCTGATTTTCAGGGAGAATTCACCGGAGAGATACTCCGCGCCGGAGCGTCTCCGGATCTAATATCCTTTGCGGGCGGCCTGCCCAACCCCATCTCCTTCCCCATTGACGAGATGGAGGACGCGGTGCAGAAGGTGCTGAAGACCAACGGCGTAAAGGCTCTGCAATACAGCACCACCGCCGGCTACGAGCCGCTGCGCGCGTTCGTCGCCAAGCGCTACGAAAAGTGGGGCGTTAAGGGCGTGCAGCCGGACGACATCGTCATCACCAACGGCTCCCAGCAGGCGCTGGACATGATCTCCGCGTGTCTCATCAACCCCGGCGACGAGATCGTGGTGGAGGATCCGACCTACCTCGCCGCGCTTCAGGCCTTCCACCTTTACGACCCTAAGGTGCTCACGGTGCGCCTCAACGAGGACGGCGTGGACTGCCCGCAGCTTGAGAGCGTGCTCAAAAACAGCGCGCCGCAGTTCATGTATGCGATCCCCAACTTCCAGAACCCCACCGGCCTTTGCTACTCCGCCGCAGTGCGCGAGAAGGCCGCGGAGATAATCGGCCGCTCCGATATGCTCTTCATCGAGGATAACCCCTATGGCGAGCTGCGCTTCAGGGGCGAGGCCTGTCCGTCCATGGCGGCATACCTCGGCGAGCAGTGCGTAATGCTCGGCACCTTCTCCAAGGTCGTCAGCCCCGGCATGCGTATCGGCTGGATCTGCTGCCGCAGCAAGACCCTCATGCAGAAGCTCCTCGCCTACAAGATGACCATGGATCTGCACACCAACATCTTCTGCCAGATGGTTTTGGGCGAGTATCTAAAGGACAACGACCTCGACGAGCACATCGAGAAGATCCGCGTGCTTTATATGGAGAAGGCCGACTACATGATGGAGTGCATGGCGAAGTACATGCCCGAGGGCGTCACCTTCACGAAGCCCGAGGGCGGCATGTTCCTCTGGGCGACGATGCCGGAGGGCGTCAAGGCCGTGGATGTGCAGTTCGCCGCCATCAAGAAGGGCGTGGCGGTCTGCGCCGGCGACCCGTTCTATGAGTCCGAGCGCGGCGTTCGCACAATGCGCATCAACTACTCCAACTCCAGCGACGAGGATATCGAAAAGGGCGTTCAGCTCCTCGCCGATACCGTCCGCGAGTTCATGGCGAAGTAAAAAAGACAAGCTCCCGGACGCAGTCGGAAAAACCGCGTCCGGGAGTTTTTTATATTCTGCCGCGCTGTCGGGAAACCGGCGGCGTTTTTATTTTCTTCTGCCGCGCGACTGGCGCCGCTCGGAATAATACTTGTTGTCGGCGATCTTGGAATCGGACTCCTGCATAAAATGCTTGAGCTTGTCCTCAAAGCTCACGTCCCCGGTGGGGCCGCTGACCTGCTGCGGATTCTGCCGTCCAT
>CAYNMN010000012.1:0-1797 GCA_964398305.1 uncultured Oscillospiraceae bacterium
GTGCTCGGAGAGCATGGAGTCCATCACCATGCCGCCGGGGGCGAGATGATCATCAATATCGAGCGTCTCGCCGTCCCACGCCCTGTCGGTGATTTCAAACACCGGAGTGAGGCGGTTGGATGCGGTCTCGTCCGGGCCGAACACGCGGAAGTCGCGCTCGCCCTTGTTGAGCTTATATATGTCGCGCACGAAGAAACCGAGCTCGGTCATGTCCTGTCTCTCCACGCTGCCGGGGAACGGCACATCCACGCCGTAGTCGCGGAAGTCCGGCATACGCAGGTCGCGCAGGAGCTGTCCCCCGTTGGCGTGCGGGTTCGCGCCCATGCGGCGCGTGCCCCTGGGCGGGAGCTCCCTGAGCTCCGGCACGGGCTCGCCGTTCGCCGTAAAAAGCTCCTCGGGCTTGTAGCTCTTGAGCCAGTTTTCAATGATGCGGATATGCTCGGGGCTGTCCGGCTGCACGGGCACCTGATGCGCGCGCCAGTAGCCCTCGACCTTCAGCCCGTCTACCTCCTTCGGGCCTGTCCAGCCCTTGGGCGTGCGCAGGACTATCATCGGCCAGCGCGGACGCGAGGCGTCGCCCCTCTCGCGGGCGTTTTTCTGATATTCCAGTATTTTTCCGAAGCACTCGTCCATGGTGTCCGCCATCAGGCGGTGCATGGCCATCGGGTCGTCGCCCTCCACGAAGTGCGGCTCCCAGCCGCAGCCGCGGAAGAAATCCTCAAGCTCCCCGTGCGAAATGCGCGAGAGCACCGTCGGGTTCGCGATCTTGTAGCCGTTGAGGTGGAGTATCGGCAGAACGGTGCCGTCGGTCGCGGGACTGAGGAATTTGTTGAGCTGCCAGCTCGTGGCAAGCGGGCCGGTCTCGGCCTCGCCGTCGCCCACCACGCAGGCGGCGATCAGACCGGGGTTGTCGAGCACGGCGCCGAAGGCGTGGGAGAGGCTGTAGCCAAGCTCGCCGCCCTCGTTGATGGAGCCCGGAGTCTCGGGCGCGACGTGGGACGGGATGCCGCCGGGGAAGCTGAACTGCTTGAAGAGCTTCTGCATACCCTCGCGGTCGCGGGTGATGTCGGGGTACACCTCCTGATAGCTGCCGTCCAGCCAGTCCTGCGCCACCATGGCGTTGCCGCCGTGGCCCGGGCCGGAGATGTATATCACGTCCAGGTCGTTGTTCTTTATCTCGCGGTTTAGGTGGGTGTAGACAAAGTTCTGGCCGGGGCAGGTGCCCCAGTGGCCGACGATCTTCTTTTTGATCTGCTCCTCGCTCAGGGGCTTTTCGAGCAGTGGATTGTCGAGCAGGTAGAGCTGACAGGCCGTAAGGTAGTTCGCGGCGCGCCAGTAGGCGTTCATTGCCGCGAGCTCTTCATCTGTGGCGTGTTTCAAAATAATCTCGGACATAATGATTACCTCCTGATAAGGATAAGCATATTTTACCACACAGGGCGACTAAAAAACAGAGACCGCGCGGTGCGGCCTCTGTTTTTTTACAGTTTTTTTACTTTCTGGGGTTCTTGATCTGCGCCTGAGCCGCGGCAAGACGGGCGATAGGCACGCGGAACGGGCTGCAGGAGACGTAGTCGAGCCCGGTGCGGTGGCAGAACTCCACGCTGCTCGGCTCGCCGCCGTGCTCGCCGCAGATGCCGAGATGGATGTCGGGGCGGGTGGCGCGGCCCAGCTTGCAGGCCATGTCGACGAGCTTGCCGACGCCGATCTGGTCGATGCGCTCGAACGGGTCGTTGTCGAATATCTGCTTCTCGTAGTAGCTCGGCAGGAACTTGCCGGCGTCGTCGCGGGAGAAGC
>CAYNMN010000012.1:1814-21535 GCA_964398305.1 uncultured Oscillospiraceae bacterium
TCCGCCTCGGTGGCGATCTCATCAGCCGTCAGGGCGGCGCGCGGGATCTCGATCATCGTGCCGACGAGATACTTCAGGGCGCTGCCCTTTTCGGCCTTGACCTTCTCTGCGGTCTCGCGGACGATGTTCGCGACATACTTGAGCTCCTTGACCTCGCAGGTGAGCGGGATCATGATCTCGGGGACTATCGTGATGCCCTTGGCGGCGGAGACGTTGATGGCGGCCTCAATGATGGCGCGGGTCTGCATCTCGGCGATCTCGGGGTACTTGACCGGCAGACGGCAGCCGCGGAAGCCCATCATGGGGTTCTGCTCGTGCATGGAGCGGATGGTGCCCTTGAGGTGCTCGAAGCTCAGACCCATATCCTTGGCGAGAGCCTGAATGTCCTCGTCCTCCTTGGGCAGGAACTCATGCAGAGGTGGATCGAGCAGACGGATGGTGACCGGGCGCTCGCCTATGGCCTCAAAGATGCCCTCGAAGTCGCCGCGCTGCATCGGCAGGAGCTTGTCGAGAGCGGCCTTGCGCTGCTCAAGAGAGTCGGAGAGGATCATCTCGCGCATCGCGGGGATGCGGTCGGCCTCGAAGAACATGTGCTCGGTGCGGGTGAGGCCGATGCCCTCGGCGCCGAGGCTGATGGCGTTGCGGGCGTCGCGCGGGGTGTCGGCGTTGGTGCGGACCTTCATAACGCGGATGGCGTCCGCCCAGCCCATGACGACGGCGAAATCGCCGCTCACGGTGGCGTCCACAGTGGGGATAGCGCCGACATAGACGTTGCCGGTGGAGCCATCGAGACTCATAACTTCACCCTCGCAGACCTTTACGTCGCCGATGGTGAGATATTTTTCAGCCTCGTTTATGCGCAGAGCCGAGCAGCCGGCCACGCAGCAGGTGCCCATGCCGCGCGCGACGACCGCAGCGTGGCTGGTGCGTCCGCCGGTAGCTGTGAGTATGCCCTGAGCGGAGGCCATGCCCTCGATATCTTCGGGGCTGGTCTCGTTGCGGACGAGCAGGACGGGGCCGTTCGCGGCGGCGTTCTTGGCGTCCTCGGCGGTGAAGTAGATAGCGCCGCTGGCAGCTCCGGGGCTCGCCGCGAGACCGTTGGCCACGGCCTTGGCGGCCTTGAGAGCCTTGGCGTCGAACATCGGGTGCAGCAGGGCGTTGAGGGAGTTGGGGTCGATCTTGCTCAGGGCCTCTTCCTGAGTGCAGAGCCCCTCGGCCACCATGTCCACGGCGACCTTCATCGCGGCCTGCGCCGTGCGCTTGCCGTTGCGGGTCTGGAGCATATAGAGCTTGCCCTGCTCAATGGTGAACTCCATGTCCTGCATATCCTTATAATGCTTCTCGAGATTCTTCGCAACGGTGTGGAACTGATCATACACCGCGGCGTTGGTCTCGTGGAGCTGGGCTATCGTCTGGGGGGTGCGGATGCCGGCCACGACGTCCTCGCCCTGGGCGTTCATGAGGAACTCGCCGTAGAGCACGTTCTCGCCTGTGGCGGGGTCGCGGGAGAAGGCCACGCCGGTGCCGCAGTCGTCGCCCATGTTGCCGAACACCATCATCTGGACGTTGACGGCCGTGCCCCAGTCGGAGGGGATGTTGTTGATGCGGCGATAGATTATCGCGCGGTCGTTCATCCAGGAGCCGAACACGGCGCGCACGGCGGCCATGAGCTGCACTCTGGGATCCTGCGGGAAGTCCTCGCCGGACTCCTGCTTATAGATGACCTTGAAGCGCTTTACAAGCTCCTGCATATCCTCGGCTGTGAGACCGGCGTCGTTGGTGACGCCGCGCTTCGCCTTGAGCTCATCCATAACGGCCTCGAACTTCTTGCGGTCATAGCCCATGGCGACGTCGGAGAACATCATTATGAAGCGGCGGTAGCTGTCATACGCCCAGCGGACGTTGCCGCTCTTATCGGCGAGAGACTGCGCGACGACGTCGTTAATGCCGAGGTTGAGGATGGTGTCCATCATGCCGGGCATGGAGGCGCGGGCGCCGGAGCGCACACTCACGAGCAGGGGGTTGGCCGCGTCGCCGAACTTCTTGCCGCATATGGTCTCCATCTTGGAGAGGTATTCAAATATCTCGGCCTCTATCTCGGGATTGATCTTCGCGCCGTCGAGATAATACTGCGTGCACGCCTCGGTGCTGATGGTGAAGCCCTGCGGGACGGGCATTCCGATGTTGGTCATCTCCGCAAGGTTTGCGCCCTTGCCGCCCAGCAGCTCGCGCATCTGCGCGTTGCCCTCGGGAAACAGGTAGACGAATTTTTTGCTCATTACACAACGTCCTTTCAGAAATATGTTAAAAAAGTATACTCTCAATGAGGCGTTCGACACGACACAAACATATCGTACAACTCACGAAAAGTATACCATTTATCCCGTATAAGTGCAAGAGAAATATTGTAAAACACTATTTTTTACTAACGCTCGCCGCCGAGAGCGTCCGAAAGCGCCGCGAACTCCGAAACCGAAAGGGTCTCCCCTCTCACATCCGACGCGAAGCCGCAGCTCTCTATCGCCGAGGCTATCTGCCCGCGCGGCAGGCCGAGACCGTTAGCAAGCCCGTTGACCAGCGTCTTGCGCCGCTGGTTGAAGGCCGCGCGCACCACGCGGCGCATGAGCTTATCATCCCGCACCTCCGCCGGCGGAGAGGCTCTGCGCGCGAAAGTAATGACGCTCGAGGTCACCTTGGGGCGAGGCATGAAGCAGTCCGGCGACACGTCGAACAGTATGTTTCCCTCGTAATACCAGTTTACATAAAGTGTGAACGCTCCGTAATCCGCCGTCCCCGGAGCGGCGCAAAGGCGGCGCGCCACCTCGCGCTGCACCATCACCGTGATGCTCTCAAAGCAGCCCGCATCAATGAACGCCGTGAGCAGCGGCGAGGTGATGTTATACGGCAGATTGGCGCACACCGTCGGTCTCAGTCCCGGCGCGCGCTCAGACATAAGTTTACATAAGTCCATCTTCAACGCGTCGCCGGACACGACCTCGGCGCAGGGCATATCCGCGAGCGTTTCGCCCAGCACGGGTATGAGCGCGCGGTCGAGCTCCACCGCTATCACCCTCCCCGCCCTCTTCGCGAGCTCGCGGGTAAGGCAGCCGACGCCCGGTCCGACCTCCAGCACGGCGGCGCCTTCATCCGCACCGCATTCGGCCGCAATGCGCTCCGGCACCCACGGGGCGATCAGAAAGTTCTGCCCCATTGCCTTGGAGAAACGGAAGCCGTGGCGCGCAAGCAGAGCGCGCAGCTCGTCGATATTAGTCAGCTCCATAGCAGCTTCTCGAAGGCGTCGCGCCGCGCCTCGTGTCCCGCCTCGACGTCCGCGAGAGTCACGACTCCGCAATACTCGTAGCCGAGCCGCTGCGCGAGACGGTGCATCGGCGCGTTATCGTGATGCGTGTCCACGCGCACAGAGGTCTTGCCCATGCCGGCGGCGAGATCCTCGCCGAGCGAGAACATTTCTCCCGCTAAGCCGCTGCCGCGGTATTTTGCGCGCACGGCGCTGCGGTGTATGGCGCAGTAGTCCTCACCGGCCGTGAGCCATTTACCGCCCTTGATGATTTCGTAGTCCGGGTTGCGGCGCATATCATAGCATACATATCCCGCACCCTCGTCTCCGCAGGTGAAAAACCAGCCGCGACCGGCGGCGACGTCCGCCTCGATGATCTCGCGCTGCGGGTATCCGTCCTGCCACTGGTCCACGCCCTGCTCGGCGAGAAAGGCGGCGCCCTCGGCAAGAACGGACATTATCTCGTCGACGTCCGCCCCGGTCGCGCGGCGGCAGTCGAAGGAGAGCTTCTCCTCCGCCGGCGCGCGCTCGGAATATATCTCGGCGACAAGCTCCCTGTCGGTCCTGTCGTCTGTTTTGAGCTCCGCGAACATATCAGGACGCTTATCCATCGTGCGCTCAAGCTGCTTTTTGCGTCTCCAGCGCTCCACGCGCGCATGATCGCCCGTCAGCAGCTCTCCCGGCACGGCGCGCCCCTCCCAGACCTCCGGGCGGGTATATTGCGGGTATTCGAGCAGACCGTCCCAATGGCTCTCGCCCGTGTAGCACTCCTCGTCCGAGAGCACGCCCGGCACCATGCGGCAGACGCAGTCCGCCACCGCCATCGCCGCGATCTCCCCGCCCGTGAGCACAAAGTCGCCGAGCGAGAGCTCCTCGTCCACGCACTCCTCTATGAAGCGCTCGTCAATGCCCTCATAGTGCCCGCAGACCAGCACGAGGTGGTCGTAGTCGTTCTTCAGCCGCTTCGCCTGCGTCTGAGTGAAGGGCGCGCCCTGCGGCGAGAGATATATCACGCGGCTGCGGCGGCCCTGCGCAGTTGACATAATATTATCGAGGCAGGATTTGAGCGGCTGCGCCATCATTATCTGACCCCAGCCGCCGCCGTAGGGGTAGTCGTCCACCTGCATCTGCCGGTTCTCCGTGAAGTCCCGGATCTGGACGCAGTTGATCTCAAGCAGACCCTTCTGGGCGGCTCTGCCGATGATGCTCTCCCCAAGCACGCCGCGCATGCTGTCCGGAAAGAGGGTCATTATATCTATGCGATAGCTCATGTTCACATCCCCTCGATGAGCCGGACGGTCACGAGCCCCGCCTCGGCATCGGTTGACATAATGAATTCGGGCACAGCGGGTATCATGTGCTCCGTCTCGCCGCGCACGATATAGACGAAGGACGACGGCGTCTCGAATATCTCCTCAAGCGTGCCAAGCTCCGCGCCATCCTCTGTCAGCACGCGCGCGCCGACGAGGTCGGCCTGAAAGCAAGCGCCCTCCGGCAGCGCGGCGTCCTCCCTGTCGAAGCGGAGCACCGCGCCCTTGAGCAGCATCGCGTCGTTGACGCTCTCAAAGCCCTCGAGCTTGACGAGCAGGAGCGCTCCGTGCACGCGCGAGGAGAGCACCTTGATCGGTCTGCCGTCGATATACAGCGTTTTAAAGCGCCTTAAAAACTCGGCCGAATCCGTCCAGGGCTCCACCCTGATCTCGCCGCGCACCCCGTGGGTGCCGACAACTCTGCCGGCCTCGATATATTTTTCAAGCATAGCTACATCTCCAATTAAATCAAGAGCCTGCTGCAAATGAATAAGCTGTCATTTTCCGAAGGCAGGGCCCGGGAGTCTTTCCAAAAAGACCGCCGAAGCGGTATCGGAAGGAAGCTCCCTCGCTTCGCTCGGGATGACAATCGTTTTGCAGCAGGCGCTTGAACCTCAGTCCATTATATCAACGGACACTTTTTTGCCCTTCTTCTGGGCAACGGCCTTCATTAGGACGCGGATCTCCTTGACTATCCGGCCCTGACGGCCGATGACCTTGCCCATATCGCCGTCGGCTACGCGCACCTCGAATACGGTCTCGCCGTCGGCTTTGCGCTCGGTCACAGACACCTCGCCGGGATTATCGACAAGGTTCTGCACGATATAGGTCAACAGTTCTTTCATAGCAGCTCCTTACAGCTTCATGCCTCGGCCTTCTTGAGCAGGGCCCTGACGGTCTCCGTGGGCTGGGCGCCGCTGGCGACCCAGTATTTGGCGCGCTCGACGTCAACCTTGACCTGGTCGCTCTCGGCCAGGGGGTCGTAGGTGCCTATCTCCTCGATGAAGCGGCCGTCCCTCGGGGCGCGGGAATCGGCGACGACGATCCTGTAAAAAGGATTCTTCTTTGCGCCCATCCTGCGAAGTCTGATCTTTACCATGTATTTTCACCTCCATGCTATTGACTGAATAATATGTTCAAAGCCTCGCGGCCTCGATACCTAAAACGGCATACCGCCCATTCCGGGCATTCCGGGGATGCCTCCCCGACCCATCTTGCCGAACTTCTTTTTCTTTCCGCCGAGCGTCATCTGCTTCATCATGCTCTGCATCATGTCGAACTGCTTCAGGAGGCGGTTGACGTCCATCACGGTCGTGCCGGAGCCGGCCGCAATGCGTTTTTTTCGCGAGGAACCCAAAATTCCCGGGTTTTCGCGCTCTTTCGGGGTCATACTCAGGATTATGGCCTCAACTCTCGACATGGCCTTGGGGTCGACCTGCGCGCCCTTGAGCGCCGCGGCGTCCATGCCCGGGATCATGCCGGCGATATCCTCCATCGAGCCAATGCTCTTGAGCTGCGTGAGCTGATCGTAGTAGTCGGTGAGGGTGAATTTATTTTTGAGCATCTTATCGGCGAGCTCCGCGGCCTTTTTTTCGTCGATATTCTGCTCGGCCTTTTCGATGAGAGTGAGCACATCGCCCATGCCGAGGATGCGTCCGGCCATGCGCTGTGGATGGAAGGGCTCGAGCTGATCGAGCTTCTCGCCCGTGCCGATGAATTTTATGGGCTTGCCGGTCACAGCCGTAACAGAGAGCGCCGCGCCGCCTCTGGCGTCGCCGTCGAGCTTCGTGAGCATAAGACCGGTAACGTCGAGCGCCTCATCAAAGGCGGAGGCCGCGTTCACGGCGTCCTGCCCCGTCATGGCGTCGATCACGAGCATTATCTCCGCAGGCTCCGTGGCGGCCTTGATGTTCCTGAGCTCGTCCATGAGCTGCTCATCGACATGCAGACGGCCGGCGGTGTCGAGAAAAATGAGATCGTTGCCGAACTTCTTCGCGTGCGCTATCGAGGCTCTCGCGATCTCTACGGGATCGGAGACGCCCATATCGAACACCGGAATGTCGAGCTGCGCGCCGACCGTTTTGAGCTGGTCTATGGCGGCGGGACGATACACGTCGCAGGCGACGAGGAGCGGGCGCTTGCCCTGCTTTTTCATATAGGCCGCGAGCTTCGCGCCGTTGGTGGTCTTGCCCGCGCCCTGAAGCCCCGCGAGCATCACGACGCTCGGCGATTTTGAGGAGATGTTGAGCTTTTTGTTCTCGCTGCCCATGAGAGCGGTGAGCTCCTCGCTGACTATCTTAACGACCATCTGCGCGGGGGTGAGGCTCTCCATGACCTCCGCGCCCTTCGCGCGCTCGGAGACCTTTTTTACGAAGTCCTTGACGATCTTGTAGCTCACGTCTGCCTCGAGCAGCGCAAGGCGCACCTCGCGCATAGCCTCGTTGACGTCGAGCTCCGTCAGCCGGCCCTTGCCTCTGAGCTTCTTGAAGGTGGCGTTTAATTTGTCCGACAGGCTCTCGAATGCCATTTCAGTCCTCCAGCGTCCTGAGCTTCGCGTCAGCCGCGAGAGCGGCGGAGCGCACGGCTTCGTCCGGGTAGGCGAGCAGGCAGCCGAGCTCGCCGCGAATCTCGCTGATTTTCTCGCGCCGCTCCTCAAAGCGGCGGATGAGACCGGTCTTGTCCTCGGTGTTCCGGAGCGTGGTCTCCGCACGGCGGATAATATCCCACACGCCCTGGCGCGAGATGCCGGTCTGCTCTGCGATCTCCGCGAGAGAGAGATCGTCGTTATAGTGGAGGTCGAAGTACTCGCGCTGCTTATCCGTCAGCAGCTCGCCGTAAAAATCGAACAGCAGGGCGCGGCGCACGGTGTCGTTTGCCAAGGCTTCTTCCTCCCATCAAGTATTTTCGCTTAACAGCCCTGTGATTATACGCCGTGAATCAGTCGCTGTCAAGTATTTTTCTTTAACAGAATATAGCGCCCGATAGCGGTAAAACTATTATGAATCAAACGAACGGAGGGCAAGCCATGACCGCAAACGACAAAAAGCCGGGAGACTGCATCCCATTGTCAGAGCGTGGCGAGAGCTGCGCCCGATTGCTCAAGCAGCGACGCCGCGTCCGAGCGGTCTCCTACGCGCGTCGTCTGCGCGCGGAGCTTGCGACCGTCCGTCGGGCGCACGACGTCGCCCGACGTGCCGCATCCGCCGGCGAGGAGTCTCCCGCCGACCGCTGGCTGCTCGACAACTGGTATCTCGTAAGACGCGAGGGGCTCTCCGCCGCTTCGGATCTCGCGCACGGGGGCCGACTGCGCACCTGCGGGGACGGCGCGATCCTCCTGTGCGCGTGCGAGGCGCTCGTGCGCTGCGTGAACTGCACGCTGACTCTTGAGGACGCCGCGGCTTTTTTTTCCGGCTTCCAGCGTGTCACGCCGCTTGAACGGCATGAGCTGACTCTGCTCGCGCCCTGTCTGCGCGCGGCTCTTACGGGCTGTCTCGCCGCGCTCTGCGGCGGCGGTGGGGACGAGGCGCTTTACGCCGCAATATTCACCTCGCTGCGTCTGCTCTCGTCGGAAGATCTCACCCCCTTCCTCGAAAGCCTTGACACGACCGAGGCGATACTGCTCGGCGAGAGCGCCGGAGTTTACGCACTCATGGACGAGCGCACCCGCGAGAGCTATCGCCGGAGGGTCAGCGAGCTCGCCTCTCTCACGCAAATGAGCGAGCTGCGCGTCGCCCGCGCCGCAGTCAAGCTTGCCGACGACAACGGCCGGCACGTCGGATACTACCTGTTCACCCGCCCTCTGGGGATGCGGCGGCACGGAGCCGGCGGCTGGGCGTATATAGCTCTGAACCTCCTGATAACGCTCACTCTGAGCCTGCTCTCCGGCTTCGCGTTCAACAGCGCTGCTGCCGCCGCGCTGCTGGTCCTGCCGCTCTCGGAGCTCGTGAAGGGCGTCGCCGATCATTTTGCCCTGCGCTTTTCGTCGCCGAGGCTCGTGCCGCGCATGGAGCTTGCGGACGGCGTGCCGGAGGAGGGACGCACGCTCTGCGTAATCTCCGCTCTGCTCACCTCCCCCGACGCCGGCGTGAAAATGGCGCGCAGAGCGGAGGAATTCTTGCACGCCTCGCGCGAGTGCGGGAAAAACCTCTCTTTCGGTCTGCTCTGCGATCTGCCCGAGTCCGCGACGGAAACGACGCCGAACGACGCCCCGTGCGTCAGCGCGGTGAGGTCAGCAGTCGATGAGCTTAACGACAGGTACGGCGGGGGCTTTTATCTGCTGCTGCGCCCACGGAGCTACGCCGCGGACGACGGCGTCTGGCGCGGCGATGAGCGCAAGCGCGGCGCGCTGCTCGATCTCTCTCGGCTGCTTGCCGGCAAAGAGAGCGGCGTCAGCGTGCTCTCCGGCGACGGTGACGCGCTGCGCGGCTGCCGCTATATAATCACGCTCGACGCCGACACCGTGCTGCCGCCCGGAGCGGCGCGCGAGCTGATCGGCGCAATGCTCCACCCTCTCAACACTCCCGTGATCGACGAAAAGCGCGGCGTTGTAATCTCCGGCCACGGCCTTATCCACCCGCGCATCGGGACGGAGCTCTCGAGCGCGGTAAAAAGCCGGTTTGCCGGCATCTTTGCGCCCGGCGGCGGTCTCGACCCCTACGGCTCAAGCTGCGGCGAGGTATATATGGATCTGAGCGGGCACGGGGGCTTTGCCGGAAAGGGTATTATCGACGCCGCCGCCCTGCTGCGATGCACCGCGGAGCTCCCAAAGGGGCGCATACTGTCTCACGACGCCGTGGAGGGCGCCTTACTGCGCGGCGGCTATATGTCCGACTGCGAGCTGCTTGACGGTATGCCGGCGACCCCGCTCGCATGGTGGCGGCGCATGGAGCGCTGGATCCGCGGAGACTGGCAGAACCTCCCCTTCGCCTTTGACGCACGGCTCGCGGACATAGACCGCTGGCGCTTTTTCGACAACGCCCAGCGAAGTCTGCTCGCTCCGGCCTCGCTCGCCGCCATCGTAGCGGGCTTCTTTTCCGGCGAAGCGGGGCTTGTCCTCGCGGCGTTAACGGCGCTGCTGACACTGTGCCGGGGACTTGTCGGCGCTCTGACGGCGTCGCTCTCCGACCACCGCCGTCACACTCTCGGCTCGGCGCTCACGCTTGCGGCGGCGCGGCTCATGCTCCTGCCGTGCGAGGCGTGGGTGGCGCTCTCGGCGGTGCTGCGCGCGCTCCGGCGAATGTATGTGACAAAGCGCGGTCTGCTCGAGTGGAGCACGGCGGCGCAGACCGAGCGCGGCGCCTCGGGCCCGGCGGCTTACCTCGCCGCTCTGTGGCCCGCTGGAGCGGTAGGGCTTGCCTGCGTCTTTTCGCACTCCGTCATTGGCGCGGCAGCGGGAATGATATGGCTGCTCTCCCCCCTCGCCGCGCACGCTCTGGGAGCTTCGGAGCCTGCGGCGAGAGAGCCGGGAGCGCGCGAGCGCGGCTTTCTTTTGGACGCCTCGGCGCGAATGTGGGCTTTCTTCGACGTCTTCTGCACCGCCGAAAACCACTTCCTCCCGCCCGACAACTATCAGGAGCAGCCGCCCACCGGCGAAGCCCTGCGCACCTCTCCGACCAATATCGGGCTTGCGCTCACCTCCTGTCTCGCGGCGCTCGATCTGGGTCTGGCGGAGAAGGGGCGGTGCGCGGAGATCGTCGGCGGTATCCTCACAACGCTCGAAAAGCTGCCAAAGTGGCACGGACACATTTATAACTGGCTCGATATCCGCACTCTGCGAGCGCTCTCCCCCGTCTATATCTCCACCGTGGACAGCGGCAACCTCGCCGTCTGCCTGACGGCGCTCGCCGAGGGTATGGACGAATACGGTCTGCCCGCTCTCGCAAGGAGGGCGCGGGCACTCTGCTCCGACATGGACTTCAAGCCGCTCTATGACGGAAGACGGCGGCTGTTTCACATAGGCTTCGAGCTCGGCGCCGACTCGCTCTCCGAGGGCTGCTACGACCTGCTCGCGAGCGAGGCGAGACTGACAAGCTACTTCGCCGTGGCCAGAGGAGACGTGCCGCGCGCGCACTGGCGAAGGCTCTCGCGGGCTCTCGTCGGCGTTGGCGCCCGTCAGGCTCTGTCGAGCTGGACGGGCTCGATGTTCGAATACCTTATGCCAGAGCTGTTTTTGACTCCCGTGCGCGGCTCGCTGTTGTGGCAGAGCACCCGGCTGTGTGTCAGCGCGCATATAAGCGAGGCCCGCGGCGGCATATGGGGTGCGTCCGAAAGCGCCTTCTTCGCGCTCGATCCCGCGCTTGCCTACCGCTACAAGGCGCACGGCTGCCCCGCTCTTGCTCTGAGCCGGGATGTTGAGGGCGAGAGCGTCAGAGCGCCCTATGCGAGCTTCCTCGCCCTTGCCGTCGCCCCGGCGTCGGCAGTCGCCAATCTGCGGCGCTTCGCGGACGTCGGAGCCTTCGGGCGCTTCGGCTTCTGCGAGGCGCTCGACCTCACGCCCTCGCGCTGCCGCTCCGAGGACGGCGAGCTCGTTAAGTGCGTGATGGCGCACCATATCGGCATGAGCCTTGCGGCCGTGGACAATTACCTGTGTCTCGGCGCGATGCGGCGCCGCTTCATGGCGTCTCCCGCGGCGTCCGCCTTCCGCCCTCTGCTCTGCGAGGAGGCGCCGACCGGCGGCGTAGTGCTGCAGGGCAAGCGCTCCGCAGCTCCGAGCAGACCTCCGCGCTCATCAGTTACACTCTGGGAGCGCACCGGCGCCTGCGTCTGCTTTGAAAAGCCCGAGTGCTGTCTGCTCTCCAACGGCGTCTATTCCCTCGCGCTGACGGAATCGGGTCTGAGCCGCGCCTGCGCGGGAGCCGTGGGCATATATCGCCTGCCCGAGACGTATCCGGGCGATCGCCACGGGCTGGAGCTGAGAGCGCAGCCGGAGAACGGCGCGCCGTATTCTCTGTTGCCCACGCCCGGAGCCGCGGGCTTCCGCTGGCGCTTCAACGGGTCCGAGGCGTCCATAGAGGGACGGTCGGACGATCTGGAATGGCGCTGCGCCGCGAGCGTCTCCGCAGCCGACTGCGCCGAGCTGCGCAGCGTAACGCTAAAGGCAGCCGCCGCCTTCAGCGGCCGGATCACGCTGGAATTTGAACCCATGCTGGCGCGTGTCAATGATTATGTAAACCACCCCGCCTTTTACCGTCTCGGGCTTTCGGCGGAATGTGTCGGCGGAATGCTGCTCCTTCGCAGGCGGGCGCGGTTCAGTCTCGGCGAGTGCTGTCTCGCCGTGGGCTGCGACGCGGACGCCGAATACTCCGCCAACGCATACGGCGAAGCCCTCGGCGCGCTCTCATACCCGCTTGTAAGGGTCGGCGCGCCGGTCAGGCTCGCCGCCGGCGAGAGCGTTACGATTCGTTTCTCCATGGCCTTTGCGGCGGAGCCGAGGTCGGCTGCGGCCGCCGCGAGGCGAGCTCTCGCTCTATCCGGCGGCGAAAGGGCGGATATCGCCGAATCCCTTTCCGCGCCTCTCGCGCTTGGCATCAGCGGAGCTACCGAGGCGATGGCAATGGCGTCGGCGCTGCTGTTCCCCCGCGCCTGCGGCGAGGTAAAGGAGAGCAGGAATGCGCTCTGGCGCTTCGGAGTATCCGGCGACGAGCCGATAATATGCGCATACCACGGCGAGGACACGGCCGCGACAGCCGCACTCATCTCCCGCCACGCGCTGCTGAGAGCCGCGGGGCTCAAAAGCGATCTCGTTTTCCTCTCCGGCGAGGGCGGAGACTATCTGCGCGCCTCGACCCGCGCTCTGCGGGCCGCTCTGGCCGCCATGGGTCTTGAGAGCACCGAGGGCGCCCGCGGCGGAGTCCATGTCGTGCCGGAGGCCGAGGCCTCGGCCTTTCTCGACCGCGCCGCGCTCATTGCCGGGTCGCCCCGCCCGGAGCGCCGCCCCGACGGCGCGTATCTGCCGCCGCAAGGGAGCATACGCGGCGGCACACCGCGCTGCGAATGGTCGGACGACGCCGTCAGCTTCACGGTGGAAGGCTCCCTACCCGCGAGGGCGTGGACGCATATTCTCACCGACGGGGCCTTCGGCTGCATTGCCGCGGAATACGGCACAGTGTGCATGTGGTACGAAAACGCCCGCGAAAAGCGCATCACCCCGTGGCGCAACGACCCGCTCGACACGGCGGGAGTCGAGACTCTGGAGATGCTCAGCGGCGGGCGGCGGGTAAGTCTTTTCGCAGCTTCCGACGGCATCCCCTGCCGCGTGACCTATTCCTTTGGCTTCGCGCGCTGGGAGAAGGTCATAGACGGCGCGGCAGTGAGCGTGACGGCGCACGTCCCTCCCGGCGGGGCAGGGCGGGTCCTCACTGTCCGCGGAGCGCGCTCGGCGGTATTCTGGAAAGCGGAGCTCGTCCTCGCCGCAGACGCGGACGATGCGCGGTTCACTGTGACAGAGTATTCCGACGGTCGGCTCAGAGCGCACAACGCCTGCGCGCCGGGGCTTGAGCTTTCGGCGGTCTTCTCCGCCGAGCCGATAGGCTTCACCTGCGACGCCGCCTCCTGGCAGCGCGGCGTGATGGACTCGCGCTGCGGCGCGGGGCTTCTCCCCTGCTTCGGCGTGGAGCTCCCGCCGTGCGACACGCTCGTTATCCCCTGCTCCTGCGGCGACGCGGCGGCGCTGCTCTCCCGCTTTGACGAAGCGGAAAGCCGGACGGCGTGGGAGCGTGTGCTCGGCAGACTGAGGGTGAGGACGCCCTCGCCGGAGCTCGACCGCTATATCAACGACTGGGCGGGCTATCAGACGCTCGCCTGCCGGCTGCTGGGGCGCGCGTCGCTCTATCAGTCCGGCGGCGCGTTCGGCTTCCGCGACCAGCTGCAGGACGCCGTAAACCTGATATTGCTCGACCCCTCGCTCGCGCGAAAGCAGATATTGCTCTGCTGCGCGCATCAGTACGAGCAGGGCGACGTGATGCACTGGTGGCATCCGGGCGAGCGCGAGACCGGAGTACGCACGCGCTGCTCAGACGATCTGCTGTGGCTGCCGTGGGCGGTCTGCGAATACGTTGAGAGCACCGGGGACACGGCGATACTCGGCGAGGAGACGCCGTTCCTCACCTCGCCGCCGCTCGCAGATAACGAGCGCGACCGCTACGAGAGGGCGGAGATATCCCTGGAAAAGGACACTGTCGCCGCGCACGCAGCGAGGGCTCTGGCGCTCGTGCTCGCGCGGGGGTCGGGCGCTCACGGTCTGCCGCTCATTGGCGGGGGCGACTGGAACGACGGCATGGACGCCGTCGGCTCCGGCGGAAGGGGCGAGAGCGTCTGGCTCGGCTGGTTTTTCGCCCACAGCGCCCGACGCTTTGCCGGGCTGCTTGAGAAAAGCGGCAAAAAGCGGGACGCCGCCGCGCTGCTCTCCGCCGCCATCCGCTTCGGCCGAGCCGCCGACAGAGCATGGGACGGGGCGTGGTATCTGCGCGGCTTCTATGACGACGGCGCGCCGCTCGGCTCAAGGGACTGCAAGGAATGCGCCATAGACTCCGTGGCCCAGAGCTGGAGCTGTCTGTGCGCGGAGGCGTCGCCGAAAAAGAGCCGCGCCGCCCTGACCTCCGCCATATCGCATCTGCACGGCGACGGTCTGACGCGCCTGTTCTCTCCGCCCTTTGACGGCGCAGAAAGACCGGGGTATATTGCAAGCTGCGGGCCGGGCTTTCGCGAGAACGGAGGGCAATATACCCACGCCGCCGTCTGGCTCGCTCTCGCCTGTCTGCGCTCCGGCCGCGCGGACGAGGGCTGGGAGCTGCTGCGCTCCCTCCTGCCGGTGGACTCGGAAGAATACGGCGCGGAGCCCTACGTCCTCGCCGCCGACGTATATGCCGCGCCGGAGCGTCTGGGCGAGGCGGGCTGGACATGGTACACCGGCGCGGCGGGCTGGTATCTTCGCACCGCGATCAGCGAGCTGCTGGGCATCCGCCTTGAGAACGGCCGGCTGACCGTCAATCCGGCGCTGCCGTCCGGCTGGGACGGGTATTCGGCCGTCTGGACAGACGGCGCCGGAACGAAGCACTCCATTGAGGTCAGGGACGGCAGGACTTATCTGGACGGCCTTGAAATTAACAAATAGTCTACTCAAATCCTGGCCGCTGTGGTATAATAATTTATTATTGTTTAATTATGGAAGGGGAGCTGATAGGTTTGGAGCGGACGCGAGAGGAAATACTGCCCGGCGTGTGGCTCACGGCGCTGAAAACCGACAAATTCAAGACCGGACTTCTGAGCGTCTCGCTGCTCGGTCAGCTTGAACGGGAGGACGCTGCGCTCAACGCGCTCTTTCCGAACGTTCTCAGGCGCGGCAGCGCAAGCTATCCCGATATGGACGCCGTGGCCGCGCGTCTCGATTCGCTTTACGGCGCAACGGTCTCGCCGGTCGTCCGGCGCGTCGGGGAGATCCAGGCCGTCGGCTTCGCCTCCTCATTTGCGGCGGACGATTTTGTCCCGGAGGGTCAGGGTCTTGCCGTGAACACTGCGGAGACGGTCATGGAGCTGCTGCTCGCGCCCCAGACCCGCGGCGGCCTGCTGCTGCCCGACTATGTGGACTCGGAGCGATCCAAGCTCATAGAGCGCATTCGCGCAAGGAAAAACGACAAGGGCTCCTATGCCGTGTCGCGCCTTTTGGAGCTCATGTGCCAGTATGAGGATTTCTCCGTCTACCCCCTCGGCGACGAGGAGAGCGCCGCGGCGATACGCTACCCGAAGCTGACGAAGCACTACCGGGAGCGTCTTGCCCTCTCCCCCATCGAGATATTCTACTGCGGCGGCGCGGAGCTCTACCGCTTGCGCTCGGCGCTCAGGAGCGCCATGGAGATACTTCCGCGCGGCGAAACGGACTTTGACATCGGCACCGATGTGCGCATGAACGCCGTGGAGGCCCAACCGCGTGAATTCACCGAGGAAATGGACGTCTCCCAGGGCAAGCTTGCCATCGGCTGGCGGCTCGGCGAGTGCATGGACGAGCCCAACGAGGCCGCCATCCGCGTTTTCAACGCCGTATTCGGCGGCTCCGTGAACTCCAAGCTCTTCAGCAACGTGCGCGAAAAGCTCTCGCTGTGCTACTACGCCTCGTCGGGCGTCGATCTGCACAAGGGTCTGCTGCTGGTTTCAAGCGGCATAGAGTTTGATAAATTCGACAGCGCGAGGGACGAGATATTCGCCCAGCTCGAGGCCATGAAGCGCGGCGAGATAACCGATGAGGAGCTCGACAGCGCGCGTCTGGGCGAGAGCGGCGACCTGCTCGCGCTCTGCGACGATCCCGGCGCGCTCGAGGGCTATTGGCTCGGGCACAACATCGACGGCGACGACTGCTCCCCCGAGGAGCTCGCCGCGCTCTGCGATGGCGTGACGCGCGAGAGCGTAGTAGAGATAGCCCGCAGCGTGGAGTGCGACGCGGTGTATTTCCTGCGCGGACGCGACGGAGAGGACGACGGCGATGATGAAGAATAAGTATTACGAAAACATCGGCGAGAGCCTGTGGAGCGATACGCTCGATAACGGACTGCGCGTTTTAGTGCTGCCCAAGCCGGACTTTGTCCGCAGCTTTGCGCTGCTCGCAGTGAACTACGGCGGAGCCATGCGCCGCTTCACGCTCGACGGCGAGAGCGTGGACACCCCCGCCGGCGTCGCGCACTATCTTGAGCACAAGATGTTTGACATGCCCGACGGCTCGAATGTGATGGGCGCCTTCTCGGCGCTCGGCGCCTCGCCCAACGCCTTCACCTCCGCGGGTATGACCGCCTACCACTTCGACACCACGCAGAGCTTTGACGAGTGTCTGCGCCTTCTGCTGAAATATGTCTCCACGCCCTACTTTACTCCGGAGAGCGTGGAAAAGGAGCGCGGCATCATCGGCCAGGAGATAGGCATGATCGAGGACGACCCGTCCTACGCCGTATATAAGGAGCTGCTCGGCTGTCTCTATGAGCGCCACCCGATCCGCGACACCGTCGCCGGCACGGTGGAGAGCATCGCGCAGATATCCGACAAGACTCTCTATGACTGCCACAGGGCGTTCTACCGCCCCTCGAACATGGCGCTGTGCGTGGAGGGTAACGTCGACCCGGACGACGTCGCCCGCATCGCCGCCGAAATACTCTCCGAAGCGCAGCTGCCGCCGCCCGAGCCCGATTACGGCGGGAGCGAGAGCTCCGCGCCGGCAAGAGCGCGAACCGAGAAGGCCATGGACGTATCCGCGCCGCAGTTCCTCATCGGCTGCAAGGCCGATATCCCCAGCCGTGGCGAGGACGCCCTGCGCTCAAGGCTCACGGCCTCGCTCGCCCTGCGCGCGCTGATGGGCCGCTCCTCTCCGTTTTATACTAAGCTCTATGCCGAGGGTCTGCTGAGGAACGATTTTGACTACGAGATAGACTGCGCCGCCGATACCGCCACCTTTATGGCCGGAGGCGAGAGCCCCGACCCCGACGCCGTGCTCGAGCGTCTGAACGGCGAGGTAAGACGCGTTTCGGACGGCGGCCTTGACGCCGAGGCCTTTGAGCGCTGCCGCCGCGCCTCGCTCGGAGCGAGACTGCGCGGGCTTGAGGATTTCGGCGGCGTCTGCGCGGGACTTGCCGAGGGCTGCTTCGCGCAGTTCGACCCGCTGCGCGCCTTTGAGCTTCTGCCGGAAATATCCGCCGGAGAGTGCGCAGAATGGATAAAAACAAATCTCCCGGCCGGGCGTCTGGCGCTTTCGGTCGTGAACAACGGAGGTCGATAAGCCATGCAGACCATGATGCGGGAGGCCGCGATAAGCTTCCCCCTGCTCGGCGACTGGTCAATAGACCCGCCGGCATCCTTTGAGCTCTTCGGGCACACCTTTTATTTTTACGGTCTCATCATAGCGCTCGGCTTCCTGCTGGCGATCCTCTACTGCGCATGGCGCGCGCCGCGCTTCGGGATGACGGGCGACAACCTTTACGATCTCGCGCTGTGGATCATACCCTTTGCCATCATCGGCGCGCGGATCTATTTCGTCGCGTTCCAGTGGGACAGCTTCAAGACCGACCTCATTTCGATCCTCTACGTCTGGGAGGGCGGTCTTGCCATTTACGGCGGGATTATCGCCGGCGTCGTCACCGCGGCGCTCTGGTGCAGGGCGAAGAAGATCCCCTTCGGAGCGGCGACGGATCTGTCCTCGTTTGGACTGCTCATAGGGCAGGCGATAGGGCGCTGGGGCAACTTCATGAACCGCGAGGCCTTCGGCGCCGAGACCGACATCTTCTGCCGCATGGGACTGACGATGCCCGGCGCGGAGACGATATACGTCCACCCCACCTTCCTTTATGAGAGCCTGTGGAACGTCATCGGCTTCATCCTGCTGTCGCAGTTCGTGAAAAGGGGCCGCCGGAAATACGACGGCGAGGTATTCATACTCTACGTTCTCTGGTACGGTCTCGGCCGCCTCTGGGTGGAGGGGCTGAGGACGGACAGTCTTTACATCGGCGCCACCGGCATAAGAGTTTCCCAGCTCCTTGCCGGGGTATCCGCGCTAATAGCCGCTCTGCTGCTGCTCCGCAACAAAATTGTCGATCACAGGCCCATGTACGCCGAAGGGCAGACGCCATCGCGGCCCGAAGGCGAAACAAATACAGAAAACACTACGGGAGGAAACAATAATGTCTGATCTGAGCGATCTGAAAAAAGCGTTCCAGTCCACCGTCACCGGCGTTGCCGGCATAGCCAGGGACATAGCCGCCTCCGCCGGGGACAGAGCCAAGACTCTCGGCCGGCTTGCCAAGGTAACCGTGCAGATAAACACCGAGAGGACCAATCTCGATAAGGTCTACACCGAAATAGGCCGTCTGTGCTACGAGAACAACAAGGGCGACCCCGGCGAGCTTTACAGCATGCTGTTCAGTCAGGTCGAGCTCGCCGAGACCACGCTCACCGAGCTCGAGGATGAGGCCGCGACCATCAAGGCCGGTCTCGGCGAGGAGGACGCCTGCGACTGCGATCTTGAGAGCGTCGTGTCCGCCGACGAGGCCGCCGCAGAGGGCGACGTCACGGTCGAGATAATCGAGAGCGACCCCACAGACGAGAACTGAAGCTTCTAAAAAGCATAACGGACGCCGGAACGATTCGTTCCGGCGTCCGTGGCTATTATGATTGCCTTAAAGCTTTTTGCCCAGATCCTTCCAGAGCTCGGGGCAGGCGTCGGAGGGCATCTTGTGTCCGTCTCTCGGGGAGAGGGTGAAGCCCATGACCGCCGGGCCGTCGGCGGAGGTGCTGCGCTTGTACTGCTGGGTAAAGAAGCGGCGCAGATAGCTCTGCATCCAGTGCACCAGCTCCTCGCGCGTGAACATGCCCCGGTAGGCTATCTCGCCCAGTCGCACGACCTTCTCGGGAGAGCCGCCGCGCATGACCATGTGCTTGAGGAAGAAGTCCTGGAGGATATACGGGCCCACGGTGTCCTCGCTCTTCTGGATGAGCTCGCCCTCGTCGCCTATGGGCAGGAGCTCGGGCGTTACGGGCGTGCTGTCGATATCGAGCAGCGCGGCGGCGAGCACCTTGTCCTCGCACTTCGCCGCGTAATTGCGCACGATGGTCTTGACCATGGTTTTGGTGAGACCGGCGTTTATATCATAGTTGGATATCTGGTCACCGTTGAAGGTCGTCCAGCCGTCCGCCTGCTCGGAGAGGTCCTTTGTGCCGACGTCGAGACCGTCTATCTTGTTGGCGATGTCCATTAGCACCATCGTGCGCTCACGCGCCTGCGCGTTTTCGAACACCACGGTGTGGTCGCTGAAGTCGTGGCCGATGGTCTCAAAATGCTTCTTCACGCTCTCGCCGATGGGGATGATGCGGAGAGTCGCGCCGAGCTGCTCGGCGATGGTGATGGCGTTGTTCTTTGTCCTGTCGGTGGTGCCGAAGCAGGGCATCGTGACCGCCCAGACATTGCTGTGCGGCAGGCCGAGCTTGTCCATGGCGCGGATGCACGAGAGCATGACGAGCGTGGAGTCCACGCCGCCGGAGACGCCGATGACCGGCTTCCAGCAGTTGGCGTACTGCATACGCTTGATGATGCCGTAGGCCTGAATATCCATCGCGCGCTCGCAGAAATCCTCGAGGTTTTCGTC
>CAYNMN010000012.1:21545-23681 GCA_964398305.1 uncultured Oscillospiraceae bacterium
AATCATCCACGTCCTCATCGGGCACGAAGGGATAGGCCTTGATCGTCCGCGTGAGCTCGGTCTCCTCAACCTCGCCGCCCCAAGACTCTGCGCTGTGCTCCTCCCCCGCCTCGGGGAAGGTGTTCTCTCTCGCGCGGGCGTCGCAGAGGTTGAATACGTCGATCTCTGAGATCGCAAGGCTCTCGCCTGTCTCGCACTCGGCAAGCGTCTCGCCGTCGTCCACGACGAGGCAGAGCCCGGAATAGGCCTTGTCGGTGGTGGACTCTCCGTCCGCCGGCGCTGCCGACATCCACGCGGCGTGGAGTCGGGCGCTTTCGACCTCGAGCTGCTTTTTCGTGTCGCGCGCGGAGGTGACGCTCATCGGAGCGTCGGACAGCTCGCAGATCACGGTGGCGCCGGCGGCGCAGTGGTCGGCGGCGGGCGGGACGGGCATACGCCTGTCCGCGGCGAACTGCACGGCGACGTCGAGCCCCTCGATGACGTCGCTGTCAAAGAGCATGTCGGTATCGAACGACGCGCTGAAGAAGCCGTCGCTCTCTACGTCGAAGCCGAGCTCGGCGGGCGAGGCAAACACCGTGCCGGCCGTGTTGAGTCTCGGCACAAAGCCGAGCACCTCGCCCTCATAGAGGGCGGCGGCTACGCTGTACAGCTTGCCGGAGATCGCGATGGGCATGCCCACAAATACGAGCATATCCTGCCCCGCCGTCTCGCCGGCAATGCGCTCAAGCTGCGTCATGGCCTCGTCCGTAAGCGCGCGCTGGAAAAAGAGATGGCCGCAGGTGGCGCCCGTGAGACAGAGCTCGGGCGTAACGAGAAGCTTAACGCCCTTTTCCTTCGCCGCCTTCATGCACTTGATGATGCTGTCCGCGTTGCAGCCGGGGTTTGCCACAGTTATCCTCGGCGCCGCGGCGGCGACCTTGATAAATCCGTGTTTCACTTACTTTTCCTCCCATATCTTTATCAAAATAATCCCTTATTTATTCCGGCAGAATAAAGTTAAACAGCTCCGCATCGTAATATCGCAGCAGCGCGGCGCGGGAAACGGCGTAATCCCCGCCCGTCAGGGTAACCGTTATTCTGCCATTCTCGACCTCCCAGGCTTCCACGTTATCGAGCAGCGGAAACACGTTCTCCGCAAGCTCGCTCTCGAGCTCCTCTATGTGCATCGCATAGTATTCGGAGCTCTCCGGCGGCTCATAGCCCTTTATGGGATTGCGCCCGGAGGTGAGCATTATGGCGAGCGCGGCGACCGTAATCGCCAGAACGAGTATGCACCCGCCTATTTTTAGAGTCCCGGCTATCTGGAAGCCGGGGTGCTGCGGCTCACTTGCGCCTCCCGGGACGTTATCGAGATCGTTCATGCCGTTTCTTAGTATGCCAGCCTGGCGAGAAGGTAATCCTTCAGCTCGGCGATCGGCAGACGCACCTGCTCCATGCTGTCGCGCTCGCGCACGGTGACGCAGTTGTCGGCGCGGGTCTCGGCGTCGCCCACGGTGGTAAAGTCGAGCGTCACGCAATAGGGCGTGCCGATCTCATCCTGACGGCGGTAGCGCTTGCCGATTGAGCCGGTCTCGTCATAGTCGCAGGAGAAGCTCTTGCAGAGGTCCGCATAGAGCGCCTTCGCGGGATCGGAGAGGACCTCCTTCTTCGAGAGCGGGAGCACCGCGACCTTATAGGGCGCGAGCGCGGGATGAAGGTGCAGCACCGTGCGCACGTCGTTCTTTGCCTCGTCCACCACCTGCTCGTCGTAGGCGTCCACAAGGAAGGCGAGCATCGCCCTGTCCGCTCCGAGAGAGGGCTCGATGACATATGGCACAAAGCCCTCGGCCATCCCCTCCTCCTTATAGATCATGTTCTCTCCGGAGAACTTCTGGTGCTGCGAGAGGTCGAAGTCCGTGCGGTCCGCCACGCCCCAGAGCTCGCCCCAGCCGAAGGGGAAGAGATACTCAAAGTCCGTGGTCGCCACGGAGTAGAACGAGAGCTCCTCCTTCTCGTGGTCGCGCAGACGCAGGTTGCCGTCGGTCATGCCGAGGCCGAGCAGCCAGTCATGGCAGTAGCCGCGCCAGTATTTGAACCACTCAAGGTCGGTGCCCGGAGCGCAGAAGAACTCAAGCTCCATCTGCTCGAACTCGAGGA
>CAYNMN010000013.1:0-18133 GCA_964398305.1 uncultured Oscillospiraceae bacterium
TGCGCGCGGGCACGAGATAGTCGCGCGCGCCCTCCGGCGAGGAGGCCGTGAGTATGGGCGTGGTTATCTCAAGAAAGCCGTGCTCGGTCATCGCCTGGCGCAGCGCGGCCACGACATTGCATCTGAGCACGATATTGTCCTTGACGGCCGGGTTGCGCAGGTCGAGATAGCGGTATTTCAGACGCGTGGTCTCGTCGGCCTCGCGCGAGCGGTTTATCTGGAAGGGCAGCTCGTTATAGCGGCAGCGGCCGAGCACCTCGAGCCTGTCGGGGACTATCTCGATATCGCCGGTGGGGAGCTTGGGGTTCTTGCTCGCGCGCTCGCGCACCACGCCCTCAACGGCGATGGTGGACTCGCGGGCGACGGCCTTGAAGGCGGCGACCATATCGTCGGTCTCGGCGACGACCTGAGTGGTGCCGTAAAAATCGCGGACGACGACGAAGGACAGCGCGGCGCTGACCTCGCGGACGTTTTCCATCCAGCCGACTATCCTCACTCGCGCTCCGACGTCGGAGAGCCGGAGCTCATTGCAGTTATGTGTGCGGGACTGAAACATACTTTCGACTTCCTTTTACTTTATGATGGGCAGGTTCTCAAGGGTCTTGAGCCGCCGGCGTATTTCAAGCGCGGCAATGGCCGGGGAGCTCTGCTTCTGCTCGCCCGTGAGCATATCCTTAACGGACACGACGCCGCTTTTTATCTCGTCCTCGCCGATAATTACGACGTAGGGCACGTCTGTTTTTGAGGCGAAGGACAGCTTCTGCTTGAACTTCTTGTCCTCGCAGTAGAGCTGCGTGCGGATGCCCGCGTCCCGCAGCGCCGTGGCGACCTCGGCGGCGAAGTCGAGCTCGTCCGTCATCGGCAGCACGAGCACATCCGCCGGGGCGGTGACGACGTCGGCATTGAGCATCCCCTGCTCGTCAAGGACATAGAACAGGCGCGTAAGGCCGATGGAGATGCCGACGCCGGGGAGCTTTTTGTCGGTATAGTAGCCCGCAAGATCGTCATACCTGCCGCCGGAGCAGACGGAGCCGATCTCCGGGTGGGAGTTTATGGTGGTCTCATACACCGTGCCGGTGTAGTAGTCGAGCCCGCGCGCGATCGTGAGATCGACCGTGAAGCTCTGCTCAGGCACGCCGAAAAGCGGCATATAGCGCACTACGGTCTTGAGCTCGGCAAGGCCCTTGTCAAAGGTCGCGTTGTGACCCTTGTAGTTTTCCAGGAAGATGAGCTTGTCGGCGGGCGTGCCCTTGAAGCTGATGAATCTGAGCAGCTCGTCGGCCTTCCAGCCGTCCACGCCGAGATCGTCCGTAAGTATCGCGCGCACCTTGTCCGCGCCGATCTTCTCGAGCTTGTCCACCGTGCGCATTATCTCGCCCGTGTGCTCGCCCAGCCCCATCAGCTCGAAGTAGCCGCCGAGCACCTTGCGGTTGTTTATACGCACCGTGAAGTCCTCGAGCCCGAGACTTGAAAACGTGCGGCAGATGATCGCGGGTATCTCAGCCTCGTTCACAACCGAGAGCGAGCCGTCGCCGATTATGTCGATATCCGCCTGATAGAACTCGCGGAAGCGCCCGCGCTGGGCGCGCTCCCCGCGCCAGACCTTGCCGATCTGGTAGCGGCGGAAGGGAAAGGCGAGGTTCGCATAATTCGCGGCGACATATTTCGCGAGCGGCACCGTGAGATCAAAGCGCAGAGCAAGGTCGCTCTCGCCCTTTGTGAAGCGGTAGATCTGCTTTTCGGTCTCTCCCCCGCCCTTGGCGAGGAGCACCTCGGCCGATTCTATGGCCGGAGTGTCGAGCGCCGTGAAGCCATAGAGCGAGTAGGCGCGGCGCAGCCGGGAGAGCATCATCTCCATCTGCGCCTGCTTGGCCGGGAGCAGCTCCATAAAGCCGGAGAGAGTGCGCGGAGTGACTTTATCCATTGGCGGTACGTCCTTTCGGATAAGAATGGTAATGGCGAAAAAACGGCGGGATTTCCCCGCCGTTTCGAGGCGAATTTACTTTTTCTTGGGGTTGACTATGTCGCGCCAGTCGAGATCGCCGCGGCGCAGGCCCTGAATGAGCACCTCGGCCGTGGCGGCGTTGGTAGCCATCGGGATGAGATACTGATCGCACAGGCGCGCTATCTGACCGGATATCTCATAGCCCTCCGTATTGGCGGGGTCGCAGAAGTTGAGCACAAGGTCGATCTCGTTATAGGTTATGCGCGCGCATATCTGCTGCGCGCCCTGCTTTCCGTGGAGGCAGAGGGATATGGGCAGACCTGTGGCCTCGCTCACGAGCTTGCCGGTGGTGTTTGTGGCGCAGACGGAATGCCCCGACAAAATACCGCAGTAGGCTATACAGAACTGTACCATCAGTTCCTTTTTGCCGTCGTCGGCCAGCAGAGCTATATTCATTGGTTTTCCCTCCAGTCGGTGATTTCGCGTTAGACTATTATTATATTAGCAATTCAGGCAAAGTTCAACAGTTTTATTTGAGGAGCGTGTTCTCCGTGGTATCGGTCTCGCCCACGTTTGTGATGCTGAAGTAGGCGTCCATAATGTCCTTCGCCGTGCCGCCGAGACGGGAGCCGGCCTGCACATGCTCGCCCACGACGCATATGGCGACCTGGGGATCGTCATAGGGCGCGTAGCAGATAAAGATGCCGTTGTTGGTCTTTGTTTCGCCGAGCTGGGCGGTGCCGGTCTTGGCGGCCACCGGGACCTGATAGCCGAAGAAGCTCTCATACGCCGTGCCGCTCACGTCGTTCGCGACGAGGTACATGCCCTGCTGCACGGCGGCCCAGTTATAGTCGGCGGTCTCTATCGTGGAGAGCACCGCGTTCTCGTTTTCGTAAACCTTCTCGGAGTAGTCGTAGCTGCGCACGCTCTTGAGTATGGAGGCGCTGTATCTCACGCCGTTATTGGCGATTGTGGCGCAGTACTCGCCGAGCTGCAGGGGTGTGAAAAGGCTGTCCGACTGGCCGATGCCGGCCTGCAGCGTATCGCCGTAAACCCAGCCGTCCACGTCGTACTTGAGGTGGGTGTCGGGGTTGGCCATGTTGCCGGTGCTCTCCGGCAGCTCGATGCCCGTAGACTCGCCGAGCCCGAAGAGCGCGGCATATTTGTCGAGCAGCTCTATGCCGAGAGTATCGGATACGGTATAGAAGAAGTAGTTGCACGAGTCGCGGATGGCGGTGGTGACGTTCTCGTCGCCGTGGGTTATATCGAACATGGAGTATATCCAGCATTCCGGCGCGTAGCCCTGATCGATGTATTTCGTATAGACGCCCATGTCCTTGACGATCGACTGGGTGTTGATGATCTTCTCCGTGAGCGCGGCGATGGCCGTGCAGGGCTTGAAGGTGGAGCCGGGGGAATAGAGTCCGTTGAGCGCGCGGTTGAAGAGCGGCGTGAGCGGGTCGGCGTTGAGCTCATCAAAGTCGTCAACAAAGGTCTCGAGGCTGAAGGTGGGGTAGCTCGCGATCGCAAGAGGCTCGCCGGTCTTTACGTCTATCACGACGGCGGAGATGCCCGTGACGTCGTCGTCGACATACGACTCGCCGTTGGCGATGGCCGTCGCCTTGTCGGTCTCCCTGAGCGCGCAGAGCCTGTAGTAGCCGGCCTCGAGCGCGCGCTCGGTGGCCTCCTGCATCTGGATGTCTATGGTGAGATAGATATGGTCGCCGGGCTCGGGCTCGGCCGTATAGACGCTGCTTATCACAGTGCCGTCGGCCGTGGAGGTCACCTGCGCCTTGCCGTCTACGCCGTGGAGATAATCCTCGAAGGCGTACTCCACGCCGTCCTTGCCGACCTTGGCGTTCTTGCTGTAGCCGTCGTTTACATAAGCGTCGATCTCGTCCTGATCCATAAGCCCGATATAGCCGAGAAGATGCGCCGCATACTGTGTTTCATACTCGCGCACGAAGGAGGTGTTTACGGTAACGAGTCCGCCGCGATACTCCACGAGCTTGCTTATGAGCTCCACGTCCGCGTCCTCTACAAAGATGTAGTCCGTGGTGTTGATGGAATAGCGCATGTTGATGCTGTATCTCACGCCGGAGATGATGCGCATATCCTCGGCGGAGCAGTTGTTGTCAATACCATAGCGCGTGCGGAAATAGCTCATCAGCTCCACCGCCGTGCAGTCCGCGGCGAGATCGTGGTCCTTGAGATACGCCGCAAGCTGAACGGACTGCTGGGCAGTCATCTTGGCGGTATACTCAAAGGGGGGCGAGGCGGTTATCGGCAGATCGTCGAGATATTTCGCGCCGGACTCCTCGACCATGTCCACCATCTCAAGTATGGCAGTGTTGGGATCGTCGAGCTCAAAGAGCTTGTCGTCGGCGAGCATGATGTTATAGCTCTCGCGGTTTGAAACGAGCGTACGTCCGTAGCGGTCGAGTATGTCGCCGCGGGCGGCCTCGACAGTAACATTGGCAACGTTGGTGTTCTGGCTTTGCTCGTAATAAGCTGCGCCCTCGATTATCTGGAGCTTATAGAGGGCGACGGCATATGCCGAGAAAAACAGCACCAGCACGACGAAGAAGGCAGCCGTTCTGCCGGGGGTCATGAGTCTTTTCATTGCGCTTTCCTTTCATTTCCGGCGCGCCGACGGCTCAGCCACCCACAGGGCAGATAAACGAGCGCGGCCGGAGGCAGGGACCACAGGGTCTGAAAAAGCAGCGTGCGGAACAGCGCGAGCGGAGACTGGCCGAGGAACACGAGCAGACGGAACATCTGTCCGAAGCCGATGAACACCAGCGCCGCAAGGCTCACGCACATATACGCGAAGAAGCTGCGGTTGACGGCGCGCTCAAAGAGCATGCCGGAGAAAAAGCCGACTACCGGCAGCAGCGCCGTGAACAGCGCCGTGTTGCCCAGGCTCATGTCGCAGAAAATGCCCGTGAGCAGGCCGAACACAGCGCCCCAGACGCCGCCCTCATACATGCCGACGGCGACTATGACGGCGGGAACGAACATGGCTCTCACACCCAGAACCGTGATCTCGGCAAAGAACAGATTCTGGAACAGGAGCACCACGAGTATATACGCGGCATAGGCGATGGCCCGCCGCACCTTATCGAAGTTAATAAGGTCAGCTAACAATTTATTCCTCCACCTTGAAGTCCGTAATAACAAACACCTGCACAAGCGCCGAGAGATCGCAGGAGGGCTCGACTATGCCGTATTCGGTCTGGCCGCCGGCCTCGGTCTGCACGGAGGTGACCGTGCCTATTTCTATGCCCTGCGGGAAGGCGCCGCCCATGCCGGAGGTGGTTATCATATCGCCCACGAACATCTGCGTGCCCTCTGTCATATAGGTCAGCTTGAGCGCGCCCCTCTGCATGAGAGCATAGTTGCCCACCACAACTCCCGCCGCGCCGTCGTCGCCCACGAGGGCGCCGACGCTCGTGTCGACGTCAATGACCGTGTTGACCGTAGCCCAGCTCTCTCCGAGCTCGGATACACGGCCCACGAGCACGCCGTACTCGGTTATCACCGCGTCGCCGAGCTCGATGCCGTTGTCGGAGCCCTTGCCGATGGTGAAGCTGCTCGTCCAGTTCGAGGCGTTCCAGGATACGATCTTGGAGGCCTCGGTGTCAAAGTCGGAGTGCTTTTCAAGATACCCCAGCAGCTCGCGGAAGCGGGCGTTTTCATCGCGTGCGTCGGCTCCGGCGCGGGCATCCTCCTGCGCCTCGGACAGCTGCGCGCGCAGGGACTCGACCTCGGCTACGAGCTGGTCATATTCATAGAGATAGCCATATACGCCCTCGAGCCAGTCCGTGAGCGCCGTGGCAGCCTTCTGCACCGGCGTGCGGATCCTGCTCGCGGCGCTCTGGAGAAAGCCTGCCCTGCCGTTGAGCGCGCGGGCCGAAAACACGACCAGCAGCACCACCGCGAGGACGATTACGCCCAGCTTTATTCCCTTTTTCTTCAGATATTCCTTCAAATCAGCTTCACACCCAGCTCGTCAAGCATTCGCCCGAGTCTGAAAAGCGGCAGACCCATGACGTTGAAAAAATCGCCCTCTATGCCCTCAACAAAAAGGCTGGCAAGCCCCTGCGCGGCATAAGCGCCGGCCTTGTCCATCGGCTCGCCCGTCGCAACATAGGCGGCTATCTCCGCCTCGCCGAGGGGCTTGAAGCGCACCGCCGTGCACTCGCTCTCGCAAAGCGTCCGCCCGCCGAGCATCACCGTGACGCCGGAGTACACCTCATGCGTCCTGCCGGAGAGCGCCCGGAGCATCGCTCTCGCGTCCTCCGCATCCTTCGGCTTGCCCAGGATGCAGCCGTCGAGCCAGACTATCGTGTCCGCGCCGATGACGACGTCGGTGTCGGGTCGCTGCGCGGCGATCTCCGCCGCCTTTGCGCGGGAGAGCGCCTTCACTGTCTGCTCAGGGCCGCGCCCCGGCAGCTTCTCCTCCTCGCCCTTTGCGGGGATTATGACGAGATCCTTTACTCTCAGCATCTCCATGAGCTCTCTCCTGCGGGGAGAGCCGGAGGCCAGAACGATGCTCATAGCTTACACACCCTTATAGTATAACCCACGGGTCAACCCGTTGGGGCGGTAGTCGGTCAGTCCCATATAGCGCCTGGCGACCTGCGCGCATTCCCGCGCGCTCTCGGTCGTAAATGCGAGTCTCGCGCCCCAGAGCCCGGCGTCGGCGCAGTCGGCCCATCTGTCCGCCATGAAGAGCTTCGCGCCCGCGAGCACCTTGTTGCGGCAGCCGTAGTCCTTCACCACGGGATACACGGCGCCCGTGCCGTTGGACATCATCAGCGGCGCCGAGCACGCGCAGCGCCCCGCGCTGCGTTTTATCGCGCAGCGGTCGGAGATCATAACGGGCACGCGGCCGTACACGATCATCTCCGTATCTATCGTCTTTGACAGCTCCTTTATCTGCTCCACCGTCAGCTCCAGCGAGGCCGTAGCGGAAAGAAAGCCGGAGCGCGCCGCGAGCTCGAGCGCGAAGGAGTTGTGGAGATTGAGACCGTGATCCGCGCGGACCTCATAGCCCGCCTTTCGGGCGAGGGCGGCGTGTCCCAGTCCGGCGCAGAGCGCCTGTGTCACACCGTAGATCTTGCCGCGCTGCAGCAGCTCATATACCTCCGCGGCCTCGGGATCCGTTATGACGGCCGGCAGCACCGCCACCGGCGTCGTCCCCGCCTCCGTGAAGGGAGCGAGCGCGCCCGGCTCGGCGCAGATAACGTCGAGCGGGACATAGATATAGTCGCTCTTGAGCTCCGCAAGCTCCGGCGTGAGCTGCTCGGCCGTGAGCACCTGAAATATCATCTTCGGGCTCTCCGGCACGCCGTGTCCCAGCGGGAGCGCGGGGAAGGAGCCCACCCGCGTGGTTTTCAGGGACGAGCGCTGCTCCGAGAGCTTTTTGAGCGCGGCGCGGCGCAGCTCCGCAAGCTCCTCCGAGCCGAGGAAAACGCCGTCGTCCACCATTGCGCGCACACCGGCGCAGAGATAGGGCGTGCCGCCCGTCTTGTAGAGCTCGGACTCGACGTCCTTCTCCGTCAGCGCTCGCACGGAGGCGGACTCGGCACGCGGGCCGTAAACCGTGACCCTGTGTCCCTCCTGATCCTGGGCCGTGAGTCTCGCCGCGCTTGAGCGCATTATTACGGCGTGAAAGCCGACGGGGACGCGGCGCAACTCGCTCTGGGCATAACGCCGGCGCGTCTCCGAAAATATCTTTTCCGCATCTCTGTCATTCTCCGGGTCGGCGCCGAACACATCCTCCGCCGTGCCCTTGAAATACTCGTCCGTAAACTCCCTGTGGGAGAAGGCGATATCAATCCTCTCGCTCTCGGCCGGCGAGGGCGCGCGGTCGGAGCGGATGCAATTGTAGACGACGTCCGTTATCAGCGCGGCGGCCTCGGGTCTCGCCGCCGAGCGGCCTATCCTCACCGCGGCAACGCCGGCGGCCGAAAGCTCGCCGAGCAGCGGCAGAAGGTTAATATCCTTCAGCGACATCGGCCTGTCGTCCATGCGTCCGCCCATGCTGAAGCGGCCGCGGCACAGGCGCGAGCAGCCGCCCATATTGGCGCTGCGGCCGTCGGCCATCGCGCCGAAATAGCACAGCCCCGGGCGCGAGAAGCACGTCGCGCCGAAAATCTCCGCCTCGAGCTCCACGGAGCAGTTGGCGCTGATGGCGGCCATCTCCCGCGCGGTCGTCTGCGGCGAGAGGCGCACGCGCTTCATGCCGAGCCTCGCCGCAGTCTCGACCCCGGCAAGATTATAGAACCCGAGCCGCTCTCCGCCGTGAATGTCCATATCCGGCGCGACCGAGCGGACGACGCTCACAAGGCCGATATCCTGCGTGACCACCGCGTTCACTCCGAGCTCCGCACCGGTCATAACGAGCTTTGACGCCGCGCGCAGCTCGTCGTCTCCGAAAAGGCGGCCAAGCTCAAGATAGACCCTGCAGTCTCTCACGCGGGCATAGCGCACGGCCTTGGCGAAGTCCTCCTGAGTGAAGGCTCCGTCGCTCCCGCCGCCGAAGGTTATATATATTGCGTCCGCCCCGCTCTGTACCGCCGCTATGACGGCCTCCGGACTGCAGGCCGGTGAAACAAGCTCCAACATCAAAAATCTCCCTGTAATGGACATACTTCCTACATTTTATGCCATGACATTATATCACACACTCCCTATTGCTACAAGTTAAAAAAAATGATATACTGTGTGTCTGTAATGTTGACAAACTATGAACGGGATTGCCGATGAACGACGAAAAATATAAACTCAATAACAAGCTCCTGACCCTGCCCGAGGGCGAGGCCGACAGGCTGATCGCCGCCGGCGACGGGGACGCGGCGCTGCTCTATATCTATCTGCTGCGAAACGGCCGCGAGCGCGGCCGGGTCGAGGCGGGAAAGGCTCTGCGCATGACCGACGCGAGGCTGGAGACCGCCGCCGCGCTTCTGCGCTCGATGGGGCTGCTCGCGGTCGGCGCGGGCACTCCCGCTCCTCCCCCGGCGGACGAGACCCCCGAATACACGGCCGAGGAGGTCGTCTCCCGCTCCAGAACGGACAGCGCCTTCGGCGGCGTGCTCAAGGAGGCGGAGAGCATAATGGGCCGGGCGCTCTCGGGCGTGGATATGAAGACCCTTTTCGGCATATATGACCGGCTCGGTCTGCCGCCGGAGGTCGTGCTGCTGCTGCTCCACCACTGCGTTGAGGAATACCGCGGGAAATACGGCCCCGGTCGCGTGCCCTCGATGCGATACATAGAAAAAGAGGCCTATACCTGGGCGAACCGCGAGGTGCTCACGCTCGACGCCGCGGAGAGCTATCTGCGGGAGCAGCGCGAAAGGCGCGAGAGCTCGGCGGTCATACGCCGTCAGCTCGGCATAAAGGACCGCGAGCCCACTCCCACGGAGCGCAGATATATCGACTCCTGGCTGGAGCTCGGCTTCGGGGCGGAGGCCGTGGAGACCGCCATGGACAGAACGGTCATCAACACCGGTCAGCTCAAGTGGAACTACATGGACAAGATACTCCGCAGCTGGCACGACAAGGGGCTGCACACTCCCGCGGAAATACAAAAAGGCGACCCGCCCGGCCGCCGCACCGCCGCCGCGAAGCCGGCGGCAGGCGACGACGGCGACGATATGGAGCAGATACGCAGAGCCTATGACAGGATTTCAGGCGGCAAGGGGTGAGATAAATGCGATATAACGGCGCTCTGCTCGCTCAGGCGAGAAAAAAGCTCGCCGCGATACGCGAGAATAATCAGACCGAGCAGCTTCGGCGCACGGACGAGGTACGCGAGCGCATCCCCGCTCTCGCCGAGCTCGACGCCCGTCTGCGCGAGCAGATGGTGGAGCTCGCCGGCCTTGTGATACGCCGCGACCCCGACGCCGAGGAGGCGATAAGCTCGCTCGAGGCCCGCAATCTCGCGCTGCAGGGCAGACGCGCGGAGCTTTTGAACGCGGCCGGCTTCCCCGCGGACTACACCGACGAGATCTTTTCCTGCCCCAAATGCCGCGACACCGGCATGGAGGGCACGCATATATGCTCCTGTCTTGAAAAGCTCTATAACATGGAGCTCACACACTCGCTCGGCACGCTGCTGCGCTGCGGGGACGAGTGCTTCGAGCGCTTCGACGAGACTCTTTATGACGACGAGCCCGATTCACGCGGCTCCTCGCCCCGACGCAGGATGCGCATGGTCTACGACACCTGCCGCAGCTACGCCGACTCCTTCGGCCCCTCCTCGCCCAATCTGCTCTTTCGGGGCGGCACGGGGCTCGGCAAGACGTTCCTGTCGGCCTGCATAGCCCGCGAAGTTTCGCAAAAGGGCTTCTCCGTGGCCTATGACTCCGCCGCGACGGCGCTCTCCGCCTTTGAAGCGCAGAAATTCTCGCGCGACGGCGCGGAGACGGAGACCGCCGCGGAGCGCGTGCACAGCTACCTCTCCTGCGACCTCATGATACTCGACGATCTCGGCACGGAGATGGTCACCTCCTTCTCGGTCTCCGCGCTCTACCAGATAGTTAACGGAAGGCTCATCTCCGGCAAAAAGACCATCATCAGCACCAACTGCACCCACGACGAGCTCGACAAAAAATACAGCCGGCAGATAGTCTCCCGGCTCGACGGGGAATACCTGCTGCTGCCCTTCGCCGGAAGGGATATCAGACTCATAAAAAAGGAGCGGGGCGAATGAAACAGCACGAGATCAGAAAGGCGATACCTCTGCTCGACCTCCAGGGCAATCTGACCGAGCCGGGCTACGCGAAGAAGCTGCTGCCGGTATACAGACGCGAGGACATAAAGGCGCCGAAGGGCCGCATCAAGGAGTGGGACTACTATCTCATCAACGACGGCGTCCATGCCGTCGCGCTCACGATCGACGACAACGGCTATATGGGGCTCGACTCCGTCTCCTTCCTCGACCTTGAGGAGGGCTGGGAAAAGACCGTCTCGCCGATGTGCGCCTTCCCCATGGGCATGAGGAATATGCCCGCGAGCTCCGCCGTCGGCGACGTTGCCGCCCACGGCAGCGGCTATGAGATGAGCTTCCGCCACGTCGGCGAAACGCGTGTGCTGGACTTCAAAATGGACAAGTTCCTGGACGGCCCTGCGGAGGGACATTTCGTTCTCACGGACGAGCCGGAGGAGAGCATGGTGATCGCCACGCCCTTCGAGCGGCAGGGCAGATTCTATTACAACCAGAAGATCAACTGCATGAGAGCCGAGGGCTATGCCGTTGTGAAGGGCCGCCGCTATGAGTTCACGCCCGACATCGCCTTCGCCGTGCTCGACTGGGGCCGCGGCGTCTGGACATATCACAACACCTGGTACTGGGGCAGCGCCTCCGGCGCCGTGGACGGCGTCCCCTTCGGCTGGAACATCGGCTACGGCTTTGGCAACACCGCCGCCGCGAGCGAGAATATGCTCTTTTACGGTGGCAGGGCGCACAAGCTCTCGCAGGTGACCTTCAACATTCCCCAGGGCGACAAGGGCTTTGACTATATGTCCCCGTGGACGTTCACAAGCGACGACGGGCGCTTTGAAATGGTCTTCACCCCCGTGCTCGACCGCGCCTCCTGCACGGACGTGCTGCTCATCAAGTCCGACCAGCATCAGGTCTTCGGGCGCTTCACGGGCAAGGCCGTCCTCGACGACGGACAGGTCGTGGAGCTCCGCGACTTCCCCGGCTTCGCCGAGCACGTCGAGAATAAGTGGTAAAGCCTAATAAATACAGTTGACGCCGGAGCGAAAGCTCCGGCGTCTGATTTTATTGTTCGGTTGTTATACGATCGCCTTGCTGATGACGCCGACGCCCAGAGGATAGGGGCCGGTGTGCACGCCTATCACGGCGCCGATGCGGCGGATTGGGCATTCGTGCGAAAAGCCGTAGCGCGTGAGCATCTCCACCACGCGCTCCTTGAAGCTCTCGGCCTCCTCAAGATCATAGCCGTAGCCTACCGTGATGCTAAGAGCCTTGCGGTCGTCCCCGAAGCGCTCGGCGATATACGACTCGGCGGCGGAGATGACCTTGTCGAGCGACTTTTTGCGGCCGCGCGCAACGCCCTCGGGGTGAATCTCCCCCTCGCTCAGGCGGATTATCGGGCGGATGTTGAGCGCGGAGCTCACCTTGCCGGCGAGCTTGCCTATGCGCCCGCCGATCTGGAGATATTCGATGCTGCCGACCGTGAAGAATATCCTGCCCGTGCTCTTGAGCTCGGCGAGCTTCTTAACGGCGGCGTCAAAGCTCACTCCGGCGTCGCGCAGATCGCAGGCGTCCTCGACAAACTGCCCCTGCAGCACGGTGTTCACCGTGGAGTCGATGACCTCTATCGCGGCGTCGGGGAGCTCGTCGCACACCATCTGGCGCGCTATGCAGGCGGACTGATAGGAGCTGGAAAACTTCGTTGTGATGCAGATGCAGATGATCTTCTCACCGGCCTGCGCGCACTCGCGGAACACGGAGGCAAAGTCCGGCGCGGACGGGCAGGAGCTCTTGGGAAAGCGCCCGGGGTTCGTGACCATCCACTCATAGAACGCCTCGTCCGTGATATCTATATGCTGGTGCACATAGCTCCCGTCGGTCATAACGTAAAACGGTACCGTAATGATGTCCCTGCTCTTAATGAGCTCCTCGGGCAGGTCGGCGGAGGTATCGGTTATTACCTTGAAATCAGCCATCTTAATTCCTTTCCAGTAATGCGACAAAATCTCGCAGAGCCTTGCGTCTCTTTTTCACCGCAGCGCCTTGCGCCTCTTTTTCACCGCAGCGCCTTGCGTCTCTTTTTCACCGCAACGCTTTGCGTCTCTTTTTCACCGCAGAGCCGCCGGCGGCTCTGCGGTGATTAAGGAGGAAGGACCCCGCAGAGCGCAGTTTTCCGCGCAAGCGGGAAACGAAGCGGTCAGGGGTTCTTCCGACGTGGCGGAGAGGAAGGGATTCGAACCCTTGGCCCCTTGCGGGGTCACCGGTTTTCAAGACCGGCTCCTTAAACCGCTCGGACACCTCTCCGAATGAAGCGCAGCAATGCTTCAAAAACTTGAATAATTATAACACAAATCGCGCGTTAATCAATACGGAAGAAATTTGTTTACATTTTCTCCGGCGCGGTGACGCCGACTATCGAGAGCGACACGGCGATAACGTCGCGCACGCACTCGGCAAGACGCAGGCGGGCGGACATGACGCTCTCCTCCTCGCCCTTGATTCGGCAGGCGTTATAGAACTTGTGGAAGCGCGCGGCGACCTCGGTGACATAGCGGTTGACACGCCCCGGCTCGTGGCTCGCGGCGGCGCGGAGTATTTCATCCGGCAGACCGGCGAGCTGCTTGATGAGCTCGCGCTCGCAGTCCTCGGAGAGCGCGGCGGGGTCTATTTCGGCGGCAGGCGGAGCAACGTGCCCCTCCTGAGCGAGGTTCGCAATCAGCGAGCAGATGCGCGCGTGCGCATACTGGACGTAGTAGACGGGGTTCTCGCTGTCCTCGCGCACGGCGAGACCGAGATCGAAGTCCATCTGCGTATCCGGCTTGGTGTTGAAAAACCAGCGCGCGGCGTCCACCGGCACCTCGTCGAGCAGGTCGGAGAGCGAGATGGCCTTGCCCGTGCGCTTGGACATACGCACGACCTCGCCGTCGCGCATGAGCTTGACGAGCTGCATGAGCACGACCTCAAGCCTGTGCTCGCCGTCGAGTCCGAGCGCGTCCATCGCGCCCTTGAGTCTGGCGACATGGCCGTGGTGGTCGGCGCCCCAGATGTTGATGACCTTATCGAAGCCGCGCACGGCAAATTTGTTGCGGTGGTAGGCGATGTCCGAGGCGAAGTAGGTATAGAAGCCGTTGGCGCGGCGCAGCACGTCGTCCTTGAGCGCGAGCTTCTCGATGTCCTCGTCGCTCCTGCCCTGCGCGCGAAGGTTCGCGGCGAGGATCTTCGAGGTATGCAGCCAGACGGCGCCGTCCTTTTCGTAGGTAAAGCCCTTTTCCGTGAGCAGGCGCACGGTGTCCTCCACATAGCCGCTCTCATGCAGCGTCGACTCGAAGAACCACTCGTCATAGCTGATGCCGTAGCGCGCGAGATCCGATTTCATCTTCGGCAGGTTATGCGCGAGCCCGAATCTCGCGAGCGCCGCGTGACGCTCGGTCTCGGGCGTGTCGAGATACTCCCCGCCGTGCTCGTCATAGAAGAGCTTCGCGAGCTCCCTGATGTCGTCGCCGTGGTAGCCGTCCTCCGGGAAGGCGACGGCGTCCTCGCCCTTTATTATCTGCAAATATCTCGCCTCAAGCGAGACTGCGAATTTTTCTATCTGGTTGCCGGCGTCGTTGACATAGAACTCGCGCCAGACCTCCGCCCCCGCGCGGGAGAGCACCTCGGCGAGAGTATCGCCCAGCACGCCGCCCCGGGCGTTGCCCATGTGCATGGGGCCCGTGGGGTTTGCGGAGACGAACTCCACCATTATCCTCTGTCCCTCAAGCGCCCTTGAGCGGCCGTAATCCGCGCCCTCGCGCTCAATCGCGGCGAGCACGTCGCCATACCAGCGTGGGGAGAGCCGGAAGTTGATAAAGCCCGGGCCGGCAATCTCGGCGCTTTCAAACCAGCTCCCGTCGAGCTCCATGTTGGCGACGAGCGCGTCGGCTATCTTCCGCGGCGCCATGTGCAGGGCGCGCGCGCCGGCCATCGCGTGGTTTGCGGCAAAGTCGCCGTTCGCGGCGTCCTTGGGTATCTCCACCGTGCCCGTCAGCTCCGCGCCGGCGGGCAGCTCGCCTTTCTGCGCGGCATTGGCAAACGCCTGGGCTATTATCCCGTCTATCGCTTTTTTCGCGTCCTCAATAAGGTTTGCCATCAGCCGCGTTCCCCCTGCTCTCTGACGTTGATGCGGAACTTGTTTCGCCCGACCATCGAGTGGTCGAAATCGACGACGTAGTCGATCTCCATCTCTCCGCCGCGCTCTCCCAGACTTGAGCTTATCCTGTGGGTGTCAAGTCCCATGGTGGACGAGCCGAACGGCGTGTCATAGAGGAAGGTGCTCTTGTGCCCCTCGCGGAAGACCATGCGGCTTGTCAGCGTGCCCTCGCGCGAGAGCACGACCTCGCCGGGCGAGAAGATGAACGAGGTCTTTGTCCCCTGCATCCCCGTCAGCTCGCTCTCCATATAGGTCAGCCTGCCGCGCCCGCCGGAAAAGGAATACTTCCCGTCGGTAACGAGCTCGACCGTATTTCCGTCTCCGTTATCCCCGGAAAAATCCTGAACACCGGAAATGGAGATTATTACATCTCTGTCTTTTTTCATATGAACCGCCTCCGCGTCGGACTGATATTATACTATATAGCTCCGCGCCTGTCAAAGCGCGCGCACCTGCGCCACCCGTATCTCGCCGCCCAGAAATCGCCGGGCGTTGCGGGCAAAGGCGTCCGGGTCGGCGCTGGCGAGGAATTCGCAGCCGCCCTCGGCTCTGTCCGCGGCGAGCCCCTTTTCCGCAATCAGCGCGGCCATCGCCCTTGCGCCCGCCGCGCCGGAATCCACCGTCTCCACGCCGGGGGCGAAGCGCGCTATGGTGTCGGCGAGCAGCGGAAAGTGAGTGCAGCCGAGCACGAGCGTATCAATACCGGCGTCGAGCAGCGGGGCAAGCGCCTCGCTCACGGCCGCCGCCACGCCCTCATCCTCGGGCGAGACCCGCCCCGCCTCCACGAGCGGCACAAGCAGCGGGCTGCCAGAGCAGACGACCTCCGCCCCCGGCAGGAACGAGCCTATGGCGCGCTCGAACGAGCCGCTGCGCGCCGTGGCGACCGTGGCGAGAACGCCGATGCGCCCGTTTTTCGTGAGCTGCGCGGCCTCCCGCGCCGAGGACAGAAGCACTCCCACCGCCGGCACTCCGCCGCCCTCGGCGTATTCAAGGCAGTTTGAGCTTATCGTGCCGCAGGCCACGAGTATGGCCTTGACGCCGCGAGCGCGCAGCAGGCCGGAGTCCGACGCCGCGAGGGCCCGCAGCTCCGACACCGGACGGCCGCCGTATGGCACGCGCGCCGTATCTCCAAAGTATATGCAGTTCTCCCCGGGCATAATGCGCCGCAGCGCCCGCAGCGCCGTCAGCCCGCCCGCGCCCGAGTCAAATATTCCAATGGGTCTGGGATCCATCCGTTCATCTCCGATTGCCCTGAGGCATGTTGTCATATGGCACATATAATAAGCTATATTACTTGGCAAAACATGGGGAACCCTGTGTTTTCAAGGGCTCCCCGGTTTTATTTTTGTTAGAGGTGCAACACTGTTGCGTCTCTTGTGTTCTCGCGGGGTTTACATAACCATTTCTCTGTTGATGTGACTCCGGCAGCTCGGAGCTCGCCGGCCAACTGCTTTCGTGTTTCGGCGCGCACTTCGCTCATCATTTCGTTGAGCAGCTCGGCAATATGCTCATGCACGGAAAAGAACGACATCGACGCCTCCGGTTGTGGCGGTTGATATATTATACTCTGTCCGCCCGTGAATTTCAATAAATTGTTATGTGCGTTCGGCTCAGCCGCTTCTCCGGCGCAATATTTCGCCACTGTGTTTCTGGAAATGTGCATCGCCTTTGCAATCTGCCGCTGACTTTCGCCTCGCAGATAGCACCTGCGGATCTCCCCTGTGATCTTTCACTGTAATTACTACCCTCATTACACCTGCCTTTGAGGACATCTTTTGATAGAAGGCGGCCAAGTATCGGGGGTGCGGACAAAAACCTGGGCTAAAATAACGGGAGGATGTCTGCATGTATGGCTCTCGACCGGGCTATCCGGTGCGATAATGATAGCGGTGAAAGCGTATACGACATCCGAGGAACTCTGTTTATATAGAATATCGAGCCGCTGCATCTGTTTGATGCAGCGGCTCGGTGTTGAATAAGCACTATGCTTTTTTGCATAATAGCAAGAGGGCAACCCCCTTAGCCACGATGTTCGATGGAGCATCACGGCTATTAAACATACTAAGAATCTAAAACAAACTATTCTAAGAAAAAGGTATCAACCTTCTCTATCGAATCAAGGATATCCTGTTCGCTGACTCCGGCAGTCTTTGCCATATTTGCTGAGTTTATTAATAGCGCCTCAAAGTCCGGCGCAAACGCATGGTTCACAAGATTCATAAAGGACTCCGCGTCCGCGAGCAGCTCTTTGCTGAAGGCATCGTATTTATCCTGAAGCTCCCCATCAAGTCTGTGCTGCTGTGCCAAGTATTCCGCCAACAGTTTTTGCTCTTTTTGCAACAGCAGATACCTTCCGTATTCAAAGGCGATGGAGGCCACAGCCCGTGTCAGCTGCTCCTCCGTCTCACCGGTTACAACACCGATCAGTGACGCCAGCAGCTTTATCATTGCCTCCAGAGATATCCATAGGCACTTGTCAATATATGTACTCTCAGATATATCGCCCTCGTCAAGATTCTCCGTCTCATCTCGTAGAGATTTCGCCAGGTCTCTGATTTCCGCCACAGTGTCAGAGGCCGCCCGGCTCTCCACAATTGAGGCGGAAAAGTCGATGTATTCCGCATACAGAAGAAACACAAATTCGCTGTACTTCTGGTCGTCATAGCAGATAGCTAACTCTGATACCGCACCGGCTATATCAGCCCAATCAGTCTTGTCAAAGCCTTTGGGTCGCTTTCCGTTCATGGCCTTTTTAAGCACTGCCAACACAAAGATCGTACCGCATTTCATGGCGGTAAGCGGCTCCTCGCCTTTTTTACCTGAGAGAGCATACAGGTGCTTCTGCACGCTCTCAATAATGTGCGTAGCCTTTTCTACTTCGCTGCCGATTGGAGTGTTTAACAGAAAATCCACCGGCAGTCCCTTAATCACATCATCCAGCATCATCACACCCACTCTTTAGCCGATAGTCTTACCGAGAAGTGCGGATATTGTCTTTGTATTGTTTACCAGAGCGCCCGCGCGTAGCTTCTGCTCATCTGAAAGTGTCAGATAGTCCTGCTGATAGAGAGATATACCTTCCATGGCAAGGTCGTTTAGATTTGTTCTCACCGTGTTTGTCTCCTCTAAGAGTGCGGCAAGCTCCGCGTCCAGCTCTCGAACCGCTTCCGTGTTCTTCTTTACCTTGCTGATCTCCTCGTTTTTCTGTCTGTTAAGTTTTGTCTGCTTGCTAGCAAAGAGAAGGACGGAGGACAGCAGCGTTGCGCCGGCT
>CAYNMN010000013.1:18233-22465 GCA_964398305.1 uncultured Oscillospiraceae bacterium
CGCCGGCTGCTGCTCGCGCGGCATAGAGCTCCTTGTCAGCAAAAGCGCAGGCATCTATGAATTGGCCACGGCAGGTGTTGATCTCCTTAAAGACGGCGTCAAAGGATTTCGGGTGATTAGCGATGCTGTTCACAATATGCTCCACCGCCGCAATGGTATCAATTGAACGGCACCGCTCCACATACAGCTTAATGCCCTTATCATTCATCAGCGTATAGGCATCATTGTACTCTGTGATGGATTTTTCCAACAGCCGATCTAGCTCATGGACTTTGCTGTCAACATCCTCTTTCACAATACCCGCAGTCTCTTTGATAGCCGCAGCCTTTTCTGATATGCTTCTGGATGCCCGCGCCACTTTTTCCCTAGCCGCTCCCATGTCGATACTACTCACACTGCTTTTTGCCCTTGCCGCCAGATTGCCTACGGCCTTATTTATCTCTTTTGCCATGTTCCTTCCCCCATTATTTAATTATCAGCATACTCACAAATAGTGCTTGTTTTCAGTGGTTAATATCATTTTTTCTGTCCTTTGCAAAGGATGGCGGGGATTTCCGCTATTTGTAAGTGTTCCATAATAATACACCTCTACGCCAATGCCGTTCAACATTTCCAGCAGTTGACGTTTTCCGCTAATCAATGGAACACAGTTTCTATCATCCCCCCAAGCACCCCAAACTTTTAAAATGTCGTTTTTTATTAGAAAATCTCGAATAACATCAATGTTTTGCTTTGATATTTTATCATCGTATCTGCCAATACTTTTTGCATCGGTTGCTCGTTCCGGATACGTATTGAACACCACCCAACCGTCCATCGCCAATTGTTGACTGACATGAATAATTCGATTAATTGTCCTGTCGCTTGATTCGTCCCTTGCGGCGGATGGATTCATACAAATTGCTACGAGCGGATCGGCTCCAAGTTTTCCAATTGCGAATCGATATTTGCTGTATTCTGATGGAATCAAATAGTCCGGCTCATATCCTTTTGGGTACAGAAGTAAATGTTTCGTAATTTTGTCTTTCACAATAATCTCCTCCGACCCGAATACTAAGTTAGTTATTTTGTCTGAATTGCATGGTATTGCTATGATAAGCTTGTCTGGCGATTAAACATTAGACGAAGTTTATATGGACCTCATCCGATATCGCGCAGAACACTTTGCACCTCGTGGACAGACAACTTTTTAATGAGAGCCATCTTATTAGCTTCAATTATGCTATCTTGCAGAACACTACAGAAACTAATCGCCTCTTTGTTTTGTGAGAGTTCCTTTTTTAAACTATCTATTGATTTCAATACAAGGTCAACATCGCTTTTTGCACAGGCGCTAAGCGCATTTTGCAAGGAACTATACAATGTATGGAACGAACCGTCTTAAAAAGAATCAGAAAACCGCATTCGCACGGCATCCAGAAGAAGCGGAAGAAGACTGATATCATGTATTGCGGAAATTGCCTCTGTAACTTCACTAATCCCATATGAACAATCAAATATTCCATTCTCTTCTTTTGATTTTTCGATATAGAATTGAAGTCCTTCTGAAGTATTTAGCGCAATTAGGTTTTTTAACAGGAAGCGATCTGGCGCTATTTTATATCTTCTGACCAACTCTTTTTTTAACCGACTATCCGGGTTTTCTCGTAGCATGTCGACAATTAGTTGAAATAAAGCACTATCTGTTACTGGCATAATCTCAGCTAGGATCACCTCGGAGCCAAAAACGCTAAATAGATATTCCAAAGCATTCCTGCGACTATACGCTGAGATCTCATCTCTCTTGCACATTTGTATAGCAGCATCCCTGCACGATTTAATCCGATAGCGCTTACAACCATACATCAGATCGTCAAGAACACAAATTCGTGATTCTTGCTGAGTTAGTTCTTCAACTCGCACTGCTACACGCGAACGGGTAATATGCTGTTCAATTAGCGTGTACTTTTCTTCAACATTTGATTGCTTGTTGACGAACCCGGCGGGAATCTCTAAAAGTCCCAAATAATAGTCGTCCGGTGATGGAAGATCCATCGCCTCTTTAATAATTATGTAATTATACAGCTTCCATGAAAACGTATAACTGTTCATTTCGGGCTCTTGGATTGCTGTGTGGTAGTCAAGCTCTTGTTCTAATTGAAGGTACGCCGTTTTAATGGCATTGAGTTGTTTTTCGCTGATATCCAAAGATGTCAGTGCATTTTCATTTTTAAACAAATAGCAGATTCTATTTATAAAGAAATCGTCCCAGTCTACTAAATCAGCAAAATGTATGACAAGCTCTTCTTTAAAGGGGCTCTGTATAAGCGCTATTTCCAGTGCATATGTTCCTTCCGGATAACGTTTGTGCCAAGTTCTTGATTCTCTCACTTGTTCGAAAGTTATTTCCTGATTTTTATAAAAATCTGCCAATTGAGTCGATAGTACACGCATGGACGTAGCATCAAACAAGCAGTCGAAAAAGGTCTGGACATCCCTTTTGCGCTGTAAATTATAGTCCGGCTGCGGTTCAATCAGTTCAAGTTTTTCTCCCGTTTTTATTTGAATTAGATCTGCGCATTTATCAAACAGAGCGGAGTTCCTCTGATGCCGTAGGGTAAACTGCTCTGCTTAATTACTTTTCGGTCGCTTTCTTCAATAATGCATCCATATGTGCCGTCATCACAGCTCGAGCATCCAAGTAATTGCATTCCATAAGCAAAGCGAGTTAGCGCTCTCGCCATTTCATATTGACAATCTTCTATCGGGTTTGCATATTCAAACTTTTCGGCATCCTTTGAAAACTGAATACTCATAAATCTGGCAATAAGATCAGATTGGGTTGGCAATTCCCTATCTGAAAGAAAGATTTCTATAATTTTGCTAAGATAAAAAGGATTTGGCAAAAGTGTGCTTAACCCCTTCTGCATACATTCTTCATAAAAATCATGCTTATCAATGCCGCTATTTTGCAATTTTCTTTCCACTTCTGCATTGCCGAGTTCAAGCAACTGGTAAATGGAAAAGTCTTTAAACGTTGAGGAATTGGCTGCTAAGAAATTGCTCCGCATGGAAATGCAAATGTGAGTTCCGGAATTTGTAGCAATGTATTTGATGAGAGCTTTCTTAAACACTTCTGGATTGGACAGTTCATCGAAGCCATCCATGATTAAAACAAACTGGTCTAGATCCAAGGTTTTGTAATCCGGTACCCAGATATTTAAATAGTCCACAATGGGCTCATCTTCATAGACGTTCAAGGATAGAAAAACAGGCCGCAAATAGGGCTTGTCAGATGTTATAATATGCGCCAAATGCTGCATTTCCACGGTCTTCCCTAATCCGGCATCAGCTATAAACAAAACTAAATGCTCTTTCATGCATGCGTCAAAAAGGGTTGTCTTTTTATCCGAGGAAAAATACCTTGTGACTTCATCCTGCGACGCAATATTCCGCGGTAAAATATACCGTTTAATATAATTTTCCGGGTTATCATACAGCTTTTGAGGAATCAGATCCCCACTATCATATTCTTTTGATAGCTTAGGATAAATATGCTCTTTACCGTATTTTTTGTTGCCGCCTCGCCACAGCCAATTTGCAACAGCTTCAACGCTGCGACCATTAATCTGCACTTCAAGAAATTGTTCTTTTTCGTTATCTATTCCTGGATCCACTACGCCCATGGACCCCACACCAAACAGCTTGCAATCTCCGTTAATAACAAAATCACGCATAGCGTGGGCATGTCCATGAAATACAAATTTAATTCCATGTTGCTTCAAAAAATCCATTGCCTGCGGTTGCTGGATAATACCCGTGTGATCGCCTGAATCCTCAAATAGCAGGCTGTGATGCATAAAAAGTATATTTTCTTTATCTGCGAGCATGCATGCATGCAAGGAGGTTAAATCGAGTCTTCCTGCAATTCCGTAATTTTTATCACGGATTGAGTCTGTAAAAATTAAATTAAAATTTCCAGTAGTATAGTTAAAAGTTGTTCCATAAGAGAAAGCAAGATATTCCGAGGTGGCAGTTTGATGCCTACGACAAAACTGATCAAATGTATCCAAAGACCCATTGCAATAGTCATGATTCCCTGGAATAAAAGCAACTTTGCAATTTGAGGCTGCAAGCTCGTGTTCTATGTAAGAAAAAATCTTATCAGCGGCTTCAAAAGCTATTTCTCCGCTTTTTCCGTCTATAAATGCTACCCTGAAAGTGAGCCACTTAGCGGGCAAACGCTGATCTGA
>CAYNMN010000014.1:0-21958 GCA_964398305.1 uncultured Oscillospiraceae bacterium
TAAACGCTGAAAGCATCTAAGCGTGAAGCCCCCCCTAAGATAAGATCTCCCATCCTTTATGGAGTAAGGGTCGATGTAGACTACATCGTTGATAGGCCGGAGGTGTAAGCACGGTAACGTGTTCAGCTGACCGGTACTAATAACCCGAGGGCTTGACCTACAATGAATTGTGCAGGCAGCCTTGATACTCAATACATTTTTCTCTGTTCAGTTTTCAGGGCGCAGAACGTCGCTCCCTCCCTTTTGGTTCCGATTTCCGCCTGTGTCTGTATGGCGAAAACCTGCACCACCGGGAGTCGCTCCTTAATCGCTCCAGACCCGCTTCGCTGGGCTCTGTCGCGAGATAGAGACGAGAGACGAGGAAGCGATGATTCGCTCGTGCTCTGCACTCGCTCGCACCATTAGCTCAGTTGGTAGAGCACCTGACTCTTAATCAGGGTGTCCAGGGTTCGAGTCCCTGATGGTGTACCATAGTTGGTGTTTTTAACGGTGAGGGTCCACCTGTTCCCATTCCGAACACAGAAGTTAAGCTCACCTGTGCCGACAATACTTGCTTGGTGACGAGCCGGGAAGATAGGTCAACGCCAACACAAAAAGACTCAGTCGAAAGACTGAGTCTTTTTGCTTTCACTAAATATGCCCGTGGGTTTTTTGCCGCGATCGTGTATAATAAAACAGAACGCGCGCGTTTGGAAGGAGGGTGAAGCTGTGCCGGAGCAGGAGATCGTCGCATTGCTGCGCGAACGCGATCCCCGCGGCGCTGAGGCGCTGATGGCCCATTACAGCGCATTGATGCGCTATATCATCTCACCTATCCTGACAAACAGGCAGGACGCGGAGGAGTGTCTCTCGGAAGCGGTCATGCGGGTCTGGGAGAAGATAGATCAATACGACCCGGCGCGCGGGAGCTGGCGGGCATGGCTTACCGCCCTGACGCGCAACGCGGCGCTCAATCAAGCCCGCAGGAACAGGGGGCTTGCCGCGATGGAGGAGCTCTCTCCCGCGCTGCCCTCGGCGGAGCCGTCGCCGGAGGAGGCGGTCGTGAGGCTGGAGAGAAAAGAGCGCGTGACGAAGGCGCTTGAGTGTCTGTCGGACAGGGAGAGGCTTATATTTTACAGAAAATACTATTACTTACAGCCTACGGCCCAGATAGCGTCGGAGTTGGGAATGACCGAGCGCGCCGTAGAGGGCCGGTTGTACCGACTGAAGAAGGAGTTGCGCAGGATGCTGGGAGGTGAGGGAAATGAGTGACCGCAAGTGGGAGACTCTTGACGAAGTTCAGTTCGCTTCCGCCCTCAGTGAGAGCTTGGGCGAGTCGGCGCCGGAGGAGATCATCCGCGCCGTGACGCCGTGGCGCAAGGCCATGGACAGGATTCTGACGGGCCTGGCGCTCAACGCGGTCACGCTGAATTTTCTCTGTCTGAATTATATCCTTCCGGCGATAGGTCTCGTTTTGATGCTTCTCGGATTCCGCAGTCTGCGGCGCGAGAACCGCTGGTTCGGGAGCTGCTACGTCATCTCTCTGGTAAGATCGCTGTACTTCTTTCCCACCCTTATCCTCAACGCCACGATATATCAGGGCGCTGTATACGCGCTGCCCGCGGGCGATTATCTGACGGCCGCGAACGTCGGGCTGACCCTCGTCCAGTTCGTCTGCCTGTGGAGAGGATTCAAGTCGATAAAAGCGAAAGCCGGGCTCCCCGCACAGGCCGGCGCGGCCGCGGCGCTGATCTGCTGGTATCTTGTGATCGGCGCGCTGGCGCTGCTCGGCAGCAGCGGATTGGCGGCGGGTGTTATCATGATCGCGGCCTGTGTCCTCATCATCCGCGGCCTGTATCGCCTGTCATCGGAGCTGGACGACGCGGGATATACAGTAACAGCCGCCCCCGTAAGGGTCTCCGACGCGGAGCTCGTCAGAGCGATCGCCGCGATCCTCGCGGTCGGCATAGCCTGCGGATACCTGTTCGGCGGCAGCTACAGCATGGACTGGACGCCCGTCGGGTCCGGCGAAAGCGCACAGACGGCGGAGGTGAAGGCGAGTCTGCTTGAGCTCGGCTTCCCGGAGGATGTTCTGAACGATCTCGCGGACGAAGACATACTCGACTGCGCGGGCGCTCTGCGGGTGGTAGCGCACGCCGCTGATGAGCCTGTGAACGGCGGGCGCGAGACAGTGGAATACGAGAACGGAGCGGAGTATCATAACACAGCCTATGACGTTAAGGAACTGCGCTTTACGGATGTGGCCGTGGAGCTGCCCGGCGAGCGGGAGACCTGGAAGGTGTTTCACCATTTCCGCTGGACAGTCGACCCCGGCTTCGTGGGGACGGAGAGCCTGCAGCTTTGGCCCGCCTATTACAGCAGCGAGGGCTGGGAGGCATGCGGAGAAGCGACCGGCCGCGTCCTCTGCACGCAGGACGGGCAGAATTGCTCCGCGGCCTATCGTTATCTCGGCAGCGAGACCTATACATCTGACAGCGTTATCTGGGGAGAGCAGTCCTCTGCCGCGCTGTTCGCGGAGTTCTCCATGCCAAAGAACAGCGAGGATCAGCGCGGTTATGTCGCTTACACCGCCGTCGCCTACTACGACGACGTGCAGTTTATCATAAACTCGTGGATAAATTATACGCATCAGACCGGACGCCTGCAGTACCCGGTAAAGACCGCGGCGGAGTACAGGATGTCCGGAGCCTGGAGCGATACAGGGCCGTTTGTCACCGTTCAGAACGCTCTACAGTTCTGAGCGCAGGTGAACACATATGGAAAAAAGCCGGGGCCGGCGCTGATAAGCGCCGGCCCCGGCCCAGCATTAGCCGTTATTTTATGAACTGCTCTATCGCCTTGTTGAGCTCCTCGATCTCGGCGGTGTCGCCGCTGTCCATGGCGTCGACTATGCAGTGCTCGATATGGTCCTTGAGTATGACCTTGGCCGTACCGCTCAAAGCGGAGCGCACGGCGGCGAGCTGAATGAGCACCTCGGAGCAGTCACGCCCGTCCTCGACCATGCTCTTCACGGATTCAAGATGCCCGATGGCGCGCGAGAGCCTGTTGAGCACGGCCTTGGTCTGTGTGTGCTCATGCTTGTGGCCGTGGGTATGCGTATATTCCTGCCCGTCGGGGCCTATGTGCGTATGCTCGTGTTCGTGCTCGGTCATATTACAACACCTCCCGGCTATTCTAAGGGTTCGGGCGCAAATTGTCAAGCGCCGGGAGCCGCGTGGTCAGTTGAGCGCATCCTCAAGCACGGCGAGATTGCCTTGCATAACGGAGAGATAGGTCGCGCCGTTCGCGGCGTCCTCGCTCGTTGTGGACTGCATCGAGTCCAGCGTCAGGATCGTCTGAGCCCCGCTGCGCGTGTTGGCTACGATGGTTTCGGCGACGTCGTGCTTCGAGCCCTCTATGGTCAGTATGGAGGGGAGCCCCAGCTCGTCGAGCTTGCCGGCAAGGAAGGCGATGGTCTCAAAGCTCGCCTCGGTCTCGGCCGAGCAGCCCACGAACGCGGCGTAATAGCGCAGACCGTAGTCGTCCACCAGATAGCGGAAGGGGAAGCGGTCGCCGAAGATCACGGTGTCGAACGCGGCGCCGTCCACAACGGCCTGATACTCCGAGTCGAGAGCGTCGAGCGCGGCGATATAGCTCTCGGCGTTGGCGGCGTAGGCGTCGGCATTGTCGGGGTCAACGGTCTCAAGCGCGGAGGCGATATAGCCGCAGAGCACCGCGGCGTTCTTCACGGAGAGCCAGACGTGCTCGTCATACTCCGGGCCGTCCTCCCTGCCCTGCTCGGCCTCCATGCCCTCCACGACCTCCTCCTCTCTGACGCTCTCGCCAAGGACGTCGAGAAGATCGATGACCACCATGTTCTCGTTGGTGGCCTCCGCGAGAGCGTCGGTCACCCAGACCTCGGACTCGCCGCCGACATAGATGAACAGGTCGCAGGACGAGAGCCTCACGAGGTCGTCCGCGGTGGGCTGATAGCTGTGCAGATCCACGCCGCTGCCGAGCAGCAGGGTGAGCTCCACATCCCCCGCCCTGTCGCCGAGTATCTGCCGCACCCAGTCATACTCCGGAAATATCGTGCAAACAACGCTCGGCCTGCCGTCGCTCCCGCCTGCCGCGGCGGAACCGGAGCAGCCGGCAAGCAGTCCGACAAGCAGCGCGAGGGAAAGGATCAGAGCAGTTTTTTTCTTCATAACGTCGCCTCCTCGGATTTGCGACACCGTCGCAAATCCGAGGTTCATTATATCCCTAACAGCCGATATGTCAACGTTTTTTGGTACAAAGATGACCGCGAGAGGAAAAATGCAACAAAACCCGAAGGAATGTGGTCAAAAAGTGCGACAGCAATCTGTAAAAAACGTGGTATTAGGTCAGACCAGGACTAATGTGCAATATGCCAAATAATCCAAAAGCGTTGAAAACGCTTGATTTTTGCCGCGGGGAATGTTATATTTCTATCGTTAAATGTTGGTCAAACCATCAGCTTCATTTGTATTTCTGTCCCGTGGTCACGGAATGGGCAGCCGGGATCGGGACTGGGAATAACTGCGGAAGAACGCTCGCCGGAGCTTCGCCGCAGCAGACGAGGGCGACGGTTACTGTGCCGCAAGGCGCGCCGCCACCCCTTCCCACGTCTGTTGCGGCGAAGACCGGCCCGCAGTACATGTCATATGGTATATGTGCCCCTGACGCTTCGAACTTCATCGGACGCAGCTCCGGTGACCCTGGTCAGACCTTGAGGAGTATGCTATGGAATTCGGACAGATAGTCGCGCCGACCATAAAGGAGCTCTTTACAGAGCGGATAGAGGGGCTTATTTTCTCCGGCTCGCTCAAGCCGGGCGACCGCATCCCCAGCGAGCGGGATCTCGCCGAGCAGATGAAGATAAGCAAGACCATCGTGCACATGGGGCTTGAGGATCTCGAGCGCATGGGCTTCATAATAGTCATTCCCCGGCGCGGCACCTTTGTGGCGAATTTCGCCGAGGCCGGCAATCTTGAAACGCTCAACGCCATCCTCCGCTATAATGGCGGGAGGCTCGACAGGCAGATGGTGGTCTCGATAATCGAGCTGCGCGACGCGATAGAGGGCGCGAGCCTGCGGCGTCTCGGCAAGAGCCGGTCGGAGCAGGATGTCAGCGACCTGCACTCCATGATGGAAAAGTTCGCGGAGACCGCGAAGCACGGCCCGGATATCACGGCGATAGCCTCGGCGCTCGCGCGATTTCATTATAAGATCTGCATGCTCTCCGGCAACAGGCTGTATCCGCTGATTATGAACGCGTTTCGCGGCGTCGGCACGGCGCTGTGGGAGTCGTCCGTGAACTTCTGGGGCGTCGATGCGCTGCTCGCGCAGGGCAACAAGCTTGTGGAGCTCGTGGCGGAGGGCCGCGGCGAGGAGGCCGCCGGTTATCTCAGCGCGCTCTTCGCGCACTATCTCGACAACACGCAATAACGGAACCGCTGTGTTCCTTCTGGGGGGAGACCCACGCGAATTTTATTCGCGTGGGTCGTTTTGACTGTTAAAGAGCTCCGCGCCCGACGTGCGAGCACAGAGCAGCGGGGGAGCGCGAGGGGGCAAGGCCCCGCTCGCGATAAGATAAACCGCCGTCAAAACACCTGAGGATCGGGTGTTTTGAGCGAAGCAGCATTTTGCTACGGGCAAAATGCTCGGCGGAGAGCGCAGTCAAAAAAGACCGACAAAGGACTTTTTTGACAAGCTGGAGACCCACGCGAATTTTATTCGCGTGGGTCGTTTTATTTCGCGAGATATTCGGCGACGGCGTCTGCGACGGAGCGCGAGGCGGACGTGTCAAAGGGGTCGGCGAGTCCGGCGAGACCGAGAGCGTCGGAGAAGTAATACTGCTCGGTATCGACGGATACGGCGGTGATGTAGGCCTCCGCCGCGGCGTCGAAGTCCTCCGTGGCAAGCGCGAAAAGCTCCAGCGCGGGGACGGCGCTCACGGCGTAGCTGATATAGTAGAACGGATAGGAGAAATTGTGCTCAACGTGCATCCAGAAGTAATCGTCCTCGTCCGCATCGTAGCCGTAATCTCCGAGCACCTGGGCATACAGCTCCTGGAGCCGATCGGGGGTGAGAGCGGTCTCGGCATAGGCGAGCTGCTGGAACTCGTCGTACATGCAGCCGTCAATAACGCTGTAAATGACGTTCATGAGCAGATCGTCGGCAATGGCCTTGCCGTCCTCCGCGCCGAAAAGCTCGCCGTAGAAGAACAGCGCAAGCAGCTCAAGTCCCTGAGACTGGAGCTCGGCGGTGTCGTTATCCGGCAGACCGAACAGCAGGTCGCTGCGCGTGCACCAGTAGTTGGTGAAGTGTCCGAACTCGTGGAACATCGTGGTGTAGTCGTAATAATTCCCGCCGAGCTTGGCGAAGATGAAGGGCTCGTTGGAGGAGTAGAGCAGCGTGGTATAGCCCGTGTCCATGCGCACGGAGTCGCCGCCGATGTCATAGAGCCCGTAGTCGAGCATATAGTCGAGCACGTCCGAGAGCTCCGTGGAGATCTGCGAAAGCACGGTCGCCATGGCGTCGAGCAGCGCGGCGGCCGAGCAGTCGATCCTGTCTGACCAGTAGACGTCCAGCGAGGCTTCGTTCACCTCGTCGCCGTAGCGCTCAACGAGCGGCACGAAATATTTCTTTGTCAGCGCCCATAGCTCCTGCGCGTCCTCGGGCGTGTATTCGCGGAAGTAATAGTTGTCGTAGCAGTATTCGGCAAAGCTGCCGTAGCCCGCCCCGCGCGCGAGCTCGCCGCGTATGCCGAGAAGCTCTATGTAGATCTCCGCGATGCGCTCGGTGTCCGGCCAGCGCGCCGCGATTTCGGTGTAGTATTCCTTTTCCAACGCGCTCTCGCGGTCCGAAAGCGTGTTTTGCGCGTCGTTTTTTCCGGAGTAGGACGCGAACTGGTCTGCCTGCCAGCTCGCGTAAAAGCTCCCGTCGAGCAGATAGGCGTAGTCCGACACGGCGACGGCGTGCATCGCGGCCCAGTATTCGTCGTTCGCGTCGGAGTAAACGTCCCAGGCGTCGTCGTCGGCGTCGGCGAGAGCCTTGTCGGAGGGGTTGCGCGAATAAGCCAGATCGGCGAGAGTGTACTGCGTATAGACGTAGTTGAGCTCGTTCCAGAGATCCTGACAGAGCGCGTTGAACGCTCCGTCCGTCCCGCCCTTTTCGGCGAAATAATACATGGGCGCGGTGAGAGCCTCGAATTGCGCGAGGTCGTAGGGCTGCGCCGTCATGTCGGAGAAGGCCTCGTCGGCGTGCCAGACCTCCGGCAGAGCGGCGGTCCCGTGTCCGGCGGCGACGGGGGAAGGCAGCCGCGGAGTGGGAATGGTCACCTCCGCCGTCGGCAGAGAGGGGGCCGGTATGGTCGCCCCGCAGCCGGCAAGGGCGCAGATGAGCAGCGCGCAGACGAGCGCGGCGGCGACGCCTCGAAATGTCTTTTTCATATAAGCCTCCCGTGACCCTGTTTTGTTCAAAACCATCCCTGATTATACTATGCCGCCGTGCGCGCTGTCAAATTCCGACCGCCGCGCCGAGGCCGCGCGCGAAAAAAATCGCCCTGTTGTGTTGACAGCGGACGAAATATCTGTATAATGGTCGTGTAATTAAATATCTTATCAAGAGTGGTGGAGGGACCGGCCCTGTGAAGCCCGACAACCTGCGTTTATGCAAGGTGCCAAATCCGGCGGTGTGAACCGAAAGATGAGTTATGCTCAGGGCTTTTTTCGACCGTCGGATTATTCCGGCGGTCTTTTCTTCGCCATTGAACAACAAAGGAGGAGTAAAAATGGCAAACTATCTTTTCACCTCGGAGTCCGTCACTGAGGGACATCCCGACAAGATCTGCGACCAGATCTCCGACGCGGTGCTCGACGCCATACTCGCCGAGGATCCGAACGGCCACGTCGCCTGTGAGTGCACGGCGACCACCGGAGTGATCTATATCATGGGCGAGATATCCACGAGCTGCTATGTGGACATCCCGCATATCGCCCGCGAGGTCGTGCGCTCCATCGGCTACGACAGCTCCGAAAAGGGCTTTGACTGCAATACCTGCGCCGTTGTAACGGCGATAGACGAGCAGAGCGGCGACATCGCCATGGGCGTGAACGAATCGCTTGAGCTCAAGGAGGGCGGAGAGGGCGACGATCTCACCAACGGCGCCGGCGACCAGGGCATCATGTTCGGCTACGCCTGCGACGAGACGAGCGAGCTCATGCCGCTGCCCATATCCCTCGCGCAGAAGATGGCCAAGCGTCTCACGGAGGTGCGTAAGGCCGGGCTTGTGGACTATCTGCGGCCGGACGGCAAGACTCAGGTGACGATAGAATACGACGCCGACGGCGAGCCGGTGCGCGTGGACACCGTCGTGCTCTCCACCCAGCACGCCGAGAGCGCCTCGCTCGCGCAGATCCGCGCTGACATGATAAGGCTCGTCATAAACCCGACCGTCCCGCCCGAGCTGAACAAGGGCGACATCAAGTACTACGTCAACCCCACCGGCCGCTTCGTGAAGGGCGGCCCGGCGGCGGACTCCGGTCTCACGGGGCGCAAGATAATCGTGGACACCTACGGCGGCAGCGCTCCCCACGGCGGCGGCTGCTTCTCCGGCAAGGATCCCACCAAGGTGGACAGGAGCGCGACCTACGCCGCGCGCTGGGTGGCGAAAAACATCGTCGCCGCCGGTCTCGCGCGCCGCTGCCAGGTGCAGCTCGCCTACGCCATCGGCGTGGCAAGCCCCGTGAGCGTGAACGTCACGACCTTCGGCACGGGAAAGGTGGCCGACAGCGTGCTCGAGCAGGCGATAAGCAAGGTGTTCGACCTGCGCCCGACCGCGATCATCCGCGATCTTGAGCTCAAGAAGCCGCAGTACCGCGCTCTCGCCGCATACGGCCACATGGGCCGCGAGGATCTGGGCGTCGCGTGGGAGCGGACCGACAGGGTCGATGCTCTCCGCGCCGAGTGCGGCGTGTGACATTACCGGAACAGAAAACAGAGCCTGCGCCCCGCGGGGCGCAGGCTCTGTTTTATCTTTCTCCTTATGTCTTGTTTCCGTAGACGAGGAAACGCGCTCCCGCTTTTATGCCGGAGGCGCCGGAGTTGTAGGCGGTGTTGGCGATGGCGACGAAGTTGAGCGTCTGGAGCGAGGCGATGCTGTTGAGCTGCGTATAAATGCCCTCTTGCAGGTTTACCCACGCTTTCTCGGAGGCGGCGCGATAAATGCCGGTGTCGAAATTCAGGGCGGCAAGCGCCATGCGCCGGGTAGCGTCGTGGCCGGGGGTGAAAGCCAGATGCAGGGACATCATGCTGCTGGGGGCGAGGTTCGTATAGTCGTAAATCGGATACGGCAGCGTGCCGGAGGCAAGATATGTATATGTCCCGTTCAGAGTGCTGCTATATGACAGGTTGGAATAATAATGGTAGCTGCTGCTCGCATCTCCGTTCACGCGCAGGTAGACCCGGTCGCCGGCATTGTTGCTAGAAACATTGGTGCAGGCACTTTCAAGATTGCAGGCCACGACCTCAAGGGAGCGGAAGGGGCTCAGGTCGAGGGTGCTGAAATCAAGGTCTACCTGCACCGCGTCTGCCGAGGTGGTCACGTCCAGCAGCTTGACCGACGGTATCCGCAGACCGCTGAAGGCGGTTTCTATCGCGAGGTTGTCGGCGTTGAAGTCGTCCATGCAGACGCCGTCCGTGCGCGACCATTGGTTGAGCTGAAGGGTGGTCGTTTTGGCGGAGGAGGACATCAGGCCTCACCTCCTGCGGAAAGTGAAAGTGTTATTGTCATTCTGATCTCTCCTTTGTTTAATGTGGCTCTCATATGTACCCCGCACCGGCGCGGAGGTTGTACGCGGACGTACAAGCCGCCGGCGCGGACAGCGTCACGCCGGGTATTCTATCTCCGGCGGCACGTCGAGCGCGGCCTCGATACCGCGCAGCTCGCTGCCCACGGTGTCGGTGCAGTCGGAGTCGCCGCACTCGCCGAACTCGCTCATGCACACGGCGCTGTCCGCAAGCGCCTGACGCAGGGACGCGGTGCCGGAGGAAATGGTCTCGGCGCGCCCGTGCAGCTGCGCGAGCGTGTCGGCGGCGTCCTCGGGCGTGAGCGTGCCGGCGGCGGCACGGAGCACCGCCCAGGAGGTATAGTCGAGCGCGGCGTCCAGGTTTCCCGCCATGCGCTCGAACTCATAGGACGCGCAGGGCAGCGCGCCGAGCGCCGAGAGGGCTATGCGCGCGTGGACGGCGGCCTCGGCGCAGCTCTCCGCGAGCGCCGCGCCGTCCTCCGCATCAAGCGACGCCGAGAGCGATACCTCAAGCGCGTCGAGACTTGAGGCGAGCTCGTTCACCGCGTGCTCGCCGTAGATGGCGCACACACGCCGCGAATCCGCGAGCCTCGTTGTCTGCACAACGGCAAACGCGCCCACGCCCACCACCGCCGCCGCGAGCACGGCGACGGCTATCTTCAAACCCTTTGAGCTCATATACAAATCACCTCTACCGGTATTTTCTCCGGGAGAGGTGATTTAATGAGTGTCAAAAATTAACTCAATTTTTCGATGCCCCTGTCCATGCGCTCAAGCACGCGGTCGCGGCCGAGGATGCGGCAGAGCTCCACCGCGCCGCCGGGGGTCACGGCTCGGCCCGACACGGCGATGCGCAGCGGCCACATCAGCGTCGCGTTCTTAACGCCCAGAGCGGCGGCGAGCTCCGTGAGCGCGGCGTGGATCGCCTCGTCCGTCCACTCGCCCGACGCGGCGAGGACGGGGCGGGTCCTTTGGAGCATATCAAGGCTCACGGCGGCGTCCGTCTTGCTCTTTTTGTTGGTATAAAGCTCGGTATCATACTCCGGCAGAGCGTCGAAGAAATCGAGCTTCGCGGGGATGTCCGTGAGCACCTCCGTGCGCTGCTGGAGCAGCGCCGCTATCGCCGCGGGGTCGATATCCGGGCTCGTGACGGCCTGACGGATGAACGGCTCCGCCGCCGCGGCGAAGCTCTCCGGCGACATGGCGCGGATATACTCGGCGTTGAAGTATCTGAGCTTTTCGATATCGAAGATAGCCGGGGACTTCGAGAGCCCCGCGAGATCAAATACGCCCTCAAGCTCGGCGAGGGAGTATATCTCCCGCTCTCCGGCCGGAGACCAGCCGAGCAGCGCGACATAGTTGAGTATCGCGTCCGTCAGATAGCCCTGCGCCTTGAGATCCTCATAGCTCGGGTCGCCGTGGCGCTTGCTCATCTTGTTGTGGGCGTCGCGCATGACGGGCGAACAGTGGACATATTTGGGTATCTCCCAGCCGAAGGCCTCATAGAGCAGGTTATACTTCGGCGCGCTCGAAAGATATTCCGTGCCGCGCACGACATGGGTTATGCCCATGAGGTGATCGTCCACGACGTTCGCAAAGTTATAGGTGGGCAGGCCGTCGCGCTTCATGAGCACCTGATCGTCGAGATCGGCGTTGGGCACGGTTATCTCGCCGAAGATCTCGTCGCGGAAGGTGGTGCTCCCCTCGCCCGGTATGCGCTGGCGCACCACGAAGGGCTCGCCCGCGGCGGCTCTCGCGGCGGACTCCTCCGCGCTCAGCGAGCGGCAGGGGTCCTCGGCGCGCGCGAAGTCGCCGGCGTCCTCCTCGGACTCGGACTTTTCGCAGAAGCAGCGGTACGCGCTGCCGCGCGCGATGAGCAGCTCGGCATACTCGCCGTAAAGCTCCCGGCGCTCCGTCTGGACATACGGCCCCACCGGGCCGCCGACGTCCGGGCCCTCGTCATGCTTCAGCCCGCACTCGGCCATGGTGGAATATATGATGTCCACGGCGCCCTCCACAAGGCGGCCCTGGTCGGTGTCCTCGATGCGGAGGATGAACCTTCCGCCGTCCCTGCGGGCGATGAGATAGGTATACAAAGCGGTGCGGAGATTGCCGACGTGCATATAGCCCGTGGGGCTCGGAGCGAATCTCGTGCGGGTCTCGCCCCGGGGTATGCGCGCCTCCATCTGCGCGAACCATTCATTGTTTTTCATAAAAAAACGCCTCTCTTTCAAGCAGGACTATATTATTTTAAGGCGGGACGCTTGTCAAGCGGCTATTGTATTAAAAGCGGGTTTGTGGTAAAATATTTTGCATTGATTATAAGTAAGGAGGCATTGTCCATGATATCAAAAAGACTCGCCCAGATGGCCGCCGGCGGCAGCGCCATTCGCGCCATGTTCGAGGAGGGCAAGCGCCTTGCCGGACTTTACGGCAAGGAGAACGTTTACGACTTCTCCATAGGCAACCCCTATTTCCCGCCTCCCCAGGCCTTTGAGGACGCGGTGGTGGACATCATCCAAAACACCGAGCCCATGAAGATCCACGGCTATCCCGCCAACGCCGGTTTCCCGGAGGTGCGCGCGGCCGTGGCCGGTTCGCTCAACAAGCGCTTCGGAACGAGCTATAACGAGGGCAACATCATGATGACCGTCGGCGCGGCCGGCGGGCTCAACTGCATTCTTATGACGATCTGCAACCCGGGCGACGAGGTCATCGTCATCCCGCCGTACTTCTTCGAGTATAACAACTACATCGCCAACGCCGGCGCCTCCGTCGTGCGCGTGAACGCCTCCGAGAAGGACGGCTTCCTCCCGGATGTGGACGCCATCGCCGCCGCGATCACGCCCAAAACCAAGGCGCTCATTATCAACAACCCCAACAACCCCACCGGTGTCATCTATCCGGCGGAGCTGCTCAAGAGGCTCGGCGATATGCTCGAGGTGAAGGGCAGGGAATTCGGCGAGCCCATCTATGTCATCTCCGACGAGCCCTACCGCGAGCTCGCGTATGACGGCGTGGAGGTGCCCTGGCTGCCGAGCTGCTACCGCAACTCCATCGTCGGCTACTCCTGGTCGAAGTCCCTCTCCCTCCCCGGCGAGCGTATCGGCTACATCGTAGTCCCCTCCGACGCGGACGAGGGCGCGCTGATCTTCGACGCCTGCGTGGTCGCCAACCGCATGCTCGGCTTTGTCAACGCCCCGGCGCTGATGCAGCTGGCCGTGGCGCGCTGCCTTGAGGAATCCACCGACATCGCCGCTTATGACGCCAACCGCAAGCTGCTCTATAACGGCCTGCATGAGCTCGGCTATGCGTGCGCCTACCCCGCCGGCGCGTTCTATATGTGGGTAAAGGCCATCGGCCCCGAGGCCGACTTCGTAAAAAAGGCCAAGGAGCACAATCTCCTGCTCGTGCCCGGCACAAACTTCGGCTGCCCCGGCTATGTGCGTCTTGCCTACTGCGTCGATCCCGAGATGATAAAACGCTCCATGACGGCCTTCAAGGCCCTCGCCGCGGAGTGCAAATAAAAAAAGAAAACACATTCTAATCCGATCAGAGGTCATCAACAATGAGTGAAAAGAAAATAATGTTCTCCGGCATCCAGCCCAGCGGCGACCTTACTCTCGGCTCCTATATGGGCGCCATCAAAAACTGGGTGGACATGATCGACGACTACAAGGCCTATTACTGCATCGTCGATATGCACGCCATCACGGTCCGGCAGGTGCCGGAGGAGCTGCACCGCCGCACGCTTGAGCAGCTCGCGCAGTATATCGCCTGCGGGCTTGACCCCCACAAGGTCACGCTCTTCATCCAGAGCCATGTCCCCGCCCACGCGGAGCTCGGCTGGGTGCTCGGCTGCTACACGATGTTCGGCGAGCTTTCGCGCATGACGCAGTTCAAGGACAAGAGCGCCAAGCATGCCGACAACATCACCGGCGGGCTCTTCACCTACCCGGCGCTCATGGCGGCGGATATCCTGCTCTATCAGGCCGATTTTGTGCCCGTGGGCGAGGATCAGAAGCAGCACGTCGAGCTCACGCGCGACATCGCGCAGCGCTTCAACAATCTCTACGGCGAGACCTTCCGTCTGCCGGATGCCTTCATCCCCAAGGTGGGCGCGCGCATAATGAGTCTCACGAGCCCGGAGAACAAGATGTCCAAATCCGACCGCGACCCAGGCGGCTGCGTCTATCTGATGGAGGAGCCGGACAGCATCATGAAGAAGTTCAAGCGCGCCGTCACGGACTCCGACACCTCCGCCGACTGCGTGCGCTGGGATCCCGCCGGCAAGCCGGGCGTGTCCAATCTGATGCAGATATATTCCTGCGCCACGGGCAAGACCATGGCCGAGACCGAGGCGGACTTCCGCGGCAAGATGTACGGCCATCTCAAGGTCGCCACGGGCGAGGCCGTTGTGGAGCGTCTGCGCCCCATCCGCGAGGAGGCGGCGAGACTTCTCAGCGACAGGGCCTATCTGGAGAGCATATACAAGATGGGCGCCGACAAGGCCGCCGCGGATTCCTCGGTAACGCAGCGCGCCGTATATGAGAAGCTCGGCTTCATAGCCAAATAACAAAAAAAGCGAGATAATAATATGTTCCTCAACACAGCGGTGTGGCTGCGCTGCCTGCTGGCGATAGGCGCCGCCTTCGCCGTCAGCTTTGCATCCACCCCGGCAGTAAAAGCCTTCGCCGTGCGCGTGGGCGCGATGGACGTCCCCACGGAGGTCCGCCGCGTCCACGACCACCCGATACCGCGTATGGGCGGGCTGGCCATATTCCTCGGCTTTCTGCTGAGCGTCGTCCTCTTTGTAGACGTCACGCAGCAGGTGCGCGGCATATTGCTCGGCGCGGTCGTGATAGTCGCCTGCGGCGCAATAGACGACGTCGTGTCGCTCAAGGCCTGGGTGAAGCTCATGATCCAGATAGTGGCCGCAGTTGTGGCCGTGCTGCACGGCGTGGTTATCGAGGTGCTGCGCTCCCCCAACCTCCTCAACGAGGAGGAGGCGCTCATCCTCGGCGCTCTCGCCATACCCGTCACGATCTTCTGGATAGTCGGCATCACGAACTCCGTCAACCTTATCGACGGGCTGGACGGTCTCGCCGTGGGCGTGTCCACCATATCCTCCACAACGATGTTCGTTGTGGCGCTGCTGGTGTCCGAGGGCAACATCGCCGTGATCCTCGCGTGCCTTATGGGCGCGTGTCTCGGCTTCATGCCCTATAATCTCAACCCCGCAAAGATTTTCATGGGCGACACGGGCGCTCTGCTGCTGGGCTATGTGCTCTCTACGGTGTCGGTGCTCGGTATGTTCAAGTTTTATGCGATCGTCACCTTCGTCGTGCCGATACTTGCCCTAGCCCTCCCGCTTTTCGACACCGCCTTTGCGATAATCCGCCGCCTCGCCCGCGGTCAGAGCCCCATGCACCCGGACAGGGGACATCTGCACCACCGGCTCATAGACATGGGTCTTTCGCAGAAGCAGGCGGTCGCGATACTCTACTCCGTCTCGGCGATACTCGGCCTGTGCGCCGTCGTCCTCGCCACAAGCGGCGAGGTGCGGCTGTTCCTGCTCGTTTTCGCGGCGGCGGCCTCCGTGGTCGTCGGCGTGTTCATTGCCAAAACGCTCAGAGGTCACCAATACCACCCGCCCAAGGGCAGCGAGGGGGAGGACGTCCCTCCCGTCCAGGGCGACGACTGGGAGGGCAAGTGATGGCGATCAGAGTCCTGTCCGTATTCGGCACAAGGCCGGAAGCCATAAAAATGGCGCCGCTCGTGCTCGAGCTTCAAAAGCACCCGGAGATAGACTCCGCCGTCTGCGTCACGGCGCAGCACCGCGAGATGCTCGACGAGGTGCTCGGCGCGTTCTCGATCAGACCGGACTTCGATCTGGACATCATGCGCAAGGGGCAGACCCTTGCGGACGTCACCTCCCGTGTGCTCTACGGCATGGCGGAGGTGTTCGGGACATACCGCCCCGATCTCGTGCTCGTCCATGGGGACACCACCACCTCCACCTCCGCCGCTCTCGCCGCCTTCTATGACAAGCTGCCCGTCGGCCATGTCGAGGCGGGACTGCGCACCTATGACAGATACTCCCCCTTCCCGGAGGAGATGAACCGCCGCCTGACCGGGCAGATAGCGACCTATCACTTCGCGCCCACGGCGCTCAACGCCGAAAACCTCCGGCGCGAGGGGATAACGCAGGGCGTTTTCGTAACGGGCAACACGGTGATCGACGCGCTCGCCTACACGGCGAGGGGCGAGGGCTTCGCCTCTCCTGAGCTCTCGGCGCTTGAGCTGACGGGACGCCGCGTCGTGTCCATGACCTGCCACAGACGCGAGAACTACGGCGAGCCGATGGAGAACATCTTCCTCGCCGTGCGCGATATTGCCCGCGATTTTCCCGACGTGCTGATCGTCTACCCCGTCCACCCCGCGCCCGCGGTGCGGGAGACGGCGAGCCGGTATCTCTCCGGCGTTGAAAACATCAAGCTCATCGCGCCGCTCGGCGCGGTGGATATGCACCGGCTCATGGCGAAAAGCTGCCTGGTCATGACGGACTCCGGCGGCATACAGGAGGAGGCGCCCGCGCTCGGCAGGCCCGTTATCGTCCTGCGCCGGGAGACTGAGCGCCCCGAGGCCGTGGCGGCCGGCACGGTCGCCATCGCCGGCACAAAGCGGGAGGACATATACGCCCTTGCCCGCGACCTGCTCACAGACAGTGAAAAATATTCCGCAATGGCGCGCGCCGTCAACCCCTATGGCGACGGGCAAGCCTGCCGCAGGATAGCCGACGCAATACTATACAGCTTTGGCGCGAGCGATAAGGCGCCGGAGGAATTCAGACCGTGAAAAACCGCAGAACGCTCCTGTTTTCAATCGTCATTCTCGCCATTGCGGCGGCGGTGATCGCCGGCGCGCTGCTGCTGCGCGACCCCTCGGTGGACACTCCCGCCGTGGTGCTGCCCACGCGGGAGGCCGGCGCGGATAACGGCGGGAGCGGCGCGGATTCGGACGTCTCCCCGGCGGAGCTCACAACGCAGACCGTTCAGGCCGTGGTCGCCACGCTTGAGCGGACGGACACCTACTCCCGCAGCGTCACGATCGAGGACTTCTGGAAGGGCGGCAGCTCGAGCGAGACTCTCGACGTGTGGGTCACGGGCGGCAGCGTCCGCATCCGCTCCGAGAGCGAGCGCAAGAACATCCTGCTCACCTCCGGCGGCACGCTCTACATCTGGTATAACGGCTCGAACGAGGTTTTTTCGGACGCCGTGTGGTCGGCCGGAGAGGACAAGTGGCTGCGCTGCCTGACCTATGAGGATCTGCTGAGCGTCGACCCCGCCGACATCACCGCCGCCGCCTATGTTGAATACGCCGGCGAGGGCTGCGTCATGGCCGAATATATCTCCGGCAGCTTCGGCTATCGGGATGTGGTCTATGTAAGCGTGGCCACCGGCCTGCTCATGGGCGCGGAGACCTGGGACGGCGACGAGCTCATATACTCCATGACCTCCGGCGAGGTGACGCTTGCCGCTCCGGACAGCTCGCTCTTCAAGCTCCCCGAGGCGGCGTCATAAAAAGAACATCGCCGCGAGGATCACAAGCAGCTCCGTATCCCCGCTCTCCTTATACATCAGGTAGAGCACGAGCAGAAGGATGATGTCCCCGGTCTCCAGACCGTCGGGCAGTATCTTCGGCAATATGCCGCCGAGTACGTCCTGTATTCCGGCGGGCAACAGCTCCCTCAGGCCGCCCCCGCCGACGGGAGGCGGCTTTTTCATCGGCGCTATGCGCTCCTCCCGCCGGGGCGCTCCGTCGACGTCCGGCACGCGGACGAAGTGTCCGGTGTTGCCATTATAGCGGTTATACATCGCCGTCCTCCCCCAGCTCACCCACAAGGAGCTGCGCCATGCTCGCGAGCCTTGCCAGACGCAGCGCCTTATCCATCTTCCCGCGCCTCTTTTCGGAGAGATAGGGCTTCATCGCCTCGAGCAGAGCGCGCTTGTCGCTCCCTCCGCCCGCGCCCATGGCCGCCGAAACGCGCGCCGCGAGCGCCGCGAGCTCGGGCGTTTTCTCCGGCGGCGCCTTGGCCGCCGGCGCGCCCGACTCTCCGCCCATGATCGACTGGGCCATGCGGGCTATCCTCCCGAACTGCTCGGGATCGTTGAGTATGGCGTTGAGCTTGTCGCCCAGATCGTCCACGGTGCGCGACCTCCCTTACTTCATTGCGTCCCTGAGCTTTTCCGTCAGTCTCCGCCCCTCCTCGGTCGAAAGCACCCGGGAGAGTATCCCGCGCAGCGCGGCGGCGTCGCCCGATCTTGCCGCCCGCTCCACCTGCGCCCCGTCGAGGAGCTGCGAGAGCCGCTTCGCCTCCTCCGATCCGGCCAGAGCCTTCACTGCGTCCGCCTTGCCGCTCTCCGCGAGAAGGCGGCCTGCGCCCTCTATGTCCATACCGGCACCTCCTTATTTCCCTGTTACCAGTATATTCAAACCGTTCTTTGAGGTGAATTACCTTGCTGATAGCCGTTTTTTCCGATACCCACGGCAGCTGCGGCGGAATGCTTGCCGCGGCAAGGCGCGTGAGACCCGATGTGCTCGTCCATCTCGGCGACCACCTCCGCGACGCCCGATGCCTGCGGAGCGAGTTCCCGGACATTCCGCTCTACGCCGTTCCGGGCAACTGCGACTACAACTCCCGCGAGCCGGACAGCGTGACCTTTCTTGCCGGGCCTGTTACCGTTTTCGCGGCGCACGGCCACCGCTACGGCGTGAAGGTCTCGCTCGACTCCCTGCTGTGCAGCGCCCACTGCGCCGGCGCGTCCCTCGTCCTGTTCGGGCATACGCATACCCCGCTCGTGCGCGAGGTCGGCGGCATAAAAATAATGAACCCCGGCAGCGCCGGAACGGGGCTAAAGCCCACCTTCGGCGTTGTGGAGATCGGAGAGGGCGGCGGCTTCATCTGCCGGATAATGGATATATAACAAAAAAAGCGGACAGGGAACGGCCCCGACCGCTCCGCGAAAACGAATAAGACCGACGCCGGTGATAAACGTGCCGCGGAACGGTCGGGACCGTTCACTGCTAATTATTATATTGTGTCGGCGGTCGGGCTACCGCAGATCCGTGGCGGAGGTATAGGGCGTGCTGCTCGGCTCCGGCTCGTCCGAGGGCTCGGGCGTCGGCTCGGCGACCTTGCTGAACACGGCATAGATGGAGTGATTGTCCGTCACGTTCGTGAAGGAGTAATAGTATGAGCTGCCGACGAGAACCCTGTAGTCGGCGGAAGGCACCGACACTCCGTCCACCTTCAGGTCGGTGAGCTCATAGCCCGCCCACGCGTCTATGCTGAAGCTCGCGTCCTCGCCGTAATCCACCTCCACAAGGCCGGAGGGGATTATCGACCCGCCCTTGGAGGCGATGGCGCTTATGCCGTGCCATATTCCGGTCTCGCCGCCGCCGTTGTCGGTCTCGCTTACCTGCGGCTGCGCCGTTATCACCGCGACGGGCGTCGCGAGCTCCGTCGTCTCCTGCGCCTTGTCAACGGAGAAGTCAAAAACTCCGCCGAGCGCGCAGAGCGCCACCGTGAGCACGGCGAGCAGCGCCGTGCCGCCGCCGAGATAGGCCCAGGTTCTTGTATTTAGATTCCACGGTCTTTTCATTGCGCATCTCCCCGCGAAAGATTCTTTGCTTATAATAACACAGACGCGGCACATTTACAAATGTTGCGCGTCGGGTAAAACTTGTATGGAGTGACGAACGATGAAAAACGCACTTATAACCGGCTCCTCCCGGGGCATAGGCGCCGAGGAGGCTCGTGAGCTCGCGCGCCGCGGCTGGAGCGTAAATCTCAACTGGCACGAATCGGGCGAGGCCGCGGCGGCGCTCTCAAGGGAGCTCGGCTGCCCCGCATACCGGGCCGACGTTGCCGACCCGGAGCAGGTCGCGGCGATGTTCTCCGCCGTGGGCGGGGTAGAGCTGCTGGTGTGCAACGCCGGCATAGCGTATTCCGGGCTGGTGCAGGAAATGACGAGCGAGGCGTGGCGGCGCATCTTCGCCGTGAATGTTGAGGGCGCCTTCAACTGCTGCCGCGCGGCGATACCGCACATGGTGCACAATAAGCGCGGCTGCATAGTGCTCACGTCCTCCATCCTCGCGGTGCACGGCGGCTCGTGCGAAGCGGCGTACTCCGCGAGCAAGGGCGCGATCATCGCGCTCACAAAATCGCTCGCCAAGGAGCTCGGCCCGTCGGGGATCAGGGTAAACGCCGTCGCCCCCGGGTCTATCGATACCGATATGCTCGCCTGCTTCACTTCCGAGGACAAGCAGCGCATGGCGGACGCGAGCGCGCTCTGCCGCATCGGCACCACGCAGGACGTCGCGCGCGCCGTCGCCTTCCTCGCCTCGGACGAGGCGGACTTCATCACCGGACAGATCCTCGGCGTGGACGGGAACATGATCGTGTGACTGCTCCGCGCCCTGCGGACGCCGTGCAGAGGCTATTTACAAGCGGGCGTCCCTCGGTTATAATACTCTCGGTAATAATTTTGGAGGAAAACCGATGGATCTATTGTTCTGCAAAACCATGGCCGAGCTGCGGCAGGAGCGCGGGCTTTCCCAGCGCCGCGTCGCCGCCGACCTCGGCATAAGTCAGGCGCTGCTCTCCCACTATGAAAACGGCGCGCGCGAGCCGGGGCTCGCCTTTGTTGTGCGCGCCTGCGACTATTACGGCGTGTCGGCGGACTATCTGCTCGGCCGCACTCCGCTGCCGCACGGCTATGCCGAGCGACTCGACGAGATATGCGCCTTCGCCGGCGAGCTGCGCGCGATGGCTGACAGGGCCGACGCCTTTGCCGGAGGTGAGAAGGAATGACAGACCGGACGCATATCCGCAACTTCTCGATAATCGCCCACATAGATCATGGCAAAGCGTCGCCGCAAGCTCCGCATCACTCGCTTCCGCGCCTGCGCGAAAGCTCGCCCGCTCCGCTGCGGCTCCTTCTCCCAACGAAACCCGCTCCGCTGGGCTTTCATTGGGAGCCCGGCGTGGATTTGCCCCTTGAGGTGACTGTATGATAGACCAGACGCATATCCGCAACTTCTCGATAATCGCACACATCGACCATGGCAAATCCACGCTGTCGGACAGGCTCATAGAGCTCTGCGGCGCGGTGGATGAGCGCATCATGTCCGACCAGATCCTCGACAACATGGAGCTTGAGCGCGAGCACGGCATCACGATCAAGGCGCGCGCCGTGGGTCTGAGCTACCGCGCCGACGACGGCGAGACCTATACCCTCAACCTCATCGACACGCCGGGGCACGTCGACTTCAACTACGAGGTCAGCCGCTCGCTCGCCGCGTGCGAGGGCGCGGTGCTAGTGGTGGACGCCTCTCAGGGCGTCGAGGCGCAGACCCTCGCCAACACATATCTCGCGCTCAATCACGATCTTGAGATCCTGCCGGTCGTCAACAAGATCGACCTGCCCGCCGCCGACCCCGCGCGGGTCAAGACGGAGATAGAGGACATCATCGGCATACCGGCTCTCGACGCGCCGGAGATCTCCGCGAAAAACGGCATAAACATCCGCGCCGTGCTCGAGGATGTCGTCAGCAACGTCCCCGCGCCGAAGGGCGACCCCGAAGCCCCGCTGCGCGCGCTGATCTTCGACAGCCAGTATGACTCCTACCGCGGTGTCGTGGTGCTCATGCGGGTGAAGGACGGGCGCATCCGCAGGGATATGGATGTGCGGCTGATGGCCACGGGCGCCGCCTATAAGGTGCTCGAGGTGGGACATCTGCGCCCCATCGGGCTCGACCCCTGCGAGGAGCTCGCCGCCGGCGACGTCGGCTATTTCACCGCGAGCATAAAAAACGTAGCCGACACCCGCGTGGGCGACACTGTCACCGGCGCGGCGAACCCCGCCGCCGAGCCGCTGTCCGGCTATTCCCAGCCGCGGCCGATGGTCTATTGCGGCATCTATACCGAGGACGGCTCGAAGTACCCCGACCTGCGCGACGCGCTCGAAAAACTAAAGCTCAACGACGCCTCGCTCTCGTTCGAGCCGGAGTCGTCGGTCGCGCTCGGCTTCGGCTTCCGGTGCGGCTTTCTCGGCATGCTGCACATGGAGATCATTCAGGAG
>CAYNMN010000015.1:0-21338 GCA_964398305.1 uncultured Oscillospiraceae bacterium
TGCCAGTACATCGTCATGGAGCTCATTGAAGGCATCACGCTCAAGCAGTACATGAAAAAGAAGGGCGCTCTCGGCTGGAAGGAGGCTCTGCATTTCTCCATCCAGATCTCCAAGGCGCTCGAGCATGCCCACGCCAAGGGCATAATACACAGGGACATCAAGCCCCAGAACATCATGATCCTGCGCGACGGCACCATAAAAGTCGCCGATTTCGGCATAGCCGCGCTTGAAAACAGCCGCGCCGGCCGGTCGGATACCGCCGAGGGCAGCGTGCACTATATCGCGCCCGAGCAGGCGAGGGGCGAGGTGCCTGACGCGAGGAGCGACATTTACTCGCTCGGCGTCGTAATGTATGAAATGCTCACGGGCGTGCTGCCCTATGACGGGCACACGGCAGAGGAGATAGCGCGCCTGCATATGGCGGGCGGCGCGAGCCTGCCCACCGAGATAAACCGCGAGGTGCCGCCGGAGCTCGAGCGCATCACGATGAAGGCGATGAGCGCGGATATCGGCGCGCGTTATCAGTCCGCCTCGGAGCTTCTCGACGAGCTCGAGCAGTTCCGCAAGCTGCAGGCCGCGCTGCTCGCAAAGCCCGCCGCCGGTTCGGACGGGACGGACAGCGTCCCCGCGGATGAGGACGGCGTGCTGCGCGACGTCACTCCGATCAGCAGCGAGGGCGAGATGGGACGCGACAGCTATCGCCGCCGCCGTCACCGCTCGCGCAAGGTGAGTCTGCTCACGGGCGTGTTCGGCGTGCTCGTGTTCGTGATCGCCGTGTTCATCTTCCTCTGGAACTACTGGCTCAAGGATATTTTCAGCGTCGCCGAGCGCATAGAGATGCCCGACTTTATCGGCGACCGGTATGAGGAGATCTATAACAACGGCGACTTTCGCGAGCTCTTTAACTTCACCGTGAAGATTGAGGTCGTGCCCGATGTGGCCGAGGGTGTCATTGTCGATCAGGAGCCCGAGGCGGGGCGCAGCATGATGGTAGTGCCCGAGAAGATCGACGTCACGCTGTATGTCAGCGCGGGCGTGGTCGAGACCACTATCCCGGACGTCGTCAACTGGCAGTATCAGGAGGCGACCATAGAGCTGCAAAACGCGGGCTTTATCGTTGATGAGATACGGGAGGCCTCCACGACCGTTACGGAGGACTATGTTATCTCCACCAATCCTGCGGCGGGGGAGACTCTGCCGGCCGGCTCCACTGTTTATCTCACGGTGAGCCTCGGCCCGGAGGCCGCGATAATCACGATGCCGAACCTCGTCGGCTATACCGAGGCCACGGCACTCGACAGGCTTGAGAGCTCCGGGCTCTCCGGCAGCGTCACATATGTCAACAGCGATTACGACGCCGGGATCGTGTTCAAGCAGAGCGTCGCCGCCTATGAGGATGTGGAGGCGCACACGACCATAAACATCTGGGTTTCGCTCGGCCCCGAGAAAACAGGCACGGAGGACGCCGGCTGATGCCGGAGGGTATCATCATCAAAGCCCTGAGCGGCTTCTATTATGTGCGCTCCGGCGCCGAGACGGTGGAGTGCCGCGCGCGCGGGCGCTTCAGGAACGAGGGCGAGAGCCCGCTCGTGGGTGACAGCGTCGATTTTTCGACCGACGCGCAGGGACGCGGCAGGGTGGACGCCATTCTCCCGCGCCGGAACTGCTTCGTGCGCCCCGCCGTGGCGAATATCGACGTGATGGTCGCCGTCGCGTCGGAGACCAACCCCGTAACGGATCCGTTCCTGATAGACCGCGTGACGGCCGTAGCGGAGCACAACGACTGCCGCGTTGTGATCTGCATCAATAAAAACGACGTCTCTCCGTGTTTCAGACTGCGCGATATATATGCTTCAACGCCCTATAAGGCGATCCTCACGAGCGCCGTGACGGGGGAGGGCATAGACGCTCTCAGAGCGGAGCTTGCCGGCTGCGTCTGCGCCTTCTCCGGCAACTCCGGCGTCGGAAAGTCGAGCCTGCTCAACGCGCTCGCGCCCGGTCTCTCGCTTGAGGTGGGAGAGGTGAGCGAGAAGCTCGGCAGAGGGCGGCATACCACGCGGCATATCGAGATGTTCCCCATTGGCGGCAACGCCTTTGTGGCCGATACGCCTGGCTTTGCCTCCTTTGATGTGGAGCAGATGCCGCCCATACCCAGGGATGAGCTGCAATATGCCTTTCCCGAGTTCGAGCCGTATCTCGGCCGGTGCCGTTTTATGGACTGCGCCCATCTCAAAGAGCCCGACTGCGCGGTCACAGGAGCCGTGGAGGAGGGGAAGATCGACCGGAGCCGGTATGCGAGCTACGCGCGGCTCTATGAGATCTCGGCAAAGCATAAGGACTGGGAATGACTCTCACAAAAAGCATCACCCCCGCGTATAATGTAGAGAACACATTATACGCGGGGGTGATATTATGCGCCGAAGGAGAGGCAGAGGGCCGAACATCGGCTGCTGCGCCGTGCTGGGCGGCGTGATAATTATTCTGGCGCTCATACTGCCGGCGGGCTTCTGGTGGTTTGCGCTCGCAATGATGCTCATCTGCTGCGGAATGTGGCTCATTCGCTGCCGGTAGAGCATATACCTCGTCCGGCGCGCATATCATCTACTGATATTTGTGCGAGGAGAGGTATGTATGGAGCTTGTACTCAAAAAACACATAACAGACTGCTTTGAGCGCGTGCTGAGCGAGCGTGTCGTGGTCGAGGAGGCGGCTGAGGTAGTCGTACCGGACACGCTTCCGGATATAGAGCGCATACTCGGAGCGGACGCGACGGTGCTCATCCGCTCGAAGCAGGCCGCGGCCGGGGAGCTCACCGTGACGGCTCAGGCCGAGGCGACGGTCGTCTGGCTGCCGGAGGGCGGGGGAGCGCCGCACAGCCTTTCGGCGACCGTTCCCTTTAGCTTTTCGGCTCAGGCCGAGGCGCTCGACACGCGCTGCGTGCCCGTGGCGAGGCTGACGCTCATGAACGTTGAGGCGCGGACGCTGAATCCGCGCAAGGTCGTTATCCGGGCGAGCGTGAGCGCGGAGCTGAGCGCGTGGGTCGTATCCGAGGCGGCGTTCACCGACGCGCCCGAGGGTGAGACAAGCGTGGAGCTGCTCACGCAGAGCGTCATGCTCACGCCCGTCGTATGCGTCAGGGAAAAGACCTTCACGGTTACCGACGAATACACGCTCGCCTCACCGGGCGAGCTGCTGCTCGCCTCGCCGCAGGTGGATACCGCCGAGGTGCGGTTTGTGGGCGGCAAGGCTGTGGCGAAGGGCGAAGCCAGAGTCAGATGCGTCCTCGCCGATGACGCGGAGCTCTTCTTTGAGGAGTTCGTCTCGGAGTTCACGCAGATCATCGACACGGGGCTTGAGCCGGCCTGCCCCGAGTGCGCGGTATATATGATGCCGACGGGCTTCTATATCGAGCCGGCGCAGCTCTCCGGCGGCGCGTCGGGGCTTAAGGCGGAGCTCCACATGGTCGCGCAGGTCATCTGCGCGGACGCCGTGGAGGCGCGCTATATAACCGACTGCTGCTGCAATCTGTATGAGCTGCAGACGCAGACGCAGCGGCTTTGTCCCGGGGGGCCGCACAGACGCGAGTGCGTGAGCGTTACTCTCAGCGGCACGGCGGAGACGGAGCTTGCCCCCGCCGCGGTGCTCAGTGCGTGCGCGAGGATCGTTCAGGTCGGCGCTTCGGCCGGAGGCGTGAGCATAACGGCGCTCGCAGAGGTAGCCTACACGACAGCCTCCGGAGATGTGTACACCCTCTCCCGCCGGGTGAACGGGGACGCCGCTGCGGACGATTTCTGCGAGGTGCTCTCGGTGCACTGCGGTACGGTCGGCGTGTCGATACGAAACGGTGCTCTGGAGCTGAGAGTGCCGGTCGAGCTCGAGCTGCTGTGCGGCGAGGACGCGGTGATCGACCAGATCAGCGCCATAAGCGTGGGCGAAAGGCTGAGCGATCACAGCGGCGTGCCGTCACTCACGGTAGTGCGTGCCTCCGAGGGCGACAGCCTGTGGTCTCTTGCCAAGCGCTGCCATTCGACCCGAACGCTGATAACGGAGCTAAATTCGCTTGAGAGCGGCTGCGAGATCGCCGGCCGCGTGCTTCTGATCCCGTCGGAGAAATAGGTTATGTGATATTACCCCTTGCCTTATGCGGCCGAAGGTGTTAAACTATTAGGGCTAAATATTCACAAGGGGTTGTTGATATGTCCGGACATTCCAAATGGCATAATATACAGAAAACGAAGGGCGCTGCGGACGCCAAGCGCGCTCAGGCCTTCACGAAGATCGCCCGCGAGATGATCGTCGCGGTCAAGGAGGGCGGCAGCGGAGATGCGGTGAACAATTCCCGCCTCGCGGCAGTTATCACAAAGGCCAAGGCTGCCAACATGCCTAACGACAACATCAAGCGCACCATCGAAAAGGCTCTCGGCTCCGGAAACACAGACAACTTTGAGTCTATCAACTACGAGGGCTACGGCCCCGCCGGCGTTGCCGTGATAGTCGAGACCGTGACCGATAACCGCAACCGAACCGCCTCCGAGGTGCGACATGCCTTTGATAAGTATAACGGCAATATGGGCGCCGCCGGCTGCGTTTCGTGGAGCTTCGATAAAAAGGGCGTTATCGTCGTCAACAATGAGGACGGCGACTACACCGAGGACGGTGTGCTTGAGGACGCCATGGACGCCGGCGCCGCCGATATGGAGCAGGACGGCGAGGTGTTCCAGATCTATACCGAGCCGGACGACGTTACGGCCGTGGCCGACTACCTCACGCTCAAGGGCTATCCGCTGCTCTCCGCGCAGGTCGAAATGGTCCCGCAGACCTATATCAAGCTCACGGATGAGGGCGACGTCAAGAACATGCAGAAGATGCTCGATATGTTCGACGACAACGACGACGTCCAGAACGTCTGGCACAACTGGGAAGAGGAATAAGCATAATACTTAAAAGAACGGCTGAAAAGCCGTCCTTTCTGTGTTTCTATTCAGGAATTATTGCTCCGAGCGCGCCTCAAGCGCGTGGCGGCGGAAGCTGCCGACAGTAAAGAGGATCAGACCGGCCCAGATGAAGCCGAACATGATAAGCTTCGAGGGGGTGATGGCCTCATGCAGGAAGATGACGCCGCAGAGGAACGATATTGTGCAGCAGGCGTATTGGAGCACACCCACCACCTTGAAGGGCAGGTCGTTAACTGTGAAGGTATAGAGCACCATCGGCAGGGCGGTGACGATGCCGGAGCCGATGAGCAGCGGCACGCTGCCCCAGGTAACGGAGGCGAAGCCGCCGTCGCCCCGGCAGAATATCAGCGCATAGGCAATTGCAAATGGGCAAAGCAGGGTGGACTCTATCGCGATGCTCACGATGGGGTCGGACTTCGCCGCTTTCTTGATCGTGGCATAAACGGGCCAGAGCACAGCGCAGACGATCGAAATGACGGGGAAGGAGCCATATTCTATCGTGCTAACCGCCACGCCGACACAGGCGAGGATTATTGCGGCGTATTCAAGAATGTGTCCGCGCTCCTTGAAAAGCAGTACGCCCACGAGAAATATTATCATGGGGTTGAGATAGTAGCCGATGGAGGTATCGAGGACGTGACCGTGGGTGGCGGCCCAGATGAAAACTCCCCAGTCCGCGCCGATAAAAACCGAGGCCGGCGCGAGATATTTCATGACCGACCAGTCTCTGAAGGTCCGCAGATAGTCCTTGAAATGCCCGGTGCAGACGAGATACAGGCAGGTGAAGAACACGCTCATTATTATCCTGATGCTCAGGATAAACATTGAGTCGAAGCCCGGCAGGAACGACCAGTAGACCGGCTGCATGCCCCATATCAGATAGCAGATGATCAGCGCGAGAAAGCCCTTGCTTTTGTTCATGGCAGTACCTCAAATCGTATAAAACCATTATAATATACACTCGCGTCCAACGGTTGTCAAACGCTTTGAAAGGTGTTAGAATGAGCTTGTGAATATTTGGGTCACAGACCCGGTCTGGAGATGTGAGAACAAATGGAAATAACATATGAGGAGTTGAAAGCGCAGGCGGCCGAGGCCATGGCCGAGCTGCTTGACGCGGCGAAGCCCCGCGCCGGCGCGCTGATCGTCGTCGGCTGCTCCACAAGCGAGATAGTCGGCGGCCGGATAGGACACGAATCCACGCCCGAGGCCGCGCTCGCGGTGGTGGACGGCATTATGCCGCTGATAAAGGAGCGCGAGCTCCGCCTTGCGGCGCAGTGCTGCGAGCATCTAAACAGGGCGCTCATAGTCGAGAGCGAGACGGCCGACCATTTTGGCTACGAAACCGTCTGCGTCATGCCGAAGCCCAAGGCCGGCGGCTCGTTCGCCACGGCTGTGTGGGCTAACATGGACTCGCCGGTCGCCGTGGAGCATGTCAGAGCCGACGCGGGACTTGACATCGGCAGCACGCTTATAGGCATGCACCTCAAGGATGTTGCCGTGCCGCTGCGGTTGGAAGTGCAGCACATCGGCAGCGCCTTTGTCACGGCCGCGCGCACAAGACCGAAGCTCATCGGCGGCTCGCGGGCCGTATATCCAGAGATGTAAAAAAAGGACGCCGGATATCCGGCGTCCTAAAATTTTCGCAGAAGGCTCAGATGAGGTTGAGCAACAGCGTCATTATGACAAAAGCGAGCGCCAGCCACTTGGTCGCCTTGGCGAGAGTGGCGTCGAGAGTCTTGGCCTTGCCCTTGGACATGAAGGTCTCCGCTCCGCCGGCGATGGCGCCGGAGAGGCCCGCGCTCTTGCCGGACTGCAGGAGAACGATGACGGTGACGGCTATGCACATAATGAGCTGAACGATCGTGAGGATTGTGAGAAGCATTATAGTCGATCCTTTCGGTTAATAATCAGATGCGAATGATAATATAACACACAACAGGCGGGATTTCAAGGATTATTTGCGATTAGTGAGCGTTTTTTGCCTACGGCATCCTTGATGGCGATAAAAAGTCGAGACATGAGCAGTATAACGGCGCTGAGAATGATTATCCACCAGACCACGCCGAGGCTCGGCGGGTCGATCCTCAGCCAGCCGAGGGCGCGGTAATCGAGGAAGTAATAGGGGACATAGCTGCCCTCTCCGAAGGTCATACCGAAGGCGCTGCCGACAAGCGCGTATATCACATAGCATAGCGGTAGAATGATCCCGAGCGCGGCGCTGCCGCGCTTTGTCCTGTACGGCTACGCCCACAGGCACCAGTCGACTATGGCGAGGACCGGCACAAGATTGTGGACGCACAGATTGCCGGCGGTGAAGATATACCCGCCGTGTCCCTCCGAGATCATCTGCGGCATAAGCATAAAAGAGAACACGAGGAACGTGAGCGTAATGCCGACCGTGCAGACGTGCTTGACGGCATAGAGCCAGTTCGGCGGCTGGGGGGCGGCGTCTCCCCGGCGGAGCTTCAATACATCAAATACGAGGAAAACGGCGGTTATCGCCATTATGAACCAGTTGCTCTGGTTGGTGTAGTATCTCACGGCCGTCGACGCCATGAAATTCTCGTTTGTAAAGGTCAGCCACTGGCCGACGCCACCGATGACGAGCAGGCTCGCGCGCAGTATCACCGGCAGGATATCGTCGCGAAAGCTTCTTTTCATCGCAGAACACGCCCCATAAGTATTTCGTCGATGTATTCGCCGTCCGGCAGGAGATAGGCGTTTTTGGTAACGCCCCATTCCTCAAAGCCGTGCTTGAGATAGAGAGCGCGCGCCCTCTCGTTGTCGGCATAAACGCCGAGCTCAAGCTGATAAAAGCCCATGGCTCCGGCCTGAGTGACGCTCTCGTCAAGCAGCAGGCCGCCGATGCCCCAGCCCCAGAAGGCGCTCTTTACGGCGATCCCGAAGGCGGCGCGGTGCCGCAGCTTTTTGAGCTCGCGCACGGCGGCGAACGAGCAGTTGCCGGCGAGCTCACTGCCGATGAAGGCGCCTATCATCATTCCGGCTCCGTCGCCTCGGAGCTTGCGCAGATACTCTCTTTCCCGGGAAATGTCGGTGTCGACCTCCTCGGGCTGACGGGCCATGAAATGTGTCTCGGCGGAGGCGAGGACAAGGTATTCTGTCATCGCCGGCGCATCCTCCGCATCAGGGGAGCGCAGAAGACATTCGGAGCCGTCCTTTAGCAGCACGGTTTTTTCGGGATATATCATCGGTTCACCTCACAGGAGGATGCTTTTCGCCTGCGGCAGGGTGTATTCAAAGAGCAGCCTGTGTCCGGCGGCGCTGGGATGGATGCCGTCGATGCTGTGCAGCCCCTTGAAATATCTCGCGCCGAGAAAAGCGGAGCGCAGGTCTATGAAAGGGGCGTTGAGCTTTATCGCAAGCTTCATGACGGCGATGTTATACATCTCGTTCCAGTGCTCGATGCTTGCGGTCGTGTGCAGAAAACGCATGAGCCCGTCGGCGTCGAGATCCTTGGAAAACCAGTTGAAATAGGACGGCCCGTCAACGGGGATCATGCCGAGCAGCACTGGGCGGCTGCCGAGCGCGCGCACTCTCGCGACGATGGCCTCATAGTCCGCCGTGAACCTCGCCATCGGGGTCTTGCAGTCGTGCAGAAAATCGGGCTCAGCCGCGACGGCCGGCCAGTCGAAATCGGAGTCGTTGCCGCCGAGCGCCACAAGGGTGTACTCGCTCGCTGCTATCGCGCCCGAATAGCGCTCCATGCGCTCGAGCGCGGCGTCCACAGTGCAGCCGAAGAGCGAGCGGTTATCAATCTCGGCGCCGAGCTCGCGGCCGAGCAGATTGATGTATGAGTCGCTTATCTTGACATGGCGGCCCTTTTCCTCGGAGAATACGACGCCGCCGGAGACGGAATCGCCAATAACGCAGATGGGTCCTTGCATTTTTTCGTTTCCTCGCTTTTATTCTTCCTCGCCCGCGGCGGCCTTGCGCGCGAGCGGCATGGTAAAGGTAAAGACGCTGCCCTGTCCCGGAGTGGACTCGACGCTCACGGCGCCGTCGTGCAGATCCGCGATCTGCTTGACCATCGAAAGGCCGAGACCGGTGCCGGAGCCCTCGCCCCGGGCGGGGTCCGCCTGCCAGAAGCGACGCCAGATCTTCTGCAGATTTTCCGGCGCAATGCCGATGCCGGTGTCGGCAACGGCGAGCGTGGCCAATCCGCCGCCCTCCGTGAGCGAGACGGTGACGACGCCGGAGTCGCCGGTGTATTTATAGGCGTTCTCGATGAGATTCTGGACAAGTCGGGAAATGAGCCCCACGTCGAAATCGGCGGTTATCTCCGGCTGGATGGTCTTGACAAGTCTGATGGAGCTGTTGCCGGTCTGGGCCGTCTCGTCGCAGACTATATCCACGAGCTCGGAGAGATCGGCGCGCTCAAAGCTCGTTTTCTGGGTGCCCTGATCGAGCCTCGTCACGGCGAGGAGCTGAGCGATGAGCGAGGACATTCGCCGCGCCTGCCGCTCCACGACCTCCATGGAGGCGCGGAACTCCTCCGTCGTGTCGTAATTATCCTTCGCGTAGTCGCACTCCGCGAGAATCACCGCCGTCGGTGTCCTCAGCTCGTGCGAGGCGTCGGAGGCGAAGCGCTTTTCGGCGTCGAACGAGGCCTCGAGCCTGTCGAGCAGGCGGTCGAAGGTCGCGGCGAGCTTGTGCACCTCGTCCTTCCCGGGCTTTAGCCCGATGCGCGCGGAGAGATCGTCGCCGTCCGCGATCTTGTCGACAGTGTCGGTGATCTGCGTAATGGGCTTGAAGGCGTGCTTGGAGATAAACCAGCCTCCCACTGCGGCGATAAGAAGCAGCAGGGGGAACACAAGCAGGGCTACGAGAGTGATTATATGCACCACCGACCAGTTGTTGTTCACGGATGTAACGCCGCGGAACCACAGATTGCCCATGGGGTGCTGGACTAACAGATCGCATACGAGATAGTCCATGCCGTTTATCTCAACCTGCCGGACTACGTCGTTTATAAACTGATCGTAGCCGTCAAATCTGAATATCGCCGCGCTCGCGATCAGCTCCTGATCCGCGTTGTATATGGAGGTGTAGACCTTGTGGCGGGTGAATTTGATCCTGTCCACATCCAGAACGCCGTTGTCGTAGTCCACGTTTTCGATGTTTTGCTCCATGGCGTGCATGAGAGCATATTCGGCGTCGCTGTTCATGCCGACGCCGTTTACCACGAGCAGGAACACGAGGATAAGAATAACGATGACGGCCATGAGCAGGGTGAACCATGCGGTTATCCGCAGCTTGATGGAAACATATCTCATGCCTGCGTGTCCTCCCTCAACGACCAGCCCGCGCCGCGGACGGTGTGGATGAGCTTTAGGTCAAAGTCGCTGTCTATCTTGCGGCGCAGGTAGCTGATATAAACGTCAACGACGTTTGTGCCGCCCTGCCAGTCGTAGTTCCAGATGTTGTTCTCTATCGCTTCGCGCGAGAGGACCGCGCCCTTGTTGCGCAGGAGATATTCAAGCACGGCGAATTCCTTTGAGGAGAGCTCTATGTTTTTCCCGCCGCGCTTTACTGTGCGGCTCGAAACATCCACTGTGAGATCGGCGCAGGTGAAGATATTTGTGGCCTTGCCGGTCGTCTTGCGGGCCATGGCTCTGATGCGCGCGAGCAGCTCGTCGAATGAGAAGGGCTTGATGAGATAGTCGTTGCCGCCGAGATCAAGGCCCTCCACGCGGTCGTCGATGCTGTCCCGCGCTGTGAGGAACAGCACGGGGGTCGAGTCCCCACGCCCGCGCAGCAGCCGCACGGCCTCGAAGCCGTCAAGCTTCGGCATCATCACGTCGAACACCGCGGCGTCATATTCGGCGCATTCGAGGTACTCCAGCGCCTCCTCGCCGTCGAAGCAGGAGTCGACCGTGTAGCCCGCGCTCGTGAGCTGCTTTGTGATTATTCTGTTGAGGTCGCGTTCGTCCTCGGCAATAATTACTCGCATACCCGTTCTTCCTCCCGAAGTTGATACTTTATTATACAACGGCAGCCTTAAAATGGCAATTACATAACATTTTAATTTGGTCATGGTTTTTAATGACTTGTTAACAAATTCAGGATATAATGGCTCTAATTAAGCAAAGATACGGAAGGGGAGACCGAAGCTGAGACAGCCTGTTTTTTTCAAGCCCTATGAGGGGGACGGCGCTTACATATTTATCAGCTATGCCCACGCCGACTCCGAGCAGGTAATGGAGATCATCGACGATATGTATGACCGGGGCTTTAACATCTGGTATGACGAGGGCATCGAGGTAGGCAGCGAGTGGACGGAGTGCATTGCCTCGCATCTCGCGGGCGCATCGCTGATGATAGGCTTTGTCACGGATAACTATATGGCCTCGGACAACTGCCGCCGCGAGATGAATTTTGCGGTCCAGAAGAAAAAACACGTTATCAACGTGTTCCTTTCCCCCACAACGCTCACGCCCGGCATGGAGCTGCAGATCGGCGGCATTTTTGCCCTGATGAAATACACCTTCCCGAGCGAGGAATACTTCTTCGAAAGGCTCTACTCCGCGCCGGCTCTGCGCTCGGAGAATTTCGGCGCCGATCCGGAAACGATTGAAATACAGTCACACCGCGAAAAGCGCGAGACCGAAAAGACGCAGCGGCACGAGGCGCACGATGAGCGCCGCAGGCTCAAAAATGAGGAGCGCGCCGAGCGCCGGGCCTCGGACGGGGACGCCCCGGTCATAGTCGTGGACGAGCCGCGCGCCGCAGAGCCGCCCGTTTCGGCGAAGGCAGCGAAAAAACGCCTTGTGCGGGGGCTGACGGCCGCTTTCCTCGCGCTGCTGGTGATCGCCGCCGGCGTGCTCTGGTATGTAGGCGGCATTACGGGCTTCACGGGCAGGTTCTGGAACAAGCATTTTACGAGCGCGGAGGCGGTCGAGATGCTGCCCGACGATACCGTCGCTGCATTCACGGACCCGGTATTTGAGGCCGCCGCCCGCGAATACTGCGGCAAGGCCGAGGGAGAGCTGACCGTCGGCGACCTTTCGGGGCTGACGGAGCTGCATATAACCGGTGACAGCTATTCCCTGACTGCGCCGGAGAGCGGCGCTCAGGCGGACGGCGATCTGACGCGCGGTACGCTTGAGGATCTGTCCGATCTCGCGTATTTTACCGACCTTCAGACGCTTGAGATCTCCATGCAGCCCCTCAGCTCGCTCAAGACGCTGCCGGAGTCGAATATCACGTCGCTCCGCGTCTCCTCCTGCCGTCTCACGTCGCTCGACGGCATAGGCGCTCTGCCTCTCCTGCGCCTGCTCGACGCTTCGTCGAACAGTATCACGGATATTTCGGAGCTCTCGGGCTGCACGCTGCTTGAAGCCCTTGATCTCACGGGCGCGAGCGTGAACGACTATTCGGCGGCGGCGCATCTATCGGCGCTCTCGAAGCTGAGCGTTTCGAACGCCTCGCTCTCCCAGATAAGGGCGCTCGTCATGTGCGGAGCGCTCACGGATGTGCGCTTCATAAACTGCGATCTGCGCGGCAACCTCTTCGATATAATGGACAGCCCCAGCCTGATGTACCTGACGCTGGAGGACTGTGTGCTGGACGCCACCAGCAATATCGAAAAGCTCACCGGTCTGCGCGAGCTGACGCTTATAAGGGTCACAGGTGTCACCGACTGGTCGGAGCTTGCGCTGTGCACCACGATCAACAACATATATATCGATTCCTCCATGGCTGATTACATCAGCGGCGCGACAGTTATTTCAGGGGGTCTGAATGGATAAGCTTATCCACGGCGTGCTCAGACACAGAAAAGCGGTGATAGCGGTCTTCGTTATCGCCACGCTTCTGTGCGCCTTTTTGTTCCTGCTCGTGCCGGTGAACTACGATATGGTGTCCTATCTCCCGGAGGACGCAGAGTCCACGGTGGCTCTGCAGCTGATGGAGGAGGAGTTCAACAGCGGCGTGCCGAACGCCAAGGTCATGGCGAAGAACGTCTCCGTGGGCGAGGCGCTGAAAATTAAGGCGGCTATCGCGGCGGTTGACGGCGTGGAGAACGTCATGTGGCTTGACGACATGGCCGACCTGCTCGAGCCCGTGGAGACCATCGACGCCGATATCGTCTCGCAATACTATGTTGACGGCAGCGCGCTCTATCAGGTGACGATCGCAGACGGCATGGAGGTCGCCGCCACCGACGCGATATTTGAGATATTGGGCGACGACGGCGCCATCACCGGCAACGCCATGAATATTGCCAACTCCAGCAAGACGATCGTGCGCGAGGTCGTGGGCGTCATGATCGTGCTCGTGCCGGTGGTAATAATCCTTCTCCTGCTGGTAACAACGTCGTGGATATCCCCGCTGCTGTTCCTGCTCACCATCGGCGTGGCGGTCATCATCAACTTCGGCACCAACATAGTCTTTAAGGACATATCCTTTATAACCCAGTCGGTGAGCCCGGTGCTGCAAATGGCGGTCTCGCTCGACTATGCGATCTTCCTGCTCAACAGCTTTGAGCGCTTCCGTCTCGAATACGACGACGAGGAGGCCATGTGCAGGGCGATAAAGCAGTCCTTCTCCGCGATAGCGGCCTCGGCGTCCACAACGCTCTTCGGCTTCCTCGCCCTGATGTTCATGGACTTCGGCATAGGCAGCGATCTCGGTCTCAATCTTGTCAAGGGCATCATATTCAGCTATATCTCCGTTATGGTGTTCCTGCCGGCGCTGGCGCTTTCGATGTGCAGGCTCATAGATAAAACGCAGCACAAGCGCATAGTGCCCTCCGGGCGCGGCATGGGACGCAGACTCGTTAGAATTCGCGTGCCCGCGCTCATACTGGTGCTTGCGCTCGTCGCCCCGGCCTATCTCGCCCAGAGCCGCACGGATTTCATCTACGGCACGGGCAATATGGACCCTGAGAGCAAATACGGGCAGGATACCGAGCTTATCAACGACACCTTCGGCGAGAGCATGGCAATCGTGCTCATCGTGCCGAGAGGGGATACCGGCAGCGAGGCCGCCCTGAGCGCCGAGCTCGATACCCTCGACCATGTTACGGGCGTGTTCTCATACGCCGCATCGGTCGGCGCATCCATCCCGCCGGAGTATCTGGACGCTTCGATCGTGTCGAATTTTTACTCGGAAAACTATTCGAGGATCATCATCTATACGGACACCGGCGAGGAGGGCGACGAGGCGTTCTCCGCGGTGGAGGCGGTGAGAGCCGCCGCGTCGGAATACTACGACGAATACTGGTCCTGCGGGCAGAGCACGAACGTGTATGATATCAAGCAGGTCGTTACGGCGGACTCGGCGAAGGTCAACCTCATCGCCATCGGCTTCATCCTGCTGACGCTGCTCGTCACCTTCAAATCCCTCACACTGCCGTTCATTCTGCTGTTCGTTATCGAGTCGGCCATCTGGATCAACCTCTCGGTGCCGTATTTCCAGGGTACGCAGCTCTCATATATCGGCTATCTCGTCATTAACACCGTTCAGCTCGGCGCGACGATCGACTATGCGATATTGCTTACGGACGGCTATATCGGCGCGCGACGGCAGCTCGGCAAGCGCGAGGCGGTGGAAAAGACGCTTTCGGACAACTTCCTTTCGATACTCACGAGCGCGCTTATCCTCTCGTCGGCCGGACTGTGCCTGTTTATAGAATCGTCCATGGAGGTCGTCAACGAGCTCGGTATGCTGCTCTGCCGCGGCACGTTGCTGTCCTTCGCGCTCGTCATGCTTGCGCTGCCGGCGCTTCTGATGCTGTTTGATCCGCTCACGGCGCGGCTGACGCTCCGTGCGGGTTTTTTGAAGAAGTCTGACCTTCAAAAGGAGGAGGTACACAGTGAGGAATAAGCTTTTGCCCGTAATAGCGCTCACGCTTATATGTTCGCTGCTCATGTCGGGAGCCGGCGCGCTCGCAGATTCCGGGAGCGCGGATGTCGCCGCCGGCACGGCCGCGGTGGCCTCTACTGAGGAGGTCATATACGGCATTCTCGGCGCGGACGGCGCGCCGGAGAGCGCCTATGCCGTGGCGATACTGAATGTGGACAGCGCCGGCACGGCGCTGCATTACGGCGAATATTCCGCCGTAAAGAATCTAACGGACGACGGCGCGATAAGCTACAGCGGCGACACCGTCACGGCGCAGGTCGGCGAGGGTCGCTACTACTACCAGGGCGACCTGTCGAGCTGCGAGCTGCCGTGGCTCGTGGATGTGGCGTATTGCCTTGACGGCGAGGAGATATCTCCCGAACAGCTCGGCGGCTCCACCGGGACGCTTGAGATGGGCATTACCGTCTCGCGCAACACTAACGCCGCAAGTCAGGTGTTTTTCGATAAATACCTGCTCCAGATAACCGTCTCGCTCGACACCATGCTGTGCAGCAGCATCTCCACCTCCGGAGCGACAGCCGCAAACTCCGGCGCGGACAAGCTGCTGACCTTCACGGTGATGCCGGGGGAGGAGAGCACCACGCTCTTTGTCTATGCCGACGTCGTCAATTTCCGCATGGACAGCATCAGCGTTGCCGGCGTCCCGTATGATATCGGCAGCTCCGTCGGCAACATATCCGAGCTCACAAACGGGCTCTCCCAGCTTGCGAGCGGCATGTCTCAGCTTGCGAGCGGCGCTTACCAGCTCTCCTCCGGCACGGCGCAGCTCAGCAGCGGCATCGCTACCTTCGGCGGCTATCTCTCGCAGCTCTCGGCCGGCTCCGCCTCGCTTGTGGACGCCTCCTCGCAGATATACGGCGGCCTTGCCCAGCTCAACGACGGCATAGGCGCCCTCGCCGCGCTCTCGCTTTTGAACAGCGGCATATCCGATCTTATCACGGGCGTGAACACGCTCTATTCCAACTATGGCGCCTTCCATGCCGGGCTTGTGGAATACACCGGCGGCGTCGATCAGCTCGCGGCGAGCTGGAGCGAGCTCCAGAGCGGCGCGGATTCCGTGAACTACGGCGCGGCGAGCCTCAGTCAGGGCACCAACGCCGTCAGCAGCGAAACCTCCGGCCTCCCCGACGCCGTGGACGAGATGCTCGGTACGGGCGACGGGGGAGAGACTCTCGTCTCCTTCCTCTCGAGCAAAAACGACGCGAGCGTTATCGAGGTGCAGTTTGTAATTCGTACCGATCCTATCGAGCTGCCGCAGATCGCCGTCGCGGATGCGGAGACCGGACAGCAAACCTTCTGGGACCGCGTGAAGGCGCTCTTCGAATAAGGACACAAAAAACGACCGGACGCCGGAGCGGTGATGCTCCGACGTCCGGTCGTTTTTTATTGCTTTTCGGTATATTTTGCGAACACCCGTTCGATAACAAGGCTGTCGATCAGCGCCGCGAGCGCGGGAAGTATCAGCAGCGGGGCGACATATTTAGCGCATAGCAGCGCCGAGCCGACGGTCACTGCGGATATTAGCAGGGTTGAGGGCAGATAGGTGAAGGCAAACTTGAAGGCCGCGGCAACGAGCCGGGGCGCGTCGAAGGTGAAGCGCGAGAGTATAGGGAAGGCCCAGCCCGCCGCGCCTATCGGGATCACCGCCGCCACGCACACGGCTATGAACAGCGCGTACATTACCGAATTGCCCGCGGCCGCGCCCCAGAGCAGATAGCGGTAGGCAAGCCAGATCACCGCGGCGAGCGGCAGAAGCATCAGCGTCGCGAGGGCGCCGACCTTGAGGTTTTCCCTGAAAATCCTGAAAAAACGGGAATAGACCGGCGTTTCGGAGCCGCGAACGCATTTTACGACGCAGTCATAGAGCGCCGCGCTGGCCGGGCCGAGAGTACAAACGGGGATGCTGCATACCGTCCACAGGAGACTGAGCACCAGTATATCGGCGACCGTCGCGCACTCCCGCCAAAACCAGTTGTCGGGATCGAAGGCACGTTTGAGCATTTATCCGAGCTCCGGCAGACTCGCGGCGGCCACGGACTGCCCGACACGGCGGGCCTTTTCGTCGGGAAGCGTCGGGTTGAGCCGCGGCGCGACGTCGGGGTACTCGTCCGCGAGCACGCGCAGGCACTCCGCGAGAACGGTGTCTCCGCCCCTGCCGCTCATAACCCGGCCGAGCAGGAGTATATGCTTAAAGCCGTAAAAGCCGTAGTAGAACGCAAGCGCGTGGGCGAGATATACGCCGATGCTGCGGTATATGCCGTCGGCAGCGTCGTCGCCCTGAGCTTCTCTGGCCTGCACGACCTTAAGCTTCTCGGCGGGGGAGAGGGCGGGGTCGAGCTCGATGCCCGCGGCAGGCGCGAGCTTTATCACGGCGTCCTGTGAGAAATACTTGCAGCCGACGCCGATGTCGCCGCTCCACTCGTCCCGCATGGCGGCGGGGGAGGCGTCCACGGGCATGAAGGCGAGCTCGTTGAGCCAGCCTGTAATGTTGCCCTGAGCGTCCACGAAGCCGACGGCCTCGCTCGTGCCCATCGCTATGCCCAGCACGTTGTTCTCGCCGAGACTCATGGCTCCGGCGAGAGCGGAGACGTCGCCGTCGTTGCAGACCACAAGCGGCACATCGCCAAGCTCCCTTGCGGCGCGTATGTATATGTCCTTGACCTGCTTGTTGAACTCGTCCTCGGGAACGGCGAGAAAGAGCGAGGCGTTCATCGTGCGGTTGTCGATATATATGCCGGCCGACGAGACGCCGATGGCGTCCACGCGCGGCATCTTTTCCGCGGCGGATTTAAGAGCGGCGACTATTCCGTCGAAGTGGTACCGGGGATCGGCGGTGGTCTTGGGGAACCAGACGACCTCCTCGCTGAACACCGGCTCGCCGTCGATGACCGCGCTGACCTTGCGGTCGCTGCCTCCGGCGTCAAAGCCTATGCGGCAGCCCTCAAGATGGCGGCCGACGGCCTTGCAGGAGCTGTTCTCCTCGGGCAGAACGCCGCAGGAGACGACCTCGAAGGGCCGCTCATATACAACGGACATGAAATGCTCGTCAAAGGCGCGTTCCCCGCCGGGGGCGTAGCGTGCCTTCAGCGCGGCGCAGATCGCCTCGCTGCCGCGGATATAGACTCTGAAGCCGCCCTTCATCCAAAGCAGCGACTTTACCAGCCTGTCCGCATAATACAGATCCGCCTGCGCGAGCTCCGGCGTGCCATGGATGAAGGTCTCATAGACCGCCACCTGACCGCCGGCTCGCTCCACGGCGATGCCCAGGGGCCTGTCGGCCGCAGCGAGAAAAGCCTCGTTCCATTTTCCAAGCGGGATGAAGCCTCTGTCGTATTCGGGGATGCTTTTTACCTCGACATTGATTCCAAGGAACTCCATTTGCGCTCCTCCGTTCAACAGTAATGTTGCTCGGGGACGATTCGCCCCGGTCAGACCGATAATAACACGCTTTTTTGTGTTTGTCACCATATACGCGAAATTAATTTCATTATATGTGGCGGATTGAAAATCATTTTCTTCCGTGGTACTATGTGAAAGTACAGGGGGAGCCTCTGATATATTCCGAAGGGGAGTTTTGAACCGTGAATAAAAACGAGCTTGTTGAAATACGCGCGTGGGCGCGCTCGGAGCTGGAGCGCTGTAATGCTTTCTGGCTCGATAACGGCATGGACAGGGTCAACGGCGGAGTCTACACCTGTCTCGACAAAACGGGCAGGATATACTCGACCGACAAGAGCGTGTGGATGCAGGGGCGCTGCGCATGGACCTACGCCAGGCTCTGCGCTCTCTACGGCGTGCGCGAGGACTGGCTCGCGGCGTCAAGGTCCTGTCTCGACTTCATGGAGGCGCACTGCATAAACCGCGCGATGGGGGACAGGATGTATTTCACGGTGACGGCCGACGGCAGACCGCTGCGTCAGCGCCGTTACTGCTTCTCGGAGGGCTTTTACGCCATCGCCAACGCCGAGTATTACGGCGTCACGGGTGACAGGCTCTGTCTTGAGCGCGCGAGGAGAGCCTATGAGCTCATATACGGGCTCATTAACGGTCTGACGCCCGACCCAACGGGACTCGGCCCCAAGACCATCCCGGAGACCCGCACGGGGCGCGCGCTGGCCGACCCCATGATATATCTCAACATCACCTCCGTGCTGCGCCGCGTAGATCCGGAGCGGAAGGAGCTCTATGAGGCGCGCGCCGCGGAGTGCGCGGAGACCATAATAAAGTACCACGTCAAGCCGGAGCTCGGCTGCACGCTCGAGAGCGTAGGCGTGGACGGCGAGTTTATGGGCGAGATCACGGCGGGCCGCGTCGTGAACCCCGGCCACGATATCGAGTGCAGCTGGTTCCTAATGGAGCAGGCGAAGCTCACGCAAGATGACGAGCTGTTCAAAAAAGCCGTGCAGGTCTTTGATATGGCCTTTGACGCCGGCTGGGACGAGGAATACGGCGGCCTGCTGTATTTTATCGACTGCCTCGGCTGCCCGCCGGAGTCCTACGAGCACGATATGAAGCTCTGGTGGCCGCATAACGAGATCCTGATAGCCTCGCTGACCATCTATGCCGAGACCGGCGATGAAAAATATCTCGACGCATTCCGCAAAACAATGCTATACTGTAAAAAGCATTTTTGCGAGAGCGAATACGGAGAGTGGTACGGCTATCTGCGCCGCGACGGCAAACCCACGGAGCCGGCCGCGAAGGGCAGCACGTTCAAGGGGCCCTTCCATGTCCAGCGCAGCCTTATGAAGATAGACCGGATCATCACCGGGCTCTTGGGAGAATAACGAAAAGGGGGGAGACTATGCCGGAGAAGAATATCTTTGCCAAGATCAACAACAGATATTACCAGCTAACAGTCTCGGAAAAAAAGATAGCGGACTATGTGGCACACCAGCAGCAGCGGGTGCAGTATATGTCTATATCCGAGCTCGCGGAGGCCTGCGACGTGGCGGAGGCTACCGTGACGCGTTTCTGCCGGCGGCTCGGACTGGCGGGCTATAACGCCTTCAAGCTCGCCGTCGCCAACGCCTCCTCCGGGAGCATTCCGCCCGAGGATATGCGCGGGGACATCACGGAGGGAGACAGCGTCGCAGAAATCAGCGCGAAGCTTTATACCGCCCAGATAAACGCCATAACCCAGACCCGCGACCTTATCAACGCCGACGCCGTTATCGCGGCGGCGGACATCCTCTGCTCGGCGGGCAAGGTGCTCTGCATGGGTCAGGGCGGCTCCGGGATAATGGCACAGGAGGCGGCGCATCTCTTTTCCAACATGCTTCCCGGCTTTTTCCCGGTTACGGATATCCACATGCAGGCGCTCTATGCCTCCGGACTCACGGAAAAGGACGCCGTGCTCTATTTTTCCTACTCCGGCGCCGTGCGTTCACTGAGCGACGTGCTTGATGTTGTGCGGGACAGGGGCGCAAAGACGATTCTTGTAACGCGCTTCCCGAAATCGCCCGCCGCCGCCTATGCCGACGTTGTGCTCCAGTGCGGCTCCAACGAAAGCCCGCTGCAGCACGGCTCCGTGGCCGCGAGAACGGCGCAGCTCTATCTGCTCGACGTACTCGGCGCGGAGATGTACAGGCGCGACGCCGCCGCCCGCGGCGAGTATCGCGAGGCCGCCGCCGAGGCGCTGTCCGCCATGCACATCTGATGCGCTCTTGTGCTTTTGCACAGATGGCTGAAAATAATTTTCATAAAACGACGAAAATGAAAATATTTTCGTCGTTTTGATTGACAAACCGTCCTCTTCATCTTAATGTAAGCATAACGGAGCTGATATGCTCGGAATAGAAATTACGAGGAGGACTAATCCAATGAAAAAGCTTCTTGCACTTATCCTCGCGCTCGTCATGGTCCTTGCCCTTGCCGCCTGCGGCGGTACGGCGACCCAGGCGACCCCGGCCCCGGAGGCCTCCGCCGCCGCTGATGGCGGAGAGGCGGCTCTTGCGGCAGATATCACGATGTGGACCTACCCGGTCGGCAACTTCAAGGATGCCGAGACCGTCGACGGCTTCATCGCCGCGTTCAACGCAGTATATCCCGACGTCAATGTCACCGTTGAGTACCTCGACTACTCCTCCGGCGACGATCAGGTGACCGCCGCTCTCGAAGCCGGCACCGCTCCCGACATCATCCTTGAGGGGCCGGAGCGCCTTGTCGCCAACTGGGGCGCCAACGGCAAGATGGTCGACCTCGCCGACCTCTGGACTGAGGAGGCCACTGCCGACATCGCCGCCACGAGCCAGGCCGTTGTCGCTGCCTGCAAGTCCGCCGACGGCGTCTATTATGAGTACCCCCTCTGCATGACCACGCACTGCATGGCCATCAACTATGAGGTCTTCGAGGCGGCCGATGCCCTTCAGTACATCGATCTCGAGAACCGCACCTGGACCACCGAGAACTTCGTGAAGGCTCTTGAGGCTGTCGCGGCCTCCGGCCTCGTTCAGGAGACCGGCGTTGTCTACTGCGGCGGCCAGGGCGGCGACC
>CAYNMN010000016.1:0-389 GCA_964398305.1 uncultured Oscillospiraceae bacterium
AAGGAGAAGTTGCCGAGCATCTCGAAATATGTGCCGTGGCGCGCGGTTTTGCCGATGTTCTCGATGTCGCCGGTGCGGATGCACTTCTGGCAGGTACAGACTCTGTGGCGCGGAGGCTCCTCCTCGCCCGTGAACCAGGTCTTCATCGGGCTCATGCCCGCGTTGATGAGCAGCAGCGACGGGTCGTTCTGCGGGACGAGCGAAAAGCTCGGCAGGCGCAGGTGCCCCTTGGTCTCAAAGAACGCGAGGAACATCTCGCGCAGCTCGTTTACGCCGTATTTTTTCGTTGCCATGGAAAAACCTCCGTATAAAGAATATACCCCACCCCCGAAATAGGGGCGAGGCGAATCGCGGTACCACCCTAATTGCCACATAATGTGGCATCTTGG
>CAYNMN010000016.1:399-4869 GCA_964398305.1 uncultured Oscillospiraceae bacterium
GTTATGCCTCCAAATAAAAATCGCCCCCGACCAATGGTCAGGGGCGAAAAAATACTTTTTACGCGGTACCACCCTGGTTACCCTTTCGGGTATCTCAGTCGCTCTGTATCGGGAGCACCCGTCCCGCTCCTCGCGGGCCGCTCGGGAATGGCTTCCGGGACGGAATACCGGGGGCTCTCACCCTCCCCCCTCGCTCATCGCTTCCGTTAGTCCGGTTGGTTCCTTCTTGGCGTTTTCTATGTGATTTTAGCACATTTCACGCGCTTGTCAATAGCTTTTTATCCCAGAGAGCCGTAATCCTGCGTAACCGTGAAGGCGTTGAACTCGTCAAGCGTCTCAAAGAACTCATGCGTCATGGTCTCCATATTGAGCGCGTAGTAGTAATAGCTGTGCTCGGCGGGCTGGAGCGCAGAACGAATTGAGGCGAGACCCGGATTGCATATCGGCGTCGGCGTGAGGCCGGTGTTCAAACGGGTGTTATACGGATCGCTGGCGTCCTGAAGCATTTCGCCCGTGGGCGCGCCCTCATGCTCTGGGTATGAATAGAGGCTCGTGGCGTCAATCGCGAGCGCCATCCCGGCGGCAAGGCGGTTATAAATAACCCCGGCAATATTGGCGCGCTCGTCATCGTTCGCAGCCTCTTTTTCTACCATGGAGGCAATGGTGATGATCTCGTCGAGCGAGCGCCCGAGATTTTCGGCCTGGTTATACATATCGGCCGTTATCTTGCCGTTGAAATTCTGGAGGAAGATGTTGACGGCGCTCGAGGCCTGCATCCCGACATAAAACTGGTAGGTATCAGGGAACAGATAGCCCTCGAGCCGCGAGGCGTCGCTCTCGCCGGAGCTGTCGATAAAGCTGTAGTTATAGATATAGTCGGCGGCGGCCTCATAAAGATCCTCGGAGCTGCTGACGCCGTTTTCCTCGAGGTAGGCGAAGACCTGATACATCGTCCAGCCCTCCGGGAAGGTCAGGTAAATCGTGACGGCCGCACCGCCGCCCGTCTGCATTTTCTTGACGAGCGCACGGTAATCATAGTTGGTGTTGAGCTCATAGGTGCCGGGGTCGAGCTTTTCATCGGCGCTGGACATGGCGCAGAAAAATCTGAAGAGCGTTTTATACTGGATTATGCCCGCGTCCTTGAGCGCTGTGGCGACATAGCCGATGTCGGCCTTGGACACGGTCTTGGTCACGGTCTTGCCGTCGGCGTCCGTCGTGGTAACGGTCTCCTGCGTGAAGATCGATTCGGGCAGTGTTATCTCGGCCTCGGTCTCCTCTTTATTGAGAGCGAGCACGTCTGTCGCCGCCATCCACCCGAGACAGGCTATGATGATGCTCAAGCTGATGACGAACACGAAATACATCACTCCGCCCAGACAGCCGACGCGGCCGTCCCTGCGGGAGCGTATGGGGCGGTAGTCGCGCTCCTCATCGTCCTCGTCGCGCTCGTCCTCGCCGCCGTGAGTGGCCGGATCATAGAGCTTTTCGTCGAGCTTGCGGAGCGGGTTCTTCTTCAGCTCCGGGGCAGACTCGTCCACCTCGCGGTCCTTGTCGGCCGCGACTCCGAATATTTCGTTGAGCTTATCAAAATCATCCTGCATAGAGTTTTCTCCTGTAACCAGTTTACACCCGGAGGCATAATATATCTCAGACGGCCGGCGGAGCAAAACCGCCAAAGGGGCGTACCGGCGCCGTACACGCGCGGGACGGCTGCCGATAGGCGATCACCGCGCCGGGAAAGGGATAGAGCTTATGTTCTGCGGAAACGGATGCGGATGCAACTGGATCTGGATAATTATCATTATCCTTCTCATCAGCTGCTGCGGCGGCTGGGGCGGCTGTGAAAACGGCTGCGGCAACGGCAACGGCAACGGCTGCGGCAACGGCTGCTGCTAATCGCACACATAGTCCAATGAAGCGCGGGGCCCTCAGGGGCCTCGTTTTATTATACGCGTCTCCGTTATGACGGCGTCGAGCCGGATATCGTTCCACTCCGTCGGTATTTTTTTAAACAGAAGCCTGTCGCGGCACAAGCCGATCTTATATGCCCGGCAATCCGCGAGCGCGCGGTCGTAATATCCTCCGCCGTGGCCGAGACGGTAGCACCTCTCGTCGCAGCACAGCGCAGGAACGATTACCACATCGCTCTCCCCGGGCACGAGAGCCTCCCCCGTTGGCGCGGGTATGCCGAATTTCCCGTCGACAAGCTCGCCGGTAAACCTCGCGAAATACATCTCCCCCGCCCCGACTGTCACGGGCAGGGCTATGACGCAGCCGCGTTCCGAGGCAAATTTGATTATTCCGTCGGTCGCGCACTCCCTGCCCACGGCCACATAGGCGAACAGGCGCTTCGCGCCGAGAAGCTCCGGCACGGTTTCAAGCCGGCGTTGGATGGAAGCGTTGCCGGCGGCAGCTTCGGAAAAAGAATACGATTCGGCCAGCCGCTTCGCCTCGGCTCTCAGCGCGGCTTTTTCCACGCTCACAGCACGCTTTTGACGATGGAGAATATCTCCTGCTGCTTCTCGTCGATATCGCGCACCTCGCCGTCCTTGCGCAGGGGCACAATGCGCCAGCCGTAGTGCTCCGCGGCCATCCGGCCGGTTCGCAGGCAGGCGCGCAGATAGCTGAGATCCTTTTCATGTATGTCGCCCTGAGTGTGGGTCTTTTCCTGTCTGCGGCGCATACGCTCGACCGAGGTCTCAAGATCAACGTCAAGATATATGACGAGATCGGGCTGAGGCAGACCAAGCTTAACATACTCGAGGTCGTACAGCCAGTCGAAAAAGCGGGGAAGCTCGGATTCTTCGAGCTTCGCGCCCTGATGAACGGCGTTGGAGGTCGTATATCTGTCGGAGAGTATGAGCTTGCCGGATCTGTAAGCCTCGCCCCAGTCGGTCATATAGGAGGCGTAGCGATCCACGGCATAGAAGATCGACGCTGCACAGGCATTGACGTCCGACGGATTTTTGCCGAACTCCCCGCCCAGATACATTCTGATGAGCGCCGAGGATTCTTTGTCATAGCGCGGAAAGACTATGCTCGCATAGTCCGCGCCGATATTTGTGAGATTATCGCACAGGCGGCGGTACTGCGCGGACTTTCCGCTGCCGTCTATGCCCTCGAGGACCACGAGCTTTCCATTGTCAGCCATTGCGTTTACCTTTCAGCCTCTGTGCCAGCGCGGCGAAAACAAACAGGGGCAGCTTCAACATGCGCCCGATGCGCTTCGGCTCCTTTATCAGCCTGTAAAGCCATTCAAGGCCCAGACGGCGCCAGCCCTCCGGCGCTCGCTTCACATTGCCGGCGAACACGTCAAGACTACCGCCGAGACCGGCCATAAGGCCGACGGACAGCTTTCCCGCGTGCTCCGCCATCCAGAATTCCTGCTTGGGAGCACCGAGGCACACGAGCAGCAGATCCGGCGCGGCAGCGTTAATTTTATCAATGATCGGAGCGTCGTCCGCAAAGTATCCGTCGCTTACTCCGGCTACGACAAGCCCCGGATGCAGCTCGACAAGCCGCTCCGCCGCCGTCTCCGCTACGCCCGGCTTAGAGCCGAAAAGATAGACGCTGCACTTCCGCTCCGCGAGCCGCGCCATGAGCTCCGCGGCGAAGTCAATGCCCGGCAGCTTGCCGTATCGGAGCGGAGTGCCGAGTATCCCCGCGCCCTTCACAACGCCGATCCCATCCGGCAGGACGAGCGCGGCACGGTTGAGCACATCCCGCAGTCTCCCGTCGCTCCGCGCGAGCATAACTATCTCCGGGTTCGGAGTGACGACATAAGCCGCCGAGCGCGAATCTATGAGCTCCAGAGCCTCTTTCACCGCGCCGTCGACGCCGAGATCGTCAAATCCGACGCCGAGTACGTCCGTTCTGTTCATACCTGTGAAAATACCTCGCCGATCTTTTCGTGTATTATGAGATCCGCATTCGCGTCAAACGGCGTCGCGGAGAGGTTTACGAGCGCGAGCTTATGCCCGCGGTAGTAGTTGATAAGCCCCGCCGCCGGATAGACGCCGAGAGACGTGCCGCCGATTATGAGCACGTCCGCGTCCGCAATGGCGTTGAGCGCGCGCTGCATGATATCCTCATCGAGCGGCTCCTCATAGAGCACGATGTCCGGTCTGATAACTCCGCCGCAGGAGCAGCGGGGAACGCCCGTGCAGGCATTCATCTTTTCCGCCGGATACGGTTTTCCGCAGCGCGAGCAATAGGCGCGCAGAAGACTGCCGTGCAGCTCAAGCACGTTTTTGCTGCCCGCCGCCTGATGCAGTCCGTCTATGTTCTGCGTCACGACGGCCCTCAGCTTGCCCTCCCGCTCGAGCTCGGCAAGCCGCAGATGCGCCCTGTTGGGTTTTGCGCCGCCCAAGGCGAGCTTCTCGTGGTGGAAGCGGTAGTACTCCTCCGGGTCGTGCGTGAAGAAGGAGTGGCTGAGTATGGTCTCCGGCGGGTATTTCCACTTCTGGTTAT
>CAYNMN010000016.1:4896-21095 GCA_964398305.1 uncultured Oscillospiraceae bacterium
CACTGCGGAAATCGGGTATGCCAGATTCCGTGGACACGCCCGCGCCGCCGAAGAACACGATGTTGTCCGAATCCGCTATCCATTTTTTAAGCGTCGCAATATTCTCGTCCATGTGTCCCGACTCCTTTTCAAGCATAATGCAAACACCGGCCTCGCAGAGTTCCGCCGCTGGAGCGGCAGAAGGAATGAAGCGACTCAGTCCTGCGGTCCCATGGTGTAGTTCGGCGCTTCCTTGGTGATATAGATGTCGTGCGGGTGGCTCTCGCGCAGGCCCGCGCCGGTGATCTTAACAAAATGCGTCTTTGTGCGCAGCTCATAGAGATCGTGCGCGCCGCAATAGCCCATGCCGCTCCTGAGACCGCCCATCATCTGGAAAATGGTATCGGACGCCGTCCCCTTATAAGGCACGCGGCCCTCCACGCCCTCCGGCACGAGCTTCTTGGAGCCGGACTGGAAGTAGCGGTCGCCGGAGCCGTGCTGCATCGCTCCGATGCTGCCCATGCCCCTGTAAACCTTAAACTGGCGGCCCTGATATATTTCCATTTCTCCCGGTGCTTCCTCGCAGCCGGCGAGCATGGAGCCCATCATAACGGCGCTCGCGCCCGCGGCAAGAGCCTTGACGATATCGCCGGAGTACTTCAGGCCGCCGTCGGAGATTATCGGGATGCCGTATTTATCAGCCATCTCCGCCGAGTGCATAACGGCCGTGATCTGGGGCACACCGATGCCCGAGACAACGCGCGTTGTGCAGATGGAGCCGGCGCCAATGCCGACCTTAACACAGTCTACGCCGGCTTTGATGAGCGCCTCGGTGCCCTCGGCCGTGGCGACGTTGCCGGCAATGAGCTGCACCTCCGGGAACTTCTCCTTGACCAGACGCACGCAGCGCAGGATGTTTGCGGAGTGGCCGTGCGCGGAGTCGAGCACAAGAGCGTCAACGCCCGCTCCGACCAGAGCGCCGGCGCGGTCAAGAATGTCGGTCGTGACGCCGAGCGCCGCGGCGCAGAGCAGACGGCCGTGGCAGTCCTTCGCGGAGTTGGGGTACTTCTGGACCTTTTCAATATCCTTTATGGTGATGAGTCCGCACAGGCGGAAGCTGTCGTCCACTATCGGGAGCTTTTCTATTTTATGGCGGCGAAGTATCTCCTTGGCCTCCTCAAGCGTCGTGCCAACCTTGCCCGTTACAAGCCCCTCGCTCGTCATGACCTCGCTTATGGCACGGGACATATTTTTCTCAAATTTCATATCGCGGTTGGTGATGATGCCTATCAGCTTCCCGTCAGTATCCACGACGGGCACGCCGGAGATGCGGAACTTCGCGCACAGCGCGTCCGCCTCGCCGATGGTGTTGTCGGGCCCGAGGAAGAAGGGGTTGGTGATAACGCCGTTCTCCGAACGCTTTACCATGTCCACCTGCTCGGCCTGAGCGTCGATCGACATGCTCTTGTGAATGACGCCTATGCCGCCCTCGCGCGCTATGGCTATCGCCATGCGGTACTCGGTCACGGTGTCCATCGCGGCGCTCATAATGGGAGTATTGAGCGTGAGCGTTTTTGTGAGCTTTGTGGAAAGAACGACGTCCGGAGGAAGAACATCGCTCTCCGCCGGTACGAGCAGCACGTCGTCAAACGTGAGCCCCTCGCATATCAGTCTTTCGGAATAGCTGTTTTCAAAATTCATATGACAAGCACCACCATATCTTGATATTCATTCTATTTTATACACTCTTGCTTGATAAGTCAATCTATTCCTCTTCCCGCGCGTGGAAGAAAATATACTGCTGCGCGAGCCCCGCGTATTCACCGAGGGCGCCGGGGTCAAAGTCCGGCGGAAAATGCGCCTTAATCGCTTTTTTCATCCAGGTGTCTATCGGGAAGGCGTCCATGCGGTGGAAGCCGAAGAGCACCGCGCAGTTGGCGACCTTCTCCCCCACCCCGCGCAGGCGGAGCAGCGCGCGCTTAAGCTCGTCCCCCGGCATGGCCGCGAGCGCCGAAAGATCGAGAGAGCCGTCGGCAACGGCGCGCGCGGCGATAAGTATGTATTGCGCCCTGTAACCCGCTCTGAGCGGCGCGAGGTCCTCCTCGCAAAGCTCCGCCAGCCTCTCCGCCGGAGGGAAGGCATACATCACGCGCCCGTCGTATTCTATTTCATCGCCGTGCAGGGAGCAGAGCTTCTCAACTATGCCCTTGATGCGGGGGATGTTGTTGCACTGGCTGATTATAAACGAGCACAGCGCCTCCCATGGCTCCTGCCGCAGTATGCGTATGCCCGCGCCGTACTCGGCGCACTCGCGCAGATAGTCGCAGACCTCCACGCTCCGTCTCGCCGCGGCGTAGTCGGTACTGAGATCGAAGTAAGAGCGCCAGAACGGCATATCCTCCTCCGGCGCGTCGATATATATGTTCCCGCCGCTGCACCGCACCGATGCGGCGCGCCCCGAGGCGACGCCGGTATAAGCTCCGCTCCCGTCCGCGTTCCAGCGGAAGCACTGCCCGCACTCAAAGGTCGCGGCAGGCTCCATCTCGTCTGCGCGGCAGAGAAGCGTCTTGTTTTTTTCACACGTTTCGCTCATTGTCAACCCTCCGCAGCTTGGTATATTATACTCCGAATCCATGCGGATTTCAACCGCCGGGGGCTATCCCCCTCCCCCTCGGCATATACTTGTCTGAACGGGGGACGGGGACGTGAAGCGCAGCTTTGTGATAAATACTGTTCTGCTCACCTGCGCATCGCTTCTGATGCGCTGCATCGGCATGGCCTTTCAGGTCTGGCTCGCCGGGCGCATCGGCGCCGCCGGCATCGGGCTGTATCAGCTCGTGATGAGCGTGGAGCTTCTGTGCGCTACCTTCGCCATCAGCGGTATACGCTTCGCCTCTACCCGACTTGTCGCCGAGGAGATAGGTCTCGGCCGCGAGGGCGGAGTTGACGCCGCCATGCGGCGCTGCATTGCATACAGCCTGTTCTTTGGGCTCGCGGCATTTGTTGTTCTGTGGCTCACTGCCGAGCCGATAGGCTTTCTCTGGATAGGCGACGCGCGCACCGTCCGGTCTCTGCGCACCCTCTCCGTCGGCCTGCCGTTCATCTCCCTGTGTTCGGTTTTCTCGGGATACTTTACGGCCTGCGGGCGGGTTTGGAAGCCGTCGCTCGTGCACCTCATCGAGCAGCTCGCCTCGATAACGCTCGTCGCCGCTTTCCTCTCGCGCTCCGCCGCCGGGGACATAGAGGCCGCCTGCTGCGCCGTCACGCGCGGCGTGACCTGCGCCGACGCCCTGTCCTTTTTGATGATGCTCGCGTTTTACAAAAGCGACAGGCGCGCTCACACCGCAGCGGGCGAGTCCTCGCCGCGCATGACCTCAAGAGTGCTGTTCACGGCGCTGCCGCTCGCCTTCTCCGCCTATGCCCGCAGCGCGCTCTCAACGCTTGAGCAGCTCCTTATCCCGCGCGGACTGAAGAAAGCCGGCTTCACATCCGACAGAGCGCTCTCCGGCTACGGCGTCATCACGGGCATGGTGATGCCGATAATCGCCTTCCCGTCCAGTCTGCTGCTCTCCCTCGCGGAGCTCATAGTCCCGGAGCTCACGGAGGCGCAGATGCGAAAAGACGACGCGGGTGTGTCCCGCGCCGTCTCGTCGCTCGTCGGTAAAACGCTTGTTTTCTCCTCGCTCGCCGGGGCGTTGATGTTCGCGCTCGCAGACAAGCTCGGCATTGCGATATACAGCTCCTCCGAGGCCGGACGGTATATACGCCTTCTCGCCCCGCTCGTACCGGTAATGTACACGGATATGATAGTGGACGGCTGTCTGAAGGGGCTCGGCCAGCAGGTTTGGAGCATGGGGATCAACGTGCTCGATTCGGCTCTCGGCGTGCTGCTGGTATGGACGCTCCTGCCCCGCTGGGCGCTGGGCGCCTATATATTCATCATATACTTTGACGAGTGTCTGAACTTCGCGCTCTCCTCGGCAAGACTCAGGAGGGTCATATCACCCCGGCGAGCACCAGCGCGAGAAGCACCAGAGTCGCGAGGAGCACCAGCACGATGAGCATGATGCCCGCCCTTCTCTGCGGGGCATGGCCTCCGGCGGACTCCGGCAGCAGCTTGGCACGGCGCAGCGCCGTGACCGTGGGCTTATAGATTAGCATCGCAAGAGCCGCGTTTATTCCGGCCTTGATCAGGTTGAAGGGCAGGAAAACCGGAATGAGCATGGAAACTACGACGTCTCTCGGCACGCCCATATAAAGCGGAGTGATAAGGTAATTCCAGAGTATCATGATCACGGTCATGCCAAGGGCGCCGACAATCAGTCCCTCTATCGCGCCGCGCTGGGTATGGACGCGCTTGTAGACTACGGACGCCGTGCACGCGAAGGCGCAGGTGGACAGCACGTTCATGAGCATACCCACGGGGCCGGTGGTGCTGATGGTTACCATCTCGATTACTGAAACGACGACGGCGATGCCGGCCGCGGCGATGGGGCCGTAGATAAAGCCGGAAATAACGATGACAACGTCCTTAAGGTCGAATGTCAGAAAACCCGCCACGTTAATCGGTATTAGCTTTGAAAGATAAAGAACGATAAAGGATATGCAGGTGAGCATTGCGAGAGTGGCGAGCTTTTTGGTGTCCACCCGTTTCGTGCCGGCTTGACTGGTCTGCTTTGCGTTTTCCATGGGATCTGCCTCCGAAAAATATTAACGCCCGAAAGAAGAATGTCTTTCGGGCGTAATTATTGCACAGGGAGAATGCAATGCAAAATATACGCATCTTCTTCCATCCAGACTATACTGTCGGTACCGGAGTTACACCGGTTCCTGCGCTTTCGCGCTCGCGGACTTTACCGCCGATCGGGAATTTCACCCTGCCCTGAAGACATCGTATTCGGTTGTTAAATACTATTATAGCACGACGTGAGTAAATTGCAACCGCGTAATTGACATTATCCGCGCTCTCGCATAAAATAGCATAAAGGGGGTGTATCTATGGCTGATAAGGACGTTACCTGCTGCTTCACAGGGCACCGCGCGGCAAAGCTGCCTTGGGGCTTTGACGAGACCGACGCGCGCTGCGTCGCGCTGAAAGCAAGGATCGCCGACGCCGCGGAGGCCGTATATGTCTCCGGCATTCGCAGCTATATCTGCGGGATGGCCAACGGCTGCGACACCTACTTTGCCGAGGCCGTGCTCGCCCTGCGCGAGGAGCATGACGAGATCACGCTCGAGGCCGCCATCCCCCACTCCGGTCAGGCAGAGAGCTGGCCCGCCACTCAGCGCGCAAGGTGGGAGCGCATCGTCGCCGAGTGCGACTATCGCACAGTGGTCTCAAAATGCTACACGCCCGAGTGTATGTCCCGGCGCAATCATTATATGACGGACCGCTCCTCGGTGCTCATTGCGGCCTATGACGGCAAGAGCGGCGGAACCATGAGCACAATGCTCTATGCCATGCGCCAGGGGCTTGAGATAATCGAGATATCGATTTAAATACGCCTACCCGATTCTTATCAGTTTGCTCTTGACAAATACCGGCATATCGGTTAATATACTTTTCGCGCATAGCGGGTTTGTGTAATGGTAGCACACCGGACTCTGACTCCGTTTGTGAGGGTTCGAATCCTTCACCCGCTGCCAGAAATAGCCGCCCCGAAGGTGTTGATATTTCAGCACCCTCGGGGTGTTTTTTGCGCCGCGATCCAATAAGGCTTTTATAGAATACCGCCGATCCTGCCGTTATTTGGGCAGGATCGGCGGTAAAGCTTTGTTAAAGCGGTTTATCTGGTGCCGGAGTTCTTTCTGCGACTCGCCATCACGACCAGCCCGCAGGCGGACAGGCAGGCGACGAGCGTGAGCACGATCATCGCAGTGCTGCCGGCGTCGCCGGTGGCGGGAGACTTATCCGCGCCGTCGTTGGGCTTCTGCCCGTCGTCGATGCCGGTGTTGTCTCCGCCGGGGACGGGATCCTCGGTGATGTCCTTGGCGTAAACAAAGGTAACGTGCCTGTTGGCGGTCATCTTTCCGGTGGCGTCGGCGCTGCCGTCCGCGAGAGCGGAGAAGGTGTAGCCATCAAAGGTCTTTTGCTCGGCCGCATAAGCCGCGCCGTAGACGTAGGTCTTAGTGGCGGTATCCGCGAGCTTTACGCCGTTCTCATCCACCCAGTCAACGGTGAGGGTGTAGTAGGTCGGCTCCGGGATCGAGGGGGTCGGCGCGGGAGGCTCGGGGGTTTCACTCCACTTGGCATAGAGTGTTACATTGGCTGTTATTGTGAACGTATCTTTGGCAGCGTAATCGGTTCCGTCACCGTTAGCGGTGGTGTTCCAGCCAGCGAACTGCATTCCGCTGGGCGCGGTAAACCCATTTGCGAGAACCGTTACAGTCGAGCCGCTCAAATAGGGACTGTTGGCGTCGGTCATGGTGCCTGTGCCGCCGTTGACGTCATAGGTGACGGTGTAGGTGGTCGGCGCGGGAGGCTCGGGGGTCTCAATCGCAGTCGACTTCCAGATAGCGTAGACGGTAACATCAGACCCGTTGACCGTCACGCTGGTAACCTTCGCAGTAGAGGCGGATGTGGTGCCCCAGCCGACAAAGGAGTAATTATAGCTTCCATCAGAAGCCTTGGTGGGTGTTGTAGTTGTATTAAGCGTATGCGCGCCGTTTGGCACATTCGTATCGGCAGCCGGGCCCGTTCCGGCAGTGCCGCCGTTGACGTCATAGGTGACGGTGTAGACTGCTTCATATACAAGAGTAACAACAACGTCTTTGCTGTTTATTGTGCCGCTGATTGGATCGCTGCCCTCTTTGAGCGCTTTGTACTTATACCCGGAAATAAAACCATTCTGGCTATAATTGCTTATTGAAGCCGGCATGCCATAGGAAATGCCATACTGATAGTCGTCGGTCTTGACCGCATCGCGCAGCGCCGTTCCCGATTCATCTACAAAATTATAGGTAACGGAATAGGTCTGAACGGTGACGTCGGCGGTAGCCGTAGCATGGAACGTGCGATTCACATACTGATCTCCGAAGAGAGAATAATAGAACGCAATAGTGAAGCCCCTATTGATTGCATCGTTTATTATGCCGGAAAAGTTCACGCCGCCCACGGTTTTATCAACCGAATTAATGGAAAACTGATTTCCGGCCTGATTATTTGAGTCAAACGTAAGCATCAAAGAGTCCTGACTATATCCCAGGATCACCTTGACAAAAAACATTATGCCGCTGAGATCGCTTGAATTCCAAGCTGGCGTGGTGCTTCCGATGTCAAGCTTTACCAACGCGCTGCCATTCTTGCTGTACCATATTTCAGTACCGGCGCTTGCGTTCGTATTGGTGAAACTGTTGGTAACAACATTTGAACCGCCCGACCGTCCACCGTTGCCGCCCCTATCTGCCAGAGCTGTTACGCCCAGCAGAGAAAAGCACAATACGAGGGCGAGGACGAGGGTTATCATTCTCTTAATGTTTTTCATAATTAATTCCTCTTTTGTCATCAGATTTTGCCGTGACTCGATCCGCCCTAATGGGGGGGGGGACGCCGTCCTTATGTGCCCATTAAAGCACGCCGAGTTTACACCGCGGTTACATCTGAAGATTTTTTTAGATTTTTTTATTTTTTCCGTAATCGGTAACAAAAAGAACCCTTCGAGCCGGAAGCATTGCATCAGCAAATTTTACAAGCGGCCGACGCCGTATATTAAACCGCTCGCGTGCAAAAATAGTATCGGGCAAGACCCAAAGAAAGAAAAAGGAGTGTAACAAAATGACTTCCAGAAACAATCTTGTCAACCCCAACGCCCGCGAGGCCATGAACCGCTTCAAGATGGAGGCGGCCGGCGAGGTCGGCGTCAACCTTAAGCAGGGCTACAACGGCGAGCTCACCAGCCGTCAGGCCGGCAGCATCGGCGGCCAGATGGTCAAAAAGATGATCGAAGCCTACGAGAACGGAATGAAGTAACCTGCGCAATACGCAGAGCGCGGCGGTTTCCCGCCGCGCTACATATCATATTTTCAGTTCAGCGATCGGGCGCAACGGCTCTGAGAGCGGCCTCGTGCGCGGCGTTCTCGGACATATCCGCGAGCGGCGGAAACTCCGCCGAGCCGTACTTGCGCTCAAGCGCGGCCTTGAGTATCCCGTCGCAGAGCGCGGGGTTCTTCGGGAGCACCGGCCCGTGGCTGTAAGTGCAGACGACGTTTTTATACACCGCGCCCTCGTACCCGTCCTCGCCGTTGTTTCCAAAGCCCTTAAGCACCCTGCCGAGCGGCTCGACGCCGTTCCCGAGGCGGGTCTTGCCGGAGTGGTTTTCAAAGCCCACGACCGCACCGTATGCGGTATCGAAGGCAAAGCTGCCGATCATGCGCTCCTGCGCTCCGACGGTGCAGAGGTCGAGCGCGCCGATAAAGTCGCAGCGCACGCCCTCATGCGTTTCATAATACTGTCCCATGAGCTGATAGCCGCCGCAGACGCACAGAAAGCTCTTGCCGTCCTCCACGGCTTTTTTTATCTCCCCGGCCTTGCCCGAGCGCAGATCGCCGAGCAGGAGCTCCTGCTCGAAATCCTGACCCCCGCCGATGAAGAAAATATCGAATTTCGTGAGATCCGCGCTCTCCCCTATCGGGAGACCGGTCACGGCGCATTCGACGCCGCGCCACGCAAGACGCTTTTGCATGCACAGCACATTGCCCCTGTCGCCATAGAGATTGAGGACGTCGGGGTAAAGATGGCAGATGTTAAGCTCCATGCTCATTCCCAGAACTCCTTTCTGCCCGTCAGCCGCGAGAGCTCCGCGCGCAGCGGCAGCATCGCGGTATAGGTCGGCAGGACGCAGACCGGCAGCTCACTTTGCGCCATGGCCTCCACCACCTGCTCCGTGGAGCGCAGGAGACGCACGGCGTTTTCGTCCGCTCCGGCATATTTTAAGCGCAGGCGCATATCCTCCGTGCGCGTGCCGGAAACTATGAAGCGCGGCGGGTCGCCGCCGTCGAAAAGGCGCTCAAAGCCCGTGTCCCAAATCCAGCTAATATCTGTTCCGTCGGCTATATTGTCGTTCAGACAGAGCACCGCAAGAGTCCCGCCGCCGAGCGAGGCGAGATAGTCGAGCGCCCTGTCGCACCCGGCAGGGTTTTTGACGAGGATCATCGTGATGGGCACGCTGCCGAGCTCAAAGGTCTCCATGCGCCCGAAGCCGCTGCTCACTCCGGCGAGCGAGGCGATCGCGCCGTCGCACTCCACGCCCAGCAGCATCGCGGCCGTTACAGCGGCGGCGGCGTTATAGAGGTTATAGGTCCCCGGCAGGGCAACGACCGCCGTGCGGTCGATGCCGTCCACGCGCAAAATGCAGCTCACCGAGCGCTGTCCGCTCTCGGTGATGCTCTCCACGGCCACATCAGGCTCGCGGCGCGTGTAGCCGCACCTCGGGCAGCGAAAGCCGCCGAGATGCGCGAAGGTGTGGTAGGAATACTCATAGCTCTCGCCGCAGCGTATGCAGCGCGGCGCGTCGCTCACGTCCGGCTTGCCGCCGAGCTCGGCGTCCATGCCGAAAAACCGCGCCTCGTTCGGCAGATCGAGCGCCAGCGACGCCGTCAGCGAGCAGTCGGCGTTGAGACACATGACGGTCTCCGGCGACTTTTCAAGCCCCTCGCGGATATTGGCGAGGGTATTTGTGATCTCTCCGTAGCGGTCGAGCTGGTCGCGGAACAGGTTCGTCACCACCGCGACGGCGGGCTTCACCCGGCCGCAGACCGTGCGGAACGCGGCTTCGTCGCACTCTATGACGGCGTATTTCTTCCTCGGCGTGCCGGAGAGTCTCGCGTTCTCTGCGAAATCCGCGGCGATCCCCCGCTCAAGATTGGAGCCGGAGCGGTTGGCAAAGCAGACTATCCCGGCGTCGCTGAGCATCTGCTCGACCATGCGGGAGGTTGTCGTCTTGCCGTTCGTTCCGGTTAACATAATCACCTTAACGTCCTTCGACAGTCGGTCGAGCAGGTCAGGACAGATCCGCAGAGCGACTTTTCCGGGCAAAGCCGTACCGCCCCTCCCCAATACGCGGAGAGCGGCGCGGATAAGTTTACATAATACAAGCGCTAAAAAGAGCCGCATAGACTCACTCCAACTCAAGATATTGTTCTCTGTCGGCGCCGACGGAGACATAGCGGATCCGGCAGCCGACGGCGTCCTCTATCCAGCGGACGTATTCGCGGGCGGCGCGGGGCAGGTCGGAGAGCCTGCGGCAGTCGGAGATATCGCCGGAAAAGCCCTCAAGATACTCATAGACCGGCTTTGCCGACATCTGCGCGCGTGCGGACGGGAAATCGGTCGTTCGTCCCGCGGCGGTATCGTAGGCCGTGCAGACGGGGATGCGCTCAAGCCCGGAGAGCACGTCGAGCTTCGTAAGCGCAAGCTCGGTGGCTCCCTGCATCGCGACGCCGTAGCGCGAGGCTACTACGTCGAAGCCGCCGACCCTGCGCGGTCTGCCGGTGGCCGCGCCGTACTCGCCGCCGGCCTCCCTGAGCGCATCGGCCTCGGCGCCGTCAAACTCGCAGACGAAGGGCCCCTCGCCCACGCAGGAGGAATAGGCTTTCATTATGCCCACGATCCTGTCGAGCTTCAGCCCCGGCACTCCCGCGCCTATGGGCGCGAACGCGGCGAGGGTGTTGGACGAGGATGTGTAAGGATATATGCCGAAGTCGATGTCGCGCAGTGCGCCGAGCTGGGCCTCGAACATTATATTCTTCCCCGTCAGAGCCGCCGCGGAGAGGAGCGCGGTCGTGTCGCGGATATACTCGGCAAAGGGCGCGCCGTTGGTCATCAGCCAGTCGTACATATCATCTGCGGAAACGACGCTGTCATAGCCGCGCAGAGTAATGTTTTTCCACTCTACTATCTCCCCTACCTGCTCGCACAGAGTCTCGGGGTGAAGCAGGTCGCCCATTCTGAGAGCCTTTTTCATATACTTGTCGGCATATACCGGCGCGATGCCGCGTCTTGTGGAGCCGAACTTGTGATCCGCAAGCCTGTCCTCCTCAAGTCCGTCGAGCATGCGGTGGTAGGGCATACAGATAGTTGCGCGGTCGCTGATGACAAGATGGCGCGGCTTAACGTCCACTCCCTTTTCGGCGAGCGACGCCACCTCGTTTTTGAGATGCTCCACGTCGATCACCATGCCCGGGCCCATGACGTTAACGCACTCGTCCCGGAAAATGCCCGAGGGCAGAAGATTGAGTATGAACCTGCCCCGCTCGTTCACGACCGTATGACCGGCGTTATTGCCGCCCTGATAGCGCGATACGACGTCGCAGTCCGCCGCGAGGAGATCGACCATGCGGCCCTTGCCCTCGTCTCCCCAGTTTATTCCAACAACCGCTGTCAGCATTTTATCTCGCCTCTCTCGTCATTTCCGATTACATCCGCATTGGCCGCGAGCAGCGGCGCTATGATGTGTTCAAGATATTCGCGCGTCTGTGTGGGAGCGCGTCCCACAAAGCGGCGCACGTCGAGTATCTCGGCAAGCTCCGACTCCGTCAGTCCGAAGCGCTTATCCGCAAGCAGCTTTTCCGCGAGGTCGTTTGCGGCGCCCTCGCTCTTCATTCGCCGCGCCGTATCGACGGCATACTCTCTTATGATCTCGTGCAGCTCCTGCCTGTCCCCGCCCTTCTCCACGGCGCGCATGAGTATATTCTCGGTCGCAATGAACGGCAGCTCGGCGTCGAGATGGCGGCGCATCATGCCCGGGTAGACCCGACAGCCGGAAACAACGTTTATTATAAGCGATAGTATGCCGTCTGTCGCGAGAAACGCCTCGGGTATGGATATTCGCCGGTTCGCGGAGTCGTCGAGCGTGCGCTCGAGCCACTGGGTGGCGGCGGTATAGTCGGCGTTGAGCGCATCGTTGATGACATAGCGCGCGAGCGAGCAGACGCGCTCGCAGCGCATGGGGTTGCGCTTATAGGCCATTGCGGAGGAGCCGACCTGTTTATCCGTGAAGGGCTCGTCGAATTCCTTTTCATGCGCCATCAGACGCAGATCGGTCGCGAGCTTGGAGGCGGACTGCGCTATGCCCGCGAGCACGCCGAGAATGAAGCTGTCCACCTTGCGGGTATAGGTCTGGCCGGTTATCGGCAGCACCTTATCGAAGCCCATATCGGCCGCTATGCGGCGCTCAAGCTCGAGCACCTTGGTCTCATCGCCGCCGAAAAGCTCCAGAAAGCTCGCGCAGGTACCCGTGGCGCCCTTGCAGCCATAGAAGCTCAGATGCTCGAGCTCATAGTCGAGCCGCTCGAGATCCATCGCGAGATCCTGTATCCACATGCAGGCGCGTTTGCCGAGCGTCGTGGGCTGGGCGGCCTGAAAATGCGTATAGGCGAGCACCGGCGTATCGGCGTTATCCCCGGCGAAGCGCGCGAGCGCGGCTATGGCGTTGACGAGCAGCGCGCGGATCTGGCGCAGACCGTCGCGCATCGCCATGAGGTCGGCGTTATCGTCCACATAGCAGCTCGTGGCGCCGAGATGGATGATCGCGCGCGCCTTGGGGCAGACGTCGCCCCAGGATTTGATATGCGCCATGACATCATGCCGCAGCTCCTTTTCATAGGCAGCGGCCGAGTCATAATTGATTACGCCGAGATTCTCGCGAAGCTCCGCGACCTGCTCGGGCGTTATCGGCACGCCGAGCGCCATCTCGTTTTCGGCAAGAGAGAGCCACAGACGGTGCCAGGCCATGAACTTGCTGTCCGGCGAGAATATTTCCTGCATCCGCGCGGAAGCATAGCGCGAGCACAGGGGATTTTCATATACGTTGCTGCTCTGATGCAATTTGTATCACTCCACAGTAACAGATTTCGCAAGGTTGCGCGGCTTGTCGATATCGCAGCCGTTTGTCCTCGCGACATGGTAGGCGAAAAGCTGCAGCGGCACGATCTCGGCCATCGGTATGAAAAGCGGCTCTCCCTGCGGGACATAGATAACGTCGTCCGCCTCGGCAAAGACCTTGCGGCAGCCCTCCCGCGCGACGGCTAGGACCTTGGCTCCGCGCGCCTTGACCTCCTCGACGTTGCTCATCACCTTATCAAACAGCGGCTCCCAGCACGCGAGCGCCACAACGAGGCGGCGGTCGTCTATGAGGGCGATGGTGCCGTGCTTGAGCTCGCCGGCGGGATAGGCTTCGGAGTGTATGTAGCTTATCTCCTTGAGCTTGAGCGAGCCCTCGAGCGCGACGGCGCTGTCGATATTCCGGCCGATGAAGAAAAGCGAGGCGTTGTCGTGGTATCTGTCGGCCAGATAGGGTATGTGCGTATTGAGATCTATCGAGCGCTGGATAAGCGCCGGCATGGTCTTGAGTGAGGCCACGAGCTCATTATAGCGCACATTGTCGATTTTGCCCAGCTTTTCCGCTGCCCAGACCGCAAAAAGATCGAGCGCCGCGAGCTGAGTCGTATAGCCCTTTGTCGTGGCAACGGCGATCTCCGGCCCCGCGTGGGTATAGAGCACGCTGTCGGCAGTCTTGGCGACGGTGCTGCCGACGACGTTGACGATGGCGAGAGAGCGAACGCCGCGCTTTTTGCACTCGCGCAGAGCGGCGATGGTATCAGCGGTCTCGCCGGACTGGGAGAGGACGATCAGGAGCGTGTTTTTTCCGCAGATCGGATCGCGATACCGCAGCTCGCTGGCAAGCTCGGTCTCCACCGGCACACGGCAGAGCGACTCGATCACATAGCGCCCTACGCAGCCGGCGTAATACGCCGAGCCGCAGGCGGTGATGATTATGCGCTCTATGCCGCGCAGCTCCTCCGCGCTCATGTCAAAATCGTCGAGCACCACCCGCCCGTCGCGTATGCGCGGCTCGACGGTGGCCTTGACGGCGCGGGGCTCCTCCATTATCTCCTTGAGCATAAAATGCTCATAGCCGCCCTTCTCGGCGGCCTCGATGTCCCACACCACGCGGGAGATGCTCTTGGGCGTCTCGCGGCCGGCGCGGTCGAAAACGGTTATCTTCTCGGGCGTGAGCTCGGCGAACTCGCCGTCCTCCATATAAATGACGTTCTTCGTATGCTGCACGAGCGCAGTCACGTCAGAGGCGAAAAGGTTCTCCCCCACGCCCACGCCGAGGATCAGCGGGCTTGCCTCCTTGAGCGCGAAAAGCCTGCCCGGCTCGTCGGCACAGAGCACTCCGAGCGCATAGGAGCCCTCGAGCCGCGAGGCGGTCTTCATCACGGCGGCCTTCAGATCGCCGGTGTAGTACATATCGAGAAGGTGCGCTATTACCTCGGTATCGGTCTCGGAGAGGAACCGGTAGCCCTTCCCCTTAAGCTCCTCGCGCAGAGCGGCGAAGTTTTCTATAATGCCGTTGTGGACTATGGCGAAGCGGCCGTCGTTAGACATATGGGGGTGGGCGTTCGTGTCCGTCGGCGCGCCGTGGGTAGCCCAGCGGGTGTGCGCGATTCCGCAGTCTCCCGCAATGCCCGCGCCGCCGTCGGTCATCTCAACAAGCTTTTCCACAAGCCCGCTGGTCTTTTCCAGATGTATGCCGCCCTCGCTCTGCACGGCGACGCCGGCGGAGTCATAGCCGCGGTATTCGAGCTTTTTAAGCCCGTCGAGCAGGATGGGCGCGGCCTGCCGCGTCCCCGTGAAGCCTACTATTCCGCACATTGCTTATTCCCCCTTCTTCATTGCCGCGCCGACAAAGCCGAGAAACAGCGGATGCGGGCGGTTCGGGCGGCTCCTGAACTCCGGATGGAACTGCACGCCGATGAAGAACGGGTGGTCATGCAGCTCCACGGCCTCGACAAGTCTGCCGTCCGGCGACGTGCCGGAGACGACGAGACCGTCCTTAATCAGCTCCTCGCGGAAATCATTGTTTACCTCATAGCGGTGGCGGTGGCGCTCGCCTACCTCCGGCACGCCGTAGCAGCGCTCAAGGAGCGTGCCGGAGGCTATGCGGCAGGGGCACTCGCCCAGACGCAGCGTGCCGCCCTTGTCGAGATCGTCGGACTGTCCGGGCATGAAGTCTATCACCTTATGCGTGGACAACGGCGCGAACTCGCCGCTGTCGGCGTCCGGCCAGCCGGCGACGCCGCGCGCAAATTCTATTACGGCCACCTGCATCCCGAGACACAGCCCGAGATACGGCACGCCGTTTTCCCGCGCATACCGGGCGGCGAGGATCATGCCCTCTATGCCCCTGCCGCCGAAGCCGCCGGGAACAATAACGGCGTCCGAAACGCCGAGAACGCTCCCGATGCTCTCCGGTGTGAGCGTTTCAGAGTCGATCCAGTCTATCTCCACCCGCGTGCCGAGAGCGTAGCCCGCGTGCCGCAGCGCCTCCGCCACGGACAGATAGGCGTCATGGAGCTGTATGTATTTGCCGACGAGCGCTACTTTCACGCTGCCGCTCGGATTCTTCATGCGCCGCACCATATCGCACCACTCGCGCATATCGGGCTCCGGCGCGTCAATGCCGAGCTCACGGCAGACGACGTCGGAGAAGTGCTTCTCCTCAAGCATCAGCGGCGCCTCGTACAGGCAGGAGATCGTCACATTCTCTATTACGCAGTCGGGCTTTACATTGCAGAAGCCCGCGATCTTGCGGAAGATGCTCTCGTCGGTTATCGGCTCGTCGCAGCGCAGCACGACGATGTTCGGCGAGATGCCAAGGCTCTGCAGCTCCTTGACGGAGTGCTGCGTGGGCTTGGATTTATGCTCGCCCGATGCGCGCAGATACGGCACGAGCGTGACGTGGATATAGAGCGAATTTCCCGCTTCCTGCTCCCGGCCTATCTCCCGAATGGCCTCAAGGAAGGGCTGGCTCTCCATGTCGCCGACCGTGCCGCCGATCTCTGTTATTACGATGTCCGCGTCGGTCTTTTTGCCGACGGCGTAGATGAAGCTCTTTATCTCGTCGGTGATGTGCGGGATGGTCTGCACCGTGCTGCCGAGATACTCTCCCCGGCGCTCCTTCTCGATGACGTTGGAGTACACCTTGCCGGTGGTGAGATTTGAGAAACGGTTGAGATCCTCGTCGATGAACCGCTCATAGTGGCCGAGGTCGAGGTCGGTCTCGGCGCCGTCACGCGTGACATAGACCTCGCCGTGCTGATAGGGGCTCATGGTGCCGGGATCGACGTTGATATAGGGGTCGAGCTTCTGCGCCGCGACCTTCAGCCCCCGCGCCTTTAGCAGTCTGCCGAGCGAGGCGGCGGTTATCCCCTTGCCG
>CAYNMN010000017.1:0-17461 GCA_964398305.1 uncultured Oscillospiraceae bacterium
CATTTTCTTTTCAAAGTAGGCGATGACCTTGCTGGTCGGGAAGGTCAGACAGAAATACAGCGCCGTGGCCACGATCAGCGGCTCCGCTATCACGGACGTCGCGCCCTTCACCGCGTTGACGGCGGACATTATGTCCTGAACGCCGATTATATAGCAGATGGAGGACTCCTTGATAATGGTGACGAACTCGTTGGCAATGGCCGGCAGGATGTTCTTGATGGCCTGCGGGAGCACGATGAGCTTCATCGTCTGCCCCTGCGTGAGTCCCAGCGAGCGCGCGGCCTCGGTCTGGCCGCCGTCGATGCTCTGGATGCCGGCGCGGATTATCTCGGAGAGGTAGGCGCCGGAGTTGAGAGACAGGGCCACCACGCCGGGGAAGAATCTTTCGAAGCGGATGAAGCCGAAGAGCTTGACGCCCGGCAGCACCTTGACGCCCGCGAACAGCACATAATAGATTATGAACAGCTGCACGAGCATAGGCGTGGCGCGGAAGAACTCAACGTATATCGACGCGATCACCCTGAACACTCTCACGCGCCCGAGACGCATCAGCGCGAGGATCAGCGCGAGCACAAAGCCGAACACGACCGTCAGCGCGGAGAGCGACACCGTGCAGGCGACGCCCTGCCAGAACAGCTTCATATACCTGAATGTGATCTCAAATTTTGCAACTGACAGCATGCGGCCGTCTCCTTTCGGGATACCGGCTGCGCGCGAACTCCTCCCTTATGCGGGGAGGAGTTCGCGCGAAGCCTGTTTTTTCGCTTATTTCAGCTCTTTACGCGGCGACATTGCCATCCGCGTCAAGCAGACCCTCATACTTCTCGCCGGTGGCGATCTCGTTGGCGTCGGCCACGAACTGATCCATGCTTCCGTCCTCAAGGGCGGCGGCAATGGCGAGGTTCACGGCGGCCACGAGCGCCTCGTTGCCCTTTGTCACGCCGACGACCGAACCCTCTTCGTCATACGGAACCTCGCAGACGACGTTCAGCTCGGGGTAGTTCTTGGCGTAGCACTCGGCCACGGCGGTCTCGATAAAGGCGCCGTCCAGCGTGCCGGCGACGAGCTCGGCGACAATGTCGGTGACCTTAGCAAGAGCGATAATGTCAGCGTCGGGAGTGTTCTCATTGGCGAGGTCGAGCTGGATGGAGCCGTTCTGCGCGCCGATGGAATAGCCGGCGACGTTGGCGGACTCAAGATCGGTGATAACGCCCTTCATGGCTTCGCCGGTGACAAAGGACTGCCCGCCCACATAGTAGAAGTCGGAGAAGTCCATGGCCTCGGCGCGCTCAGGCTTCGGGGAGAAGCCGGCCATGCCCAGATCCACCGTGCCGGCGGTCATCTCAAGCAGGATGCCGTCGAAATCCATCGGGACGACCTCGAGCTCCAGGCCGAGATAATCAGCTATGTACTGCGCGAGCGCCATGTCGAAGCCGGAGAGCACGGGATCGCCGTTCGCGTCGATGGCGTAGAACTCATAGGGAGCGAAGTCCGGGGAGGTCGCCACGGTCAGCTTGCCCTGGGCCACTGTCTGGAGCAGGGGCTTGAGCTCCTCGATGGTCATCGCGGAATAATCAACAGCCTCGCCGGTCGCTTCGGCGGTGGGCTCGGTGCTGGCCGCAGGCGTTGTTGCGGTGTTGCCGCAGGCGCACAGCGCAAAAACCATGACAAGCGCAAGAATAAGACTTATCAGCTTTTTCATTTTATTATCCTCTTTCCATTTCTGATCTTTTCGTGCCGGCTTCCGCCGACGCTGGCTATAATAACACCCCCCGCCCGTCCCTGTCAATAGCTTTTTTGCAATTTTATGCGAAATATTCGAATTTTCTTTTGAATATAATGAATATATTCGAAAGATAATGAATATTCGCTGAATAAGTCTGCCGTTTTCCGCCTTTCGACGCTCTCACACCCGGGCACACGCCGCCATAGAATGGCATCGAGGTGTATTGCTATGTATAATGCTTCTACTCTGCGCGCTCTGGGGATCGGCGAGAGCGCGCGGGTGCTTGAAATATCCGGCGCGGGCGATTCGCGGCGGCTCGCGGACATTGGGCTCGTGCCCGGCACGGAGGTCAGGTGTCTGCTGCGCGCGCCCTGCGGGGAGCCGACGGCCTATCTTATCCGCGGAGCCGTGATGGCGCTGCGCGACGAGGACGCGGAGCGCGTGGCGGTGGAGCCTTGAGCGCGCCTCTGATCGCCCTCGCGGGCAACCCGAACGTAGGCAAGAGCAGCGTGTTCAACGCGCTGACGGGTCTGAAGCAGCACACCGGCAACTGGGCCGGCAAGACCGTCTCCTGCGCCGAGGGGCGCTTCGCGCGAGGTGAGCGCGAATACATACTGGCCGACCTGCCCGGGGCGTATTCGCTCTGCGCCGACTCCGCCGAGGAGGAGGCCGCGCGCGCGTTTCTCTTTTCGGGACGCGCCGACGCCGTTGTCGTCGTCTGCGACGCGACCTGTCTCGAGCGCGGGCTGATACTCGCAATGCAGATACTCGACATCTGTCCCCGCGTGGGACTGTGCGTGAATCTCATGGACGAGGCGGAGCGTCTGGGCGTCGCGGTGGACACGGCGAAGCTCTCGGAGACTCTGGGCGTGCCCGTCGCGGCGGTGTCGGCGCGCAGAAAAAAGAGCCTCGCCGCCTTTGGCGAAGCTCTTGACGCTCTCCTTTCGGGCGCTCCGCGGGAGATACGCGGCGCTCTGCGCGCCCCCGAGGAGTACGTCCGCATGGCCGAGACCATCGCGCGCACCTCGGTGAGCGAGAGCGCCGAGAGGCGCGCTGCGCGCTTTGACAGAGTCGTGACCTCCCGCTTTTTCGCCTATCCGGTCATGCTCGCCATGCTCGCGCTCGTGATGTGGATAACGATCAGCGGGGCGAACTACCCCTCGCGGGTGCTCTCGGACCTTCTCATGGGGCTACAGGAGCCGATGCTCGGCTTTTTTGCCCGCGCGGGCGCGCCGGCGTGGCTCGGCGAGGCGCTTGTGTGCGGCATGTACCGCACGCTCGCGTGGGTGGCGTCGGTGATGCTGCCGCCGATGGCGATATTCTTTCCGCTCTTCACGCTGCTCGAGGACGCGGGCTTCCTGCCGCGCATCGCCTTCAATCTCGACCACGCCTTCAAGAGGTGCGGCGCCTGCGGCAAGCAGGCTCTCACCATGTGCATGGGCTTCGGCTGCAACGCGGCGGGGGTCACCGGCTGCCGGATAATCTCCTCGCCGCGCGAGAGGCTCACAGCCGCACTGACGAACACGCTCGTGCCCTGCAACGGGCGCTTCCCCACGCTCATCACCCTGATCGCCATGTTTTTTGTGACGGTCGGCGGCACGCTTGCGCAGGCGCTGCTGCTGACTGCGCTCATAGCCCTGTCCGTGCTGGCGACGCTCGCCGTGTCCCGGCTGCTCACGGCCACGGTGCTGCGCGGCGAGAGCTCGTCCTTTGTGCTCGAGCTGCCGCCCTACCGTATGCCGCGCGTCGGTCAGGTGGTCGTACGCTCGGTGCTCGACAGGACGCTGTTCGTCCTCGGCCGCGCCGTAGTCGTCGCGGCTCCGGCGGGGCTGCTGATCTGGCTGCTCGCCAACATTCCGGCCGGAGACGGCACGCTGCTGTCCGCCCTCGCCGGCGCGCTCGACCCCGTCGGGCGCTTCATGGGGCTCGACGGCGTGATACTCATGGCCTTTATTCTCGGCTTTCCCGCAAACGAGATCGTCCTGCCCATCGCGGTGATGGCGTATATGTCGCAGGGCAGTCTCGCCGAGGTGCCGGACGTGGTGGGGCTGCGCGTGCTGCTCGCGGCAAACGGCTGGACGGTAAAGACCGCGATCTGCGCCGCGCTCTTCACGCTTTTCCACTGGCCCTGCTCCACAACGCTCCTCACGCTCAAAAAGGAGAGCGGAAGTCTGAGGTGGACGGCGGCGGGCTTTCTGATACCCACCGCTCTCGGCTTCGCCGTCTGCGCGCTCACGAATCTGATACTTTGAGGGCATATACGGAACGAACGACCGGTCGGCTGACCGGTCGTTCGTTCGCTGTCAAAAAAGAGAGGGGAAAGAGTATGGAAAAGGAGTGAGAGGAATCAATTGATGGTGTTGGAGTCCACGAGCGTCACCGTGACGTCGAAGTACTCCCCGCTGCGGTAAAGCGTGAGGGTGATTGTATCGCCCACGCCGAGATCGTCCTTGATCTCCCGCACGTCGCTCGTAGTGGTGACCGGGGTCCCGTTCACCGCCGTGAGCACGTCGCCCGTGAGCACGCCCTTTGCCTCGGCGTCCGACCCGGCGGAGACCTTTGTGATATAGAGCCCGTCCGGCAGGTCGTAGTACTCGGAGGCACTCTCCGGAATGGCGCCGACCGTAATGCCTATGGCGGCTCTGACCACGGAGCCCGTGGAGACGAGGGAATCCACAACGGATTTGATGGTGGATGAGGGGATCGCAAAGCCTATGCCCTCAATGCTGGAGTAGTAGGACATCATTTTCATATTGGTGATGCCTATTATCTGTCCGCGCATATTTATAAGCGGGCCACCGGAGTTGCCTTCGTTTATGGCGGCGTTGGTCTGCATAAGGGTCATCGAGTGGCCGTTGTATTCAACGTTCCTGTCGATGGCGGAGATGATGCCGTTGGTCATGGTGCCGCGGAATTCCTCGCCGAGCGGGTTGCCTATCGCCACCACCTCGTCGCCCACGGCGATATCGGAGGATTCGGCAAACTGCGCCGCCGTGAGGCCCGTCGCCTCTATCTTGAGCACCGCGAGGTCGCTGATGGAGTCATACGCCACGAGCTTTGCCTCATAGGTCGAATCGTCCCAGAGGGTGACCGTCGCGCTCTCGGAGCCGTCGAGCACATGGGCGTTGGTGACAATATAGCCGTCCGCGTCGAAGATTATGCCCGTGCCCCAGTTATAGCTGCTCTCGCTCACATCGGCCGTGATGCCGACAACGGAGGGAATGCACAAAGCATAGATCTCGGAGAGACTCAGCTCCTCGCCCCCGTCGCTCTCAAGCGCTATTGTTACGCCCGCGCCGGCCTGAACTGTGGGGATAGTGTTGGAGCCGGCATCGTCCGTGGTCTCGGTGTAGTAGTTTTCGAAGAAGTCGCGGAAGTTCTCGTAGTCGTTGGGATCGATGTCATCCGGCAGCGCCGCGGAGAAGCCTCCATCCGCGCTCCCGCCCTCCTCGGGTGAGGAACGCTCGGAAAAAATGAGGGCGCTGGCGATTATCAGAACGATTATCAGCGCGCACACCCCGACGGCTCTCGCCACGCTGTGCCTGCCGCGCTTGCTCTGGGCAGCTGGCGGCTGCTCGCTGCGCTCCTTTTCCGACCAGTACGGTTCGGAATAGGAGGGAGGGGAGCCGGCGGAGCGGTGGGGAGGTTGTTGCGAAGAAGGGGGGTCCGCATCCGCCGGCGCGGAAGAAATATGACTCTCGGGAGCCGCCTCGCCTCCGGGCTCGTACCAGCTCCGGTCGCGTTCGTTATCATTCATAAGGTATGCCCCCTTGAGGTAATTTTAGGATAAGTTATAATTTTGAGCCTGATATGAATAGAATTGAAACAATCTGTGAATTGCGGCGTCACTGCTTTTTGTCCGTATCGAGCGTGAGAGTAAACACAAATTCCGTAACGCCGTCGCGGCTCGTCACGGCTATGTCCTCGTTATGTGCGTCGAGTATGGTCTTGACGAGATATAGCCCCAGACCCACGCCCTCGCGATCCTTCGAACGGGAGCGGTCGGATTTGTGGAAGCGGTCGAAGATGAGCGGGAGATCGTCGGGCGGGATGGTCTCGCCCGTATTCTTCACGCTTACATACGCCTTGCCGTCGCGCTTCCAGAGCGAGACTCCGAGCGTAGCGCCCTGCGCGGAGAACTTAACGGCGTTGTCGAGCAGGTTATAGAGCACCTGCGTTATGGCGTCCGGGTCGGCCACGACCGCCATATGGTCGTCCGGGAGCTGGAGATCGACGCTCAGACCCCTGTCCTCGGCGCGGGTCTCAAAGCTCAGGAGCGTGCGGATGATGAGCTCGTTTATGTCGAAGGACTTGCGGCGGGAGAGATCCACGCCCTGGCTCTTCATGCGCGAGAGCTGGAGCATATGCCGCACAAGGCGCGAAAGACGTCTCGTCTCGTCCGCGATCGTGGCGAGATACTTGTCCTCCTGATCCTTGGGGATGGTGCCGTCGATGATGCCGTCGGCAAAGCCGGCGATGGTGGTCATAGGCGTTCTGAGCTCATGCGAGACGTTTGCGATGAACTCATTGCGCAGCTCCTCGGCCTTCTCGAGGGAGTCGGCCATGTTGTTGAACGAGGAGGTGAGCGCGGCCATCTCGTCCGTGCCGTCGTCCTCCTTTACTCTCACGGAGAAGTCGCCGTGGGCAAAGCGTCTCGCGGCGGAGGCCATCTCGTCGAGCGGCCTGGCGAGCTTTTTGGAGGTGATGAGGCTCATGAGCATTGCGAGTAGCATCACGGCCATAGAGACCGCGAGGAACACCCACAGGAAGGTGTCCCACGCGCCGACTATCGTGGAGCTGTCGGAGCTGACGAACACATATCCGATGACCTGGGCGGCGTCGCCCGGGCCGAGCGTTATCGGCACGGCGACGACATAGCGGGTGCCGTCGTAAAAGCCGCCGAGGTCCGTGAGCGCGTCGAGCGAGCCGTAGGTGCAGAGATTATACATCGTATCCGCGCCTATGCGGCGGCCGATATAGGGGCTCGCCACATCGAGATCCGAGCAGGACACCACCATGCCGTCGGCGTCGGTGATGAAGATGTGGTTGCCCGTGCTCTGTGCGAGCGAGGAGATTATCATGCGCAGCGTCCAGCCGTTCAGTCCGCTGTCGCCCGAGAGAGCCGCAGCCGTTCTGACGACCTGCTCGGCGTTGAGATCCATGCTCTCCCTGTGCGCGTTTATTACATAGCTGCGCCCGATAAAAACGAGCGCAGAGCCGAGGATGATGAAGCTGAAAAGCACCATCGTCGCCGTCGATATGAAGTTGCGGAGATATATGCTTTTCAAAGCTTCCGCTGCCTCTCAATAAAAAATCAGTCGGTTATTAGCTCAAACTTGTAGCCGACGCCCCAGACCGTCTTGAGCGACCATTTCTCGCTCACGCCCTCGAGCTTCTCGCGCAGGCGCTTGATATGTACGTCCACGGTGCGCGAGTCGCCGAAATAGTCGAAGCCCCAGACCTCGTCGAGGAGCTGGTTGCGGGTGAACACGCGGTTGGGCGACGAAGCGAGATGATAGAGCAGCTCCATCTCCTTGGGCGGCGTGTCGATCTTTCTGCCGCCCACCACGAGCTCGTAGGAGTCGAGGTTTATGGTGAGCTTGTCGAAGTGCAGCACCTTCTCCTCGCCGGCGTCTCCGCCCTCGGCGCGGCGCATGACGGCGTGGACGCGCGCGAGCAGCTCCTTGACCTCGAACGGCTTTGTGACATAGTCGTCCGCGCCCATCTCGAGACCGGAGATCTTGTCCATCGTCTCGCCCTTCGCCGTGAGCATGATTATCGGCACTCTGGAGGTCTTGCGGATCTCCCGGCAGACCTGCCAGCCGTCCATGACGGGCAGCATTATATCCAGCAGGATAACGTCGGGCTGGGTATCCTCCGCCGTTTGAAGTCCCTTGCCGCCGTCCGCGGCAATGGCGACCTCAAAGCCGTCCTTTTCAAGATAGAGCCGCAGAAGCTCGGCTATATTGCCGTCGTCCTCAACCACAAGAGCTTTTTTGTTCATGGCGCACCTCGATCTCAAAGATGTCCGCGTTCTGCGGATATTCTATTATATACGAATTCCGCGCGGAATAGTTAATAAAATGTAAAATGGCGGGGGCGCCGGAATATGCTTTCCGACATCCCCGCCAAAGGCGTATCAGTCTTTTTTATCGTCGTCGTTTCCGGCGTCGGTGTTGCGGAAGAATTCCTCGAAATAGTCGCGGCCGGAGCCGTCGCCGCTCGGTCTGTTGGTCGGGATCTTCACCGTGTCGCGCCGCTTGACGTCCTCCTCCGAAAAATAGCCCACCTGAGGCGGAGTCTTGGGCGGCGGCGGGGCGTCCTGTCCCCGTCCGAACACGCGCGTGGTCTCATCCGCCTCGCGCTTGCGCTCCCGCTCAAGCTTTGCCCGGCGCACCGCCTTCTGGTGGCGCTTATGCAGGATCTGATAGCGTATCACGAGCAGCAGATATGCCGCGAGAATGACTATGAGCACCCAAAAGATTATCCTGACCCAGACAAGGTCGAGCGCGGTGCCGATCTGGCTTTTGAGATACTGCATCTTTGAAAGCTCCACGGACGTGCTCGCCACGAGATCCGTGCTGCCGTAGGTGACGCCGTCCTTGGTGATGGTTATCTCGCCGAGCACGGCGCCCGCCGCTATCGGCGCCTTGAGCTCCTCGCCGGTCTGCTCGCTGTATATGGTGATCTCACGCACGAAGTCGTCCACGCTCTCGTCGTTGGGCAGGAGCACCGTTATAACGCTGCTCGGACGCAGAGTGACGCTGTCGGTATCCGCCCCCATCGTGACCGGCACCTCGGCCACGAGCTCGGAGGACTTGAGCACCTCCTGCTGGCTGAAGTTGCTGAATACCCAGTTATAGAGGGTGATGGAATCGACGAAGTTGTTGTAGGTGTTCGAGCCGTCGGCATTGGCGTAGCCGCTTGAGCCCATGACCACCGCGATAAGGTTGATGTCGTCCTTCTCCGCCGTGGAGACGAGACAGTAGCCCGCCGCCGAGGTGTGGCCGGTCTTGACGCCTCTGGCGTATTCGTAGTAGTAGCCCGGATAATACTTGGAGTTGGAATTGATAAGGCCGTTGGTGTTCGAGAGCTCGCGCGCGCCGGACAGGTTCGTCGCCGGAACGGTATGCGTGACCGTGTTGCACATGAGCGCAAAGAGGTCGTAGCTCATCGCGACGCTCGCAATAAGGAACATATCGTGGGCGGTGGTGTAGTGGTTCGTGTCGGGCAGGCCGTGGGTGTTCGCGAAATGCGTTCCCGTGCAGCCGAGCTCCTGCGCCCTTGCGTTCATCATATCCACAAAGTTCGAGATGGAGCCGCCGATATGCTCGGATATAACGTTGCAGGCCTCGTTCGCGGACTCCACGAGCGCGCAGTACATGAAGTCCTCAAGCGTCATGATCTCGCCCGCCTGGATGTTCGCCGTGCTGCCGTCCTCGTCAAGCCCCGTTACCGCCGCCTGCGAGGCCGTCACCTCGTCATAGAGCGAGGCGTCTCCCCTCTCGATGGCCTCTATCGCGAGCAGGACGGTCATTATCTTCGTGAGCGACGCGGGATAGGTCTGAGAAGTCATATTCTTCTCGTAATAGATGTTGCCGGTGTCCGCATCGGCGAGGACTATGTAGGGCGAGGTGGTCTTCGGCTCCTCGATCGCGAGAGCCGCCGGCGTCATCATCACCGAGACGAGACATACCAGCACTATCAATGAAATTATCCTGATAATTTTCATATCAATCTCCGCAAATATATGTTATAGTGATTGTCGGATAAGCACATTATAACGGTTAACATAAGCAAAATCAACTCTAAATCTCACGGGATGGAGGCGCTGGCCTTGGGCGCTCTGAGCCGGACCGAGAAAATACTTATGGCGGCCGCGGCTCTTGCTCTTGCGGCGGCGGTGGGAGTGTCGGCGGGTCTGTCGCATCGCGGCGGGATAACGCTCTCGCCGTTTACCGACTCCGCCCCCGTGCAGACGGAGGAGGTCTGCGAGCTGTATCTGGACGTCAACTCCGCCACGGCCGAGGAGCTTGCGGCGCTGCCCGCCATAGGCGAGGTGCTCTCGCAGCGAATCGTGGACTATCGCGACGGGCACGGCCCGTTTGGGGACGTTTCCGAGCTCACGCGGGTGGAGGGCATAGGCGAGGGCATACTGCTGAAGATAAAGGACTACATTTACGCCGGAGGTACCGATGAAAATACTGGTGGTTGACGATGAGCGTCCGCTCGTCAAGGGCATTAAATTCAACCTTGAAAACGAGGGCTATCAGGTGGACGTCTGCTACGACGGGGAGACCGCCGTTGAGATGGCGCGCGGAGGCGACTATTCGCTCATCATCCTCGACCTGATGATGCCGAAGCTCGACGGGCTCGGCGCCTGCCAGCAGATAAGGCAGTTTTCCACCGTGCCGGTAATCATGCTCACCGCCCGCTCCGAGGACGCCGACAAGCTCGTCGGCTTTGAGTCCGGCGCGGACGACTATATCACCAAGCCCTTCAACATCCTCGAGCTTAAGGCCCGCATACGGGCGCTGCTGCGCCGCGCCTCCATGCCCGCCGCGGTGCAGGCGAAGGACGGCGAGCTGCTAACGCACGGCCGGCTCGGTCTTGACCCCAAGCGCCGCTGCGCGCGGATGGACGAGCGCTCCATCGACCTCACCGGCCGCGAATACGACCTGCTTGAGCTGCTCATCAACAACCCCGGCCGGGTATACAGCCGCGACACCCTGCTCGACCTTGTCTGGGGCTACGACTTTCAGGGCGACGCGCGCACGGTGGACGTGCATATCCGCCGCCTGCGCGAAAAGCTTGAGCCCAACCCCGCCGAGCCGGAGATAATCATCACCAAGTGGGGCGTCGGCTATTATCTTTCGGAGTAGAAAATGACTGAGAATGCACCTTCCGGCAGAAAAATAACGCAGAGCGTGCAGTTCAAATTCGTGGCGGCCTTCTTCGTGCTCATCGCGGCACTGCTGGGGCTGCTCAACACCTATCCCCTGATCGCCTCGCGCGATCTTGTTTTCAAGGAAAAGGAGAGCGCCCTGCTCGGCCAGGCGGCGGTCATCTCCTCCTCGCTCGAGGCGCTCGATTCGCTCACGGAGAACAGCGTGGCGCAGGTTATGGAGCTGCTCGACGTCACGGGACTCGACCGCATCATCATCACGGGCCCCGGAGGACTGACCCTCTACGACACGGCGGAGAGCTCCGCCGTGGGCAAATACGCCATGCTCTCGGAGACCTCGCTGGCCCTCTCCGGCAAGCAGGTCTTTCGCTCGAATTACAGCGGCGGAGCCTTTATATCCCGCGCCTGTCTGCCCGTGAGCACGGGCGATCTGGTGCTCGGGAGCGTTTATCTCTGCGAATACGACACCGAGCAGGCCTCGCTGCTCAACGGCATACAGACACGCCTGCGCGCCATCTCCGTCATCGCCTGCCTTGCGGCGCTGACGCTCACGGTCATATTCTCCCGCGCTCTCACGGGGCGCATCACGCGGCTTGTGGAGGCCATCAGAGTGGTGCGCGGCGGCGACTACGACTATCTCATGGAGACGAGCGGGAACGACGAGCTCACGGAGCTCTCCGAGGAATTCAACAATCTCACCCAGCGTCTCCGCGCCACCGAGGAGCAGCGCCGGCGTTTTGTTTCCGACGCCTCACACGAGCTGAAAACACCGCTCGCCTCGATACGTCTGCTCTCGGACAGCATCGTGCAGAACGCGGATATGGACACGGCCACCATGCGCGAGTTCGTGACGGACATCGGCTCCGAGGCAGACAGGCTCCAGCGCACGACCGAAAAGCTCCTTGACCTCTCCCGCCGGGACGACGGCGCCTCCGGGGAGCGCAGGCCGGTGGACACGGCAGAGATCGCGCGCGGCACGCTGCGGCTGCTCACTCCGCTCGCCGAGAGCCGCGGCGTCACGATAGACACCTCGCTTGAGGAGGGCTGCATGATCCTCGCCTCCGGGGACGACGTGTATCAGATCATCTTCAATCTCGCCGAGAACGCGATCAAATACAACGTGGAGGGCGGCAGCGTCTCCATCGGCATCCGAGGCGAGGGCGAGAGCGTGCTGCTCACGGTCGACGACACGGGCATCGGCATACCCGAGGAGGACAGGGAGCACGTTTTCTCGCGCTTCTACCGCGTGGACAAGGCGCGCTCGCGCGCTTCCGGCGGCAGCGGGCTGGGGCTGTCGATAGTCCACGACGCCGTGCTGGCGCTCGGCGGCACGATAGAGCTCTCCCCGCGCTCGCCTCAGGGCACGAGCTTTGCCGTGACCTTCCCGGCCTGGAAGGGGGCGGAGGAATGAGAAAAGCCATAGCCGCCGCGCTCGTCTGCCTGCTGCTGTGTCTGGCCGCCTGCGGCGCTCAAAGCACATCGACCGTAGAGGTCTGGCGCGTTGTGGGAGAGAGCAGCCGCGCCGACGGCGAGCTGCTGCGCGCGGAGAGCCGCACGGTCCGGCCCGGCGTGAACCAGACCACCGCGCTCATCGACATTTTCAACTCCGCGCCCGAGGATCCGCTACTCGGCACAGGCATGGGCACGTCGCAGATAATCGGCTGCGAGCAGACCGGCACGGAGCTGCGCTTCGAGGTGACCGACTCGTTCACGCTCCTTTCCGCCGCACAGCGCGCCGAGGCCCAGTGCTGCATGGCTCTGACCTTCTGTGCTCTCGACGGTATAAAAACAGTTTCGGTATGGTCCGGGGGCGCGGAGCTTATGCCGCCGCTCTCCCCCGACGATATAATTCTCGCCGACGACACGGCGCAATGAAAAAGAGGTTTTAATAATGGCAAACGTGAAAAGCATTCAGACGGCTCTCGCGGCGACAGAGCTTGAGGCTCTGCTGTTGACGGACGACAAGAACATCTACTACGCCACCGGCTTCCGTCCCACGGACTCGGCGGCCGTGATAACGCGCGACGCGGCGTATTTCATCACCGACTCGCGTTATATCGAGGCCGCCGGCAAGGCCTGCGGCGACGAGGTGACGCTCTCGATGTGCACGCGCGAGCGCGCTCTCGTCGTGTGCCTTACCGAGCTGATCGCCTCGCTCGGCATAACAAGGCTCGGCGCGGAGGAGGAAAACCTCTCCGTCGCCCAATACGGCCGCCTGCGCGGGGCCTTCGGTCTTGATCTCCTGCCCGGACAGAGCGTGGTATCGAACCTGCGCCGTGTTAAGAACCGCTGGGAGCTTGAGAGCATGATCGCGGCGCAGCGCATCGCCGAAAGGGCGCTTGAGACCGTGCTGCCGATGATAAAGCCGGGTGTGAGCGAGCGCGCTCTCGCGGCCGAGCTCACCTATCGCATGCTGCTCGGCGGCGGCGAGGGCAACTCCTTCGATCCCATCGTCGTGACCGGCGCGAAGTCCAGCATGCCCCACGGCGTGCCAGGCGACGAGCTTGTTGCGGACGGTGACTTCGTGACGATGGACTTCGGCTGTCTCAAAAACGGCTACTGCTCAGACATGACCCGCACCGTGGCGGTGGGGCACGCGAGCGACGAGATGAAGAACGTCTATGACACCGTGCTCAGAGCGCAGCTCGCCGGCATTGCCGCCGTGCGCCCCGGAGTCACGGGCGCCGCCGTACACAACGCCGGAGCCAAGGTCATAGAGGACGCCGGCTACGGCAGGTATTTCGGCCACGGCTTCGGCCACAGCGTCGGGCTCGACATTCACGAGCACCCGATGGCCTCCCCCGCCAACCGCGAGCCGCTGCCGGAGGGCGCCGTCATCACAGCCGAGCCGGGCATATACCTCCCCGGACAGTTCGGCGTGCGCATAGAGGACATGATCCATCTCACGGCCGACGGCTGCGAAAACCTCACAAAAGCGCCCAAGGAGCTTATTATTCTTTAATAGGTCTTGCCAAAGGAGACACAATAGTGTAAAATATTCAAGTTAATATACCAACTCACAGGAGGATAATATATGCTTACAGCAGGCGATTTCAGAAACGGCGTCACCTTCGAGATGGACGGCCAGGTAATGCAGGTAGTGGAGTTCCAGCACGTCAAGCCCGGCAAGGGCGCGGCCTTTGTGCGCACTAAGATGAAGAACGTCATCACGGGCGCCGTCGTGGAGACCTCTTTCAACCCCACGGCAAAATTCGAGAACGCGACCGTGGACCGCAAAAACATGGAATACAGCTACGCGGACGGCAACCTTTACTACTTCATGGATCCTGAGACCTTCGAGCTCATCCCCATAGACGGCGCCGTGCTCGGCGACAGCTTCAGGTTCGTCAAGGAGAATATGGAGTGCACCATCATGTCCTTCAAGGGCAAGGTGTTTGCGGTTGAGCCCCCCAACTTTGTCGAGCTCGTAATCACGGCCACGGACCCCGGCTTCGCCGGCAACACGGCCACCAACGCCAGCAAGCCCGCCACTGTGGAGACCGGCGCCGAGGTTAAGGTGCCCCTCTTCATAAACGAGGGCGACAAGATCAAGATCGACACCCGCTCCGGCGAATATCTTGAGCGCAGCAAGGGCTGATAATCCGTTTGAAGAATGATTTGTCCGAAAAGGAGGGACACACTATGACCAACACAGAGAAGATCGCGTATCTCAAGGGTCTGGCCGAAGGGCTGGAGGTGGACAAGACCTCTAAGGAGGGCAAGCTGCTCGTCGCCGTCATTGATGTGCTCGAGGGCATGGCCGAGGATCTCGATGATCTGGGCGGCGCCTTCGACGACATGGGCGAATCGATCGACGACCTCGGCGAGGCGCTCGATCAGGTAAGCGAAGACCTTGAGGACGTCGAGAGTCTGATCTATGACGACGATTGGGACGACCTCGACGACGAGGACGATGAGGAGCCCGTGTTCTATCAGGTCACCTGCCCCAAGTGTGGCGAGAGCTTCAAGGTCGATGAGGACGTCTTTGATCTTGAGCGCATCGAGTGCCCCGAATGCGGCGCCGAGATAGAGCTTGACGGCGTGGACATCCCCGGCGACGGAGATGAGGAGCCCGAGGACTGATCTAATAAACGAATAAGACGGCGCTGCATAAGCAGTGCCGTCTTTTGGACTGTCAAAGAACTGCCGCACAAAGCAGAAGCGTTCTGATTTGGCGGGGGAGCTCGAGGGGGCGGCAGCCCGCCTCGAATAGGACCGAATGCCCCGAAAAGCCTTGCCGGGCAAGGCGTTCGGCGAGCGAAGCGAGGACTTTTGCGCCGCTTGCGGCGCGAAAGTAACGGCATTTTTGCAGCCTGTCAAAAAAACAGTCCGCAGGACTTTTTTGAAAGGCTGATGCAACAGGGGCGCGGATCACTCCGCGCCCCTTGCGTATTGCAATATCGTGTTATCTCGTGCTCTTGTCGTAGGGTATGCCCTCGGACTTGGGCGCGCGGGATTTCTGGGATGTGAAGGCCAGCACCACAAGAGAGATTATGTAGGGCAGCATATTATAGACCCCGCTGGGCAGGTTGAGCGCGACGAGGAAGCCGAAGCCTGTGTAGACGTTCGAAAGTGCGCGGAATAGGCCGAAGAGCAGCGCGGCGAGGGCTATGCGCTGGGGCTTCCACTGGCCGAAGATCATTACCGCGAGGGCGAGGAAGCCGAAGCCCGCCACGCCGTTTTCAAACTTCCACTCGCTCACGCCCGCTGTGATATAGACGATGCCGCCGAGTCCGCCGAGGAAGCCGGAGATCAGCACGCCGGCGTAGCGCATCTTATAGACGTTGATGCCGACGCTGTCCGCCGCCTGGGGATGCTCGCCGCAGGCCATCATCCGCAGACCGAAGCGGGTCTTATACAGCAGGATATAGGCCGCGATGAGCGCGACGACCGTGAGGAGCATGAACCAGTTGAACTCGAACGCGCCGATATTGACAAGGAAGGCCTTTTTTGCGTTGATATACTGGATGGTGGAGGAGACGTTGTTGACGTTCTCGGCCGTGTTTATGGCCTTTACGATGACGGTCGCTGCAGCGGTGCCGAGCATATTGAGCGCCGTGCCGACGATGGTCTGGTCGGCCTTGAAGTTGATGCAGGCCACGGCCAGCAGCAGAGAGAACAGCATGCCCACCACGACGCTCGCGAGAACGACGAGGGCGATCATCACGATCGCGGGGCTGTCCGCCGGGACATACTTGAGCATCAGCGCGCCGCCGAGAGCGCCCATTACCATGATGCCCTCAAGACCTATGTTGATAACGCCCGAATGCTCCGAGAAGCAGCCGCCCAGAGCGACCAGAATGAGGACCGAGGCGAAGATCAGCGTGTATTGCAGCAGCAGTACCATTACCGGTCACCCCCTTCCGGAGAATCGGCGGAGCCCGTTTTTTCGGCCTCCGCGGCCTTGATCGCCGCCTGCTTCTTCTCCTCGCGCCTGTCGAGCCGGGAGTTCATATACAGACGGAAGAACATGACGAAGCCGCACAGGTAGATGATTATCGCGGATATGAGGTCGGAGATCTGCGAGCAGTACATGGTCTTGTCCACATACGAGCCGCCGTTGGTTATATGCTGGATGAAGAACGACGCGAAGATCGCGCCTATGGGGTCGAGCCCGCCGAGGAAGGCGGCCGCGATGCCGTTGAAGCCCATGGCCGGAACGCTCGACTGCGTGCACATCCACTGCTCGAAGCCCGTGAGGAACAGGAACGCGGCGCCGAGGCCGGCAAGCCCGCCGGCTATCATCATCGTGAGGATGAGATTCTGCTTTTCCTTCATGCCGCAGTACTTCGCGGCGTTCTTGTTGTAGCCCGTCGCCTTGAGCTCATAGCCGAATTTGGTCTTTTGGAGCAGTATCCAGATCAGCACGCAGACTATCACGGACAGCGGCAGGGCGATGGTGACATACTGGTTTTTTGCGAAAAGCGCGCCGAGACCGAGCGACGGGAGCAGCGCCGCGGAGTTGCCGCTCTGGAGGGTAACCGTGTAGGGGCTCGCGCTCTCCTTGACGAGAGTGAGCAGCATATTGACGACATAGAGGCTTATCCAGTTGAGCATTATGCTGCTGATGACCTCGTTGACGTTGCAGTAGGCCTTGAGCACGCCGGAGATACCGCCGAGCAGAGCGCCGGCGACGATCGCGGCGATCAGGCAGACATACCAGGGCATCTGCCAGGCCAGCGCGCAATACAGGCAGGCGCCCGCGCCGGCGACATACTGTCCGGCGGCGCCGATGTTGAAAAGGCCGACCTTATAGGCGAACAGTATCGACACGCTGCACATCAGCAGCGGGGCTGTCTTGACGAGGGTATTGCCGAGATATTTCATCCTCGCCGCGGAGCTCGGATAGTAGAAGAAGTTTTTGAGTATTGTGGCCACGGCCTCCCAAGCGCCGGTGGGATTGATGAACAGAAGGACTATGTAGCCGATCACGAAGCCGAGGATTATGCACAGGATGCTCGCGAGGAAGGACTGCAGCGCGCCGTTCCTGAGCAGCGGGCTTCTTTTCTTTTCACTCATGCCCGATACTCCTTTCTCTTCGCACCGGCCATGTAGAGGCCGAGCTCCTGCACCGTGACCTCATGGGGGTCGAACTCGCCGACTATCTCGCCCTCATACATAACGAGGATGCGGTCGGAGACGTTCATGACCTCGTCAAGCTCCAGGGAGACGAGCAGAACGCCCTTGCCCTCGTCCCGCTGCGCCACGAGCTGCTTGTGGATGTATTCTATGGCGCCGACGTCGAGCCCGCGCGTGGGCTGCACGGCTATGAGCAGCTCCGGGTCCTTGTCTATTTCCCGGGCGACAATGGCCTTCTGCTGGTTGCCGCC
>CAYNMN010000017.1:17471-21008 GCA_964398305.1 uncultured Oscillospiraceae bacterium
GACGTCACCGGCCCCTGACCGGAGCGGATGTCATACTGCTCGATGAGTCGCAGAGCGTATTGTCTGATCTCCCGACGCTTCAGGAAGCCCGCGCCGGAGGTGAACTGCGGCTGGAAATAGCGCTGGAGCACAAGGTTGTCCTCAAGCGAGTAGTCGAGCACAAGACCATGCTTATGTCTGTCCTCGGGGATGTGGCTCATGCCCTCCACCGAGCGCTCGCGGATGGCGGCCCTGGTGATGTCGTGCCCCTTGAGCATGATCCTTCCGGCGCTGACGCTCTCAAGCCCGGTGAGACCGTAGACGAGCTCAGTCTGGCCGTTGCCCTCGATTCCGGCGACACAGACGATCTCGCCCGCGCGCACCTTGAAGGAGACATTCTTAACAGCGTTGTTCGCGTGGAGACGGGAGGCCATCGTGAGCCCCTCGACGTCGAGAATAGCGTCGCCCGGTCGGCACTCGCCCTTGTGGACAACGAACTCCACGTCCCTGCCGACCATCATGCGCGAGAGCGCCTCCTTGGAGGTGTCGCTCACATCCACCGTGCCGACGCACTTGCCCTTGCGCAGGACTGTGACTCTGTCCGCCACGGACATGATCTCCGCGAGCTTGTGGGAGATGAAGAGGATGCTCTTGCCCTCCCTGACGAGGCCGCGCATGATCTCCATGAGCTCGTCTATCTCCTGCGGAGTGAGCACCGCCGTGGGCTCGTCGAAGATGAGTATCTCGTTTTCTCTGTACAGCATCTTGAGGATCTCGACCCTCTGCTGCATACCGACGGAGATGTCCTCGATCCTGGCGTCCGGCTCCACTCGCAGACCGTATTTTTCTGATATTTCCACGACCTTTTTGCGAGCCTCCGCCTTGTCTATCAAGCCGGCCTTTATAGGCTCCACGCCGAGGATGATGTTATCGAGCACCGTGAAGCACTCAACGAGCTTGAAATGCTGATGCACCATGCCGATATGCAGGGCGTTGGCGTCGTTGGGGTCCTTGATGCTGACCTCCTCGCCGTTGATGCGGATGCTGCCCTCCTCGGGTCGATAGAGCCCGAACAGCACGCTCATAAGCGTGGATTTGCCCGCGCCGTTCTCACCGAGCAGGGCGTGGATCTCGCCCTTACGCAGGCGCAGGGTGATGTTGTCGTTGGCGATGATTCCGGGGAAACGCTTGGTTATCCCCAGCATCTCCACCGCGTAGTTCTCTTCCAAATGCCATCCCTCCCGTCATCTTTTATATTGTACTATATATAAGTGCATAATTCAAAAGAAATATCGAAAAACGCCGCAGAGCTCAGGCCGCCCCTGTGAGCCCCGCGATTATCTCCACGGCGGCCGCCCGGCACTCCTCGGCCGTCCCGCCCTGGGGCATATCCGGGTGGTAGAGGAGCTGGACTATCGCCCAGTCTATCTCGGCCGGCACTCCCTGCTCGTTGGAGTCCTGATAGAACACGCTCTCATAATACCAGTAGGAGTCATAGAGCAGACCGAGCGACTGCAGACACTCCTCATAGATCACGGAGTCGCGCGCAAGTCTTGTGGGCATCTCGTCGGCGATCAGTATGTAGCCGTCGTAAATACCGCCGTCGCTGTTCCAGTAGCTCACATTGGCAAAGCCCCAGGAGTTGGCGGCGTTCGCCCCCGCAATGCTCACAAAGTCATTTTCGGAAACGAAGCGTATTTTGAGATTGGCGTTCCACTCCTCCGCAAGCCTGATCCCCGGGAAGCCCTCGATGCTGTTGAGACGGGCGCAGAGCGCGTTGACCGTGGCCAGATCCTCCGCGGACGGATCGCCGCTGACACTGTATAGAATGGGCTCGTTCCAGCGTATGGCCATCTCGCGCTCGCCGTTATACTCGGCGTTGAAGGCCGTGAGAATGAAGTATTCGATCACCTCACTGTTGGTGTAGCCCGTGAGCCACTGAGACACCGCCGTGAGCGAGAGGCTCACGCGCTTTTCGGGCAGGGCGAGGCGGGAGATTATCGCCGCCGCCTGCGCGCGGTTGACGTTGTCATAGGGATAGAACGTGCCGTACTGGTCGTTGCCCGTGAGCACTCCGGCGCAGTAGAGCCGCAGTACCTCACCGCAGAAATAGTCCCCCTCGTCCACATCGGGGAGCGACGTCACCTCGTTTATCGCGGCAAGCTCACTCTCCGGCAGCGTGCGGGCAAAAATATACGCCATGTCCGCGCGCGATATCGGCTCGTTCTCCGAGTCCCAGAAAAAATACGCCGGGATAATGCCCTTCTCCTCGACATAGTCGAAGTACACCTGATACCACGGGTCTCCCTGCTCGAACACCTTGCCGTCGCCCTCGTAGATCGAGCGCACACGCGCGGACATCGCCACCGCCTGCGCCGCCGTCAGGCTCGCCTCCGGCTCAAAGCCGACGCCGCTGCCCTGCATAATGCCCAGCTCATAGCAGCTTTTTATCACCTTTTGGTTATCAAAGCCGTACCAGAGCGTCTCGTCCACATCCGGGAACATCCCGCGCCTGTATGTATTTATCGTGGTAAAATTATCCGTAGATGGCGCCGCCGCCATGGCCGCCGTCATGCCGGATATGAGACAGATCACAAGGAAAACCGAGACGAGGATCCTGATGGTTTTTTTCATTGCGCACACTCCCATTGATAAAACACTGGGGACGGCGCGGCCGCGCCGTCCTCCACGGGAAATATTATAGCATACTTTCCATGCGCCTGCATAGCGGAATATCGCGCTGCCCGCACCCTTGTTTTCATTTCCGAGCACGGAAAAGACGCGGGCCGGACAGCCCGCGTCTTATAAATACCCTTTTACTCAGCTTCCGCAGCAGCAGCCGCCGCCGTCGTGCTGAGAATGCGCGCAGCCGCAGTCGTGGCCGTCGTCATGCTCATGGCAGGTGGCCTGCGGCTGATACGCCAGCACGCCCATCATCAGCGCCTGCACTGCCGCGTCGGCATAGCCCTTTATGCCGCCGTAGACCTTAATGCCGATCATGCTCAGAGCGTCATACATGCCGGCGCCGATGCCGCCGCAAATAACGGTGTCGATCCCGCGCTCCTTTAGAAACGCCGCGAGCGCCTCATGTCCGGCGCCGCCCGCCGGAACGACCTCCTCGGAGAGCACCTCGTCGCCCTCCACCTCATAGAGCTTGAACTGCTCGGTCTTGCCGAAATGCTGGGAAATGAACTCGTCCTCGGGTTCGTAGCTTACTGCGATCTTCATGTTGTGTTCCCCTTATTTTTGTTTTCGCCGTGAAGCACGGGAGGGCTCTCGCCCTCCCGTGCCGCTCTTACTCTTTCTCGAACATGCTCTTGTCGAGACCGCAGACGGGGCAGACCCAATCCTCCGGGACTTCCTCCCAGGGTGTTCCGGGCGCTACGCCGCTGTCGGGATCGCCGACGGCGGGATCATAGACATAGCCGCAGGGGCAAACATACTTATCCATTACCGTTCCTCCTAAACCTTAAAAATATCTCTTGAGCAGGCCCTCGAAGGCTCTGCCATGGCGGGCTTCGTCGCGCGCCATCTCGTGGACGGCGTCGTGGATGGCGT
>CAYNMN010000018.1:0-20833 GCA_964398305.1 uncultured Oscillospiraceae bacterium
GGACGAGGAGCAGCGCTTCGGAGTTTCCCACAAGGAACATATCAAGGAGATGAGCCGTCAGGTAGATGTGCTCACGCTCTCGGCAACGCCGATACCCCGCACGCTGAACATGGCGCTTAGCGGAATACGCGATATGTCCACCATCGAGGAGCCGCCCATGGACCGCCTGCCGGTGCAGACCTTTGTGATGGAGCACGACTGGGGCGTCATATGCGACGCGATCCGCCGCGAGCTCGCCCGGGGCGGGCAGGTGTATTATCTCCACAACCGTGTGGAGAACATCGAGCGCGCCGCGCTCCGTCTGGGCGAAATGCTCGGCGGCGACGTCGTGATGGGCGTGGCCCACGGCCGGATGGACGAGGAGCAGCTCTCGCGGGTGATGGAGGACATGGCGGAGGGGCGCACGCAGGTGCTTGTGTGCACAACGATCATCGAGACAGGCATCGACATCCCCAACGTCATCGAGGACGCCGACAAGCTCGGTCTCGCCCAGCTCCACCAGATCCGCGGGCGGGTGGGCCGCTCGAATCGCCGCGCCAGCGCCTATCTCACCTTCCGCAAGGACAAGGTGCTAACGGAGATCGCCGAAAAGCGCCTTACCGCCATCCGCGAGTTCGCGCAGTTCAACTCCGGCTTCCACATCGCCATGCGCGATCTGGAGATACGCGGCGCGGGCAGCGTGCTCGGCGCGGAGCAGTCGGGGCACATGATCGACGTGGGCTACGATATGTATCTCAAGCTCCTCAACGAGGCCGTGCTTGAGGAGAAGGGCGAGAAGCCGCCGGTGCGCGCGGACTGCTCCGCCGATCTCGCCGTTACGGCGAACATACCGGACAGCTACGTCGCTTCCTCGTCTCAGCGCATGGACCTGTATCGGCGCATAGCCCTCATCCGCACGGAGGAGGACGCCGACGACGTGATAGACGAGCTCATAGACCGCTTCGGCGACCTGCCGGGGCCCGTTACGGCGCTCGTGCGCGTGGCGCTGCTGCGCGGCAGCGCGGGCAGGGCCGGGGTGACGGATATATCCCAGAAGAACGGCGAGCTGCGCTTTGCGCTCACGGAGTTCGACATGGCGCGCGTCTCCGCGCTCTACGCCTCGCCGGAGTACAAAAACCGCCTGCGCGTCCTGGCCGGGGCGAAGCCCTCGCTCGCGCTGAAGCTCGGGAGCGGCGCGAAGGTGCTCGACGCGGCGGAAAAATTTATACGCGACTGGACTACCGCACAGGGACAAACTGTGGTAAAATGACCAGTTATACGACCAATGCTTTTTTTAAGGAGAAATGAAATGAAAAAACTGCTTGCGATAATTCTCGCGCTCTGCCTTGCGCTGAGTCTCGCGGCCTGCTCGGCCTCGGAAAGCGTGGAGGGCTATGAGGAGACGCCGGCTCCCTCCGCGGAGCTGAGCGCGACCGCGAAGTTCGACAACGCCTTCGCCGCCTACGACGCCGACGCGGTCGTTATGACCGTGGACGGCAGCGAGGTCACCTGGGGCGAGTTCTTCTACTGGTGCTACTATATCTGCAACTATCTTGAGACCTACATGGGCACGATAGACGATTACGGCACGCTCTCCGGCCTTGACGAGACCTCTACCTATGCCGACTATGTTATCGCGAGCGCCGAGGATATGGCCGTGCAGTATCACGCGCTGGAGGTCGGCACAAAAGAGGCCGGCGTTGTGCTCTCCGAGGACTCTCAGCAGTCGATACAGGATCTCATAGAGAGCGACATAGTCTCCTGCTGCGGCGAGGGCGCCACGGAGGAGGATCTCTATGAATATCTCGCGGGCGTCTATGTGACCCCGGAGACCTATAGCTACATCAACACCGTCTCCTGCCTTTATACCGACGGCTTTGACCAGCTCTTCGGCAAGATGGGCGCGGACGTGACCGATGAGGACGCGATGGCCTTCGCCGAGGAGAACGGCTATATCACGGCCAAGCACATTCTCATCTCCAACACCGACGCCGAGGGCGCGGCGCTCGACGAAACGGCGCTTGCCGCCGCCGGGGAGCTTGCCGCGGATATTCAGGCGCAGATCGCCGCCGTTGCCGACCCCACCGCGCGCGTTGAGCTCTTCAACGAGCTGATGGCCGAGTATAACAGCGACACCGCCGAAAACTACTACCCCGCCGGCTACTGCTTCGCCGAGGGCGAGATGGTAGCGGAGTTCTATGACGCCGCCGCCGCGCTTGAGGAATACGGAGTCAGCGACGTGGTGGAGACCGATTACGGCTGGCACATCATCCTGCGTATGCCCACCACGCCCGACGACGTAGTGTCCTACGAGGGCGAGGACGCGCAGTACACTCTGCGGTATTACACCGCCAACGCCGCCTATGACGCGATGGTCAACGGCTGGCTGGAGAACGCCGAGGTCGTCTGGACGGACGAATTTAAAAATCTCGATCTCGCCGCCATCCTCGTGGCATAACAAATCGCCGGCAAAACCACAGTTTTTGCCGGCGAGAGAGATTGCGCTGCGCTTTCGCACTCGCTGCGCTCGCACAACGCTCCGCGAGATGTGTTTTCGTTCACGTACACGCCGCTCCGAAAACGGATCAAACTTTATTCCGCGCTTCCGAGCGCGGAACTCTGCGAGGCTTTGTCAGCAATGTGTGCAAAACGGACGCCGGAAAAATCTTCCGGCGTCCGTTTTATGCTGCGCCCCGGCTCAGACGCCGGGGGTCTTTTGCTCCTTTACCACCTTGAGCCGCACGAACTCCTCGCGCTTTTTCTCCTCAAGGGCGTCGGCTATGCGCGAGATGTCCGAATCGAGCCCGGGTATCACGATGTTTTGCAGGGCGTTGGCGCGCTTCTGCGCTTTTTTTATGGCGTAGGCGAGGCGGTATATCGCGTTCTCGGTCTCCGCCATCGTGCGCAGCAGGCGCTTGACGTCCCGAAATTTGAAATACGCGTCGTCCAGCTCCGAGCAGGTGAAGGCGAGACCGTAGGGCGGGTAGTCGACGTCCTCCTCCGGGTCGGCGACATAGGGCAGCTCCACGCCCATCACGCTCTTGAAGCGCAGCTCGATGCCCGTGTCTATCGGTATGGCCTCGGCGCCGGAGCCGGCGCTGCCGCCCATATATACCTGCGCCATCCTCAGCGAGGCGTAAGCGTCGGCAAAGGCGGCGTCGATCTGCGCCTGCAGCGCGGCAGCCTCGTCCATGCGCGTCATGATCTCGCGGATGAGGATGTTGCGCTTTTTGTCCATCAGCTCATAGCCGTCCGAGGCGAGAGCGCGGGAGCGCTTCGCCGCCGTGAGATTACCTTTTGTGGGCGCGGAGAGCGCCATGCCTCGTCACCTCCCGCGGGAATAATGCAGGCTATTTCGCCTTGTAGTGCCTGTCGAGCGTCTCGTCAGAAACTCGCGAGAGCGTCTCGCGCGGCAGGATGCTCAAAAGCTCCCAGCCGAGATCGAGCGTCTGCTCAAGCGTGCGGTCCTCATATACGCCCTGGTTGATAAACCGTTTTTCAAGCTCGTCGCCGAATTTGAGATAGAGCCTGTCGGTCGCGGAGAGCTCGTCCTCGCCGATGACGGTGGCGAGACTGCGTGCGCCGGAGACCTCGGAATACGAGGCGAAGAGCTGGTTTGAAAGCTCCGAGTGATCCTCGCGGGTGAAGCCCTTGCCCGTGCCGTCCTTCATCAGACGCGAGAGACTCGGCAGTATGCCCACCGGCGGGTAAACGCCCTTCTGGGCGAGCTCGCGGGAGAGGACGATCTGCCCCTCCGTGATATAGCCCGTGAGATCGGGGATGGGGTGGGAGATATCGTCTCCGGGCATCGTGAGTATCGGCATGAGCGTAACGCTGCCCTGCCTGCCGCGTATCATGCCCGCGCGCTCGTAGATTGAGGCGAGGTCGGAATACATATAGCTGGGGTAGCCCTTGCGGGAGGGTATCTCGCCCTTGGAGGACGAGAACTCGCGCAGCGCCTCGCAGTAGAAGGTCATGTCGGTCATCACGACGAGGACGTGGCAGCCCTTTGTGAAGGCGAGGTATTCCGCCGCCGTCAGCGCGCAGCGGGGGGCGAGCACGCGCTCTATGATGGGGTCGGACGCCATGTTGAGATACATGACCGTGCGGCCGAGCGCGCCGGACTCCGCGAAGTCCTTGCGGAAGAAATCCGCGGTGTCGTTCTTCACGCCCATGGCGCAGAACACTATTACGAACTCGTCGTTGTCGCCGAGCACCCTGGCCTGCCGGACTATCTGCGCCGCAAGCTCGTTATGCGCGAGCCCCGCGCCGGAGAATATGGGCAGCTTCTGTCCGCGGATCAGCGTGGAGGTCGCGTCGATGGAGCTGACGCCAGTGAGAATGCAGCTTGTGGGGTAGGCGCGGCTGACCGGGTTGATGGCCGAGCCGTTGATGTCGCGCCGCTCCTCGGCAAAAACCTCGCTCAGTCCGTCCGCCGGGCGGCCGGTGCCGTCGAAAACGCGGCCGAGGATCTCGCCGGAGAGGGCGAGCGTTATGGGCTTGCCGGTGAACTGGGTGCAGGCGGTTTTCATATCTATGCCGCCCGTGCCCTCGAAAACCTCGAGTATCACGCGGTCGCCGTCTATGGTTATTACCCTGCCGCGCCGGCGCTTTCCGTCCTGTAGCGTGATCTCCGCCATCTCGTCATAGGCGGCGTCCTTCACGCCCTCAAGCGCTATCAGCGAGCCCCTGATCTCGGAAAGGCCGGTGTATTCTATCCTCATATCCCAGCCCTCCTCATACGTTGGCGGCGCGGACGGTCTCCACGGCCGCGTCCACGGCGTCGGCGAGCTCCTGAGCGCTCTTTCCGGCGCCGAGCTCGAATTTCATCTTCATCAGCCGGGCGAAAATGCCGGTCTCCGTGAGCTGGCGGAGGGGTATGGCCTTCGCCGTGAGCGCGCGCGCGCCGTCATAGAGGCGGATGATCGTCCGCAGCATGGTCATCTGCTGCTCGGGCGGCATATAGGTGTCGGTCTCGTGGAAGGCGTTCTGCTGGAGAAAGCCCTCGCGTATGACCTTGGCGGTCTCGATTATCAGCTTCTGGTCGTCGGGCAGAATGTCCGAGCCGATGAGCTTGACTATCTCCATCAGGCGCGATTCCTCATGCAGCAGCGCGACGATGCGGCGGCGCAGCTCCTCGAAATCCTCGCCGAAGTGCTCCGCGTACCAGGGCAGAAGATCGGCGAAATACTCGGAATACGAGGTGTTCCAGTTGATCGACGGGAAGTGCCGCGCATAGGCGAGCGCGCGGTCGAGCGCCCAGAAGCAGCGCACGAAGCGCTGGGTGTTTTGCGTGACGGGCTCGGAGAAGTCGCCGCCCTGCGGCGAGACCGCGCCGATAACCGTAACGCTGCCCTCGCCGCCGGAGAGGGTGTCCGTGAAGCCGGCGCGCTCATAAAATCCGGCGAGGCGGCTCGGCAGATAGGCGGGGAAGGATTCCTCCGCCGGCATCTCCTCAAGACGGCCGGAGATCTCGCGCAGAGCCTCGGCCCAGCGGGAGGTGGAGTCCGCCATGAGCGCGACGTGGTAGCCCATGTCGCGGTAGTATTCGGCGATGGTCATGCCGGTGTAGATGCTCGCCTCGCGGGCCGCCACGGGCATGTTGGAGGTGTTCGCCACGAGTATGGTGCGCTGCATGAGCGCGCGCCCCGTGCGCGGGTCCTTGAGCTCGCGGAACTCGTCGAGCACCTGGGTCATCTCGTTGCCGCGCTCGCCGCAGCCGAGATAGACGATTATATCCGCGTCCGACCACTTGGCGAGCTGGTGCTGCACCACGGTCTTACCCGCGCCGAAGGGGCCGGGTATCACCGCACAGCCGCCCTTGCCCACGGGGAAGAGCGTGTCGATAACGCGCTGGCCCGTGATGAGCGGGCGGTCTATGGGTCTGCGGGCGGTATAGGGTCTGGGCGTTCTCACCGGCCAGCTTTGGGCAAGGCAGAGCGGCGTCGCGTTCCCGCGCCCGTCCACTACCTGCGCGATGGGCTCGGTGACGGCATAGCTGCCGCTGCCCCTGCATTCGGTGATTATACCGGCCACTCCCGGCGGCACCATCGAGCGGTGCTCGGTGGTCTCGCTCTCGGCGCAGCGGGCAAAGATCTCGCCGCCGCGCACCTCGTCGCCGTTTTTGAGCTCCACGCTCACGTCCCAGCGCCGCTCAATATCGAGCGCGGGGATGTTTATGCCGCGCGCTATAAAGCTGCCGGCTCTGCCCTCGATCGTCCTGAGCGGGCGGCCGATGCCGTCGAATATGCCGCCGATGAGCCCCGGCCCGAGCAGGATGCTCATGGGCTGATAGGTGGGGTAGACCGGCTCGCCGGCGCGCAGGCCGGCGGAGTCCTCGTATATCTGCACGATGCTCGTCTCCCCGGAGGCGGAGACGACCTCGCCGAAGAGCTTCTGCTCGCCGACATATACAAGGCTCATGCGCGGCAGGGTGCGCCCGCCGACCACGGATATTACCGGGCCGTTTATGGAGCGTATGCGAAATTCACTGTCCATGGCGATCCTCCACGTCGAAGCCGGTCAGCTCGGAGAACCGGCCGCTCATGTCCTCAATAGCCGAATCGAAGCTCATGTCCACGCGGCGCTGCGCCTCCTCGCTCACGAGCACCAGCCCGCCGAGCGTGAAGCTGCCGGAGGCGAATTTGAGCCGCGCGTTCGGCGCCTCGGCGGCGAGCTTTTCCGCAAAGCGCAGATCCTGCTCGCGCAAACAGACCGTCACCGTGCCCTGTCCCGGCACGGAGCCGAGACCTCTGAGCAGCAGGTCGCACAGACACTCGGCGTAGTCGTCCGTCTCCGTGAACGCGCCGAGACGCGCCGTGAGCGCGTCAAAGGTCTCGCCCGCGCAGTCCTCGCGGAACTGCAGCAGGGCGCGGCGGCTGCGGAGCTTTCCGGCCGTGACCGTGCGCTCGGCGCGCTGCTCGGCCTTCTGCCTGCCGAGCGCGATCTGGCGCTCGCTCTCGGCGCGCTTCTCGCTCTCGAAGGCGCCGACGGCGTCGCTTTCCGCGCGCTCGGTATCGGCGCGCAGCTTTTCAGCCTGCGCGCGCGCACGGTCGAGTATGGCGGCCGTAAAGACCGCGAGCTTTTCGTTGTTGTCAGGCATTCCAGTCACCTTTTATCATAGCTTGACGCCTATCGCCTCGTTGATGAGACGGGTTATGAAGTCCGGCGCGCGCTTTGCGCCCCGGCTCCCGGCGATGTAGTTCACGAGCGGACGGTGCGCGGAGAGCTTGAGCGTGTCGAGCGGCTCGGCATACATCTCCCGGCAGCTCTCGGTCACGAGCAGCACGGCCACGTCCGCGTCGGCACAGGCGCGCTCCACCGCGGCCGCCACCTCTTTGGCGTTCGTCGCGAGCGTGCCGGGTATGCCGGCCAGCCGCATCCCCGTGAGCACGTCGCGCTCATCCGAAATGCAGTAGTATTTCATCGCGGCGTCTCAGCCGAGGTTGGAGACGATTATGAGCGCCACGAGCATGCCGTAAAGCGCGATGCCCTCGGCCATGCCGACAAAGACCAGCGACTTGCCGAAGGTGCCCTCGTTTTCCACAAGCGCGCCGATCGCGGCGCTCGCGGAGGTGGAGACGGCCTTGGCGCTGGCAAGTCCCGACACGGACACGGAGATAGCGGCAGCGATGTAGCCCGCGGCGGTCGCTATGCCGCTTGCGCTCTCCGCGGCCGAGGCTGCGGCGACGCCCTGCTTGAGAAACACGAAGGCGCTCACGGCGAGCACGGAGAAGAACAGGCACATGTTGGCGACAAGCGAGCGCCTGGCGCTGCGGCCCTTCTTCACGCGGAAGTAGATGACGACGAGCGGGAGCGCCACGATAACGAGCATGGCGAGCGCGGAAACGATGATCTTTAACATGATTTTTTCCTCCGGTCTGTGTGAATATCTTAATGTGCGTAATCGACTGTGGGGGATACGAAGGGCGTGCCCCGCCCGGAATAGAATCTGCCGAACAGCTCATAGTATTGCAGACGCAGCACCTGGATGCACACGAGCAGCGCCTCTATCACCATGACGATCGCGTTGCCGAGCACAAGACCCCAGATCGCGTAGCCGCCGCTTGAGTTGGCGGAGAGCAGGTAAACCACCATCATCATGCCGGCGTGGCAGACGGCATAGGCGCCCACGCGCAGGAACGAGACGGTGTTGGAAAACCACGACAGGCAGGACTCAAAAATATCGAAGAAGCCCTCGATTATCAGCATCCCCACGCTGTGGGGCAGCCAGTCCTTCTCGCCGGCGCAGAGCTTGGAGAGCGGCTCGGCAAAGAACAGACAGGCCGCCGGCACGCAGAGACAGCAGATGATGAACGCCGTGCTGCCGAAGAGGTTGACGCCGGAAATGAAGGTGAGCGCGGCGGCGAGGACGAGCGAGATATAGAACACGAGCCCGGCGACGCCGTTTGCCGAGAATATCGCTTTTTTAAAGTCGCGCTGGCGCAGGCCGGTTATTACGTTGAGCACGCCGCAGGCGATTATCATCAGAGCGCCGACGCCGACGGTGATTATCAGCGCCGTCATGAGGTTGCCGCCCTCGAGCACCTTGAAGCCGGGCAGCAGATGCTCGTTGCCGAACACGCTGCCGTAAATAAACCCGAACACAACGCTCATCACGCCCACTGAGGCGAGGATACGGCCGAGCCACTTGCCTTTCTTTTTGGCGAGAAACACGCCGAACAGGCACAGCAGCGCGCCCTGACCGATGTCTCCGAACATGATGCCGAAGAGCAGCGAGTAGGTCACGAGCATGAACAGCCGCGGGTCGATCTCCCCATAGGCGGGGTAGCCGTACATCTCAACAAAGGGCGCGAATATGCGCGAGAAGAAGCCGCCTGTGAATTTGACGGGCGCGCGGGCGAAATCGGCGACGCCGGGCTTTGCCAGCTCCGCCTCCAGACCGAGGGCGGCGGCGGCGTCCCGCCATTCCCCGCTTGCGTCGGCACTGAGCCAGCCGGCCAGATAGAACTTGCCGTCCTTCTCTCCGGCGTAGGAGCGCAGAGCGTGGGCGCTCGAATTGAACTTGAGCCAGCAGCGCCGCGCAAGCAGCTCGTCCCTTTCGCGCTCTCCGAGCTTTTTCAGCTCCTCGGCGAGCTGCGCCGCCTTATCGCGGGCGGCGGCGATCTCCGCCGTAAGCTCCGCCACGCGCTTTTTCGGCACTCCGGTCATGCCGGCGCCGTCCGGGGTGTCCCGCAGCTCAAAGCCGAGATTGGACAGCTCCTCAAGCGCCCTGTCCGCCTTATCCGGCAGAGAGAGAACGAGGAGCGACACGCGCTCGCCGTCCGTCCCGGCGCGGAAGAGCATAACGTCCGGCGAGGCGTCGGCGTATTTTTCCATCTCGCCGACCTCCGCGCTCTCCGCCGAGCCGAAGCGCAGCGTCAGCCGCTTCACGGCCAGCAGGTCCGCGATGTCCACCTCAAGCTCCGAGAAGGGGGCGAAGCGGCCGAGCAGCTCGGCGTCGTCGCTCGCGAGGCTTTCCTCGGCGGTCTTATGCGTGGTGATGCGCGAGCAGGACGCGCCGGCGGCCTTGAGATAGGCCTCGGTGTCCTTGAGCGCAAAGTCGAAGCCGTCGTATTCGCGGAACGCCGGGGCGACGCCGAGTCTGGACATCAGGGTCTGCGCGGCATCCAGCGCGGGGGCGTAGGGGTCGGGCTCCTCAAAGCGGCCGAAGGGGCCGAGCGCGCGCAGCGCCTCGGAGGCGTTGAGCGGGTGGAAGGGCTTGTCGAGGACGAGAGTCCGGAGAGCGTCGTCAAGCCTTTCGGCGGGGCCGCTTATCACGGCCTTGAGCAGTTTTTCAGTCGCCATTTCTCAGTCCTCCTTTACATGTATTGTTCGGGGTCCGCCCCGTAGGTCAGCGCGACAAAAACGCGCTCGAGCATTTTGCATTCGGCTTCCTTGAGCACCATATAGGCGTAAGGCACCGTGATATTCGGCTCTCCCCGAACGACGCCGCGAAAGAACTTTCTCTCCGCGCAGCGCACGAAGCGGTCGGGCTCGACACAGTCCATGTCCTTGAGCGGCTTGCCGAGCCGCGTTCGCATTATCAGGGCAATGGCCTCCTCGTCCGTCGGCGCGGCGAGTATGGCGTCCTCCGTCTCCCGGCTCAGCGCGCCGCTGAGCGGAATGAGCAGCTCGCGCGCCTTCTCCGGCGGGGTGCCGAACCGGCGCAGGCGCAGCAGATAGGAGACGTTTAGCATGTCGGCGCGGAAGCTCACGACCTCGCGCAGCGCCTCGCCGCCCGCGCCGCGGTATCTGTCGGCCAAAAAGTCGCGCACGGCGACGTAGTAGGCGTCCTCCAGCAGATCGGCGGCCTCGGCATAGCGCGGCAGCCCGGTGGTCTTGTCCGTGGGGAGCGAGCGCAGAGTGTCGCCATACACGCCCGTTCCGGCAACGGCGATGAGCGCGGGGTAGTCGGCCACTCTCGCGAGCCTGTCGATGTCATAGCCCGGCAGCTCGTGGAAGAAGGCGGGCAGGGGGTCGGAGCGGGTCTGCGAGCCGGGGTTGGAGAGCCGGCGCAGCGCCGCGAGTATCGCCCGGCACTTCACGCGCAGCGCGATGAGGATGAGAAACTCCTGCGCCGTGGTCTGGGCGAAGCGGTACATTTTTTCGAAGTCGCGGTAAACCTGCCGCTCCATTTCAAGGGCGAACAGGCTGTCCTTCACGTTTTCCAGCGGGAGAGCGCCCGCCGCGCGGCTCCAGCCCGGGCAGCGGCGCAGATATGCGATCAGCTCGTCCGGGGCGGTCATGGCGGCGACCTTTTTCCGATCCTCCGCCGTCAGCAGCTTGCCGAAAAGGGCGCGAGCCTCGGTCGCGAGAGCGATGTCTCTCGCCGCGAGGTCAGCTCTGTCCATCGCCGTCACCGGTCGCCAGACGGAAAAGCGTCTCGACATAGTCGGGCTTTTTGCTCTCGAACGCGGTCTTGAGCGCGGCAATGCGCGCCTCCGTGTCCTGACCGGCCGAGGCTATGGCGGCGTCCGCCTCCTTAGAGGCGGCCTCCTCCGCCGCAGCAACGGCGGAGCGGGTCTGCGCGCGCAGCTCCTCGCCGAGCGCGGCACGGCGCGAGTCGATGCGCCCGTCAAGTCCCGCGCCGAAGCTCTCCGCCGCGGCGTAGAGCGCTGCGGCCTCCTTCTCGGCGTCTATAAGCTTTTGGAGCGTTTGCATGGACTCCATGTTCCGCCCTCCTGACTTTTGAATAAAATATTCGTTCCATTTTATCATACAATCGCGTGACGATAAAGTGGAAATTACAAAAAAATTCTTCCGTTTACACAATAGCTTTGAATTGCGGGCGGCCATGCTGTATACTGGCAAAAAAAGCACGAGGTATGAGATGACTTTCGAAACGGGCTCCGGCACAACCGAATACGCGAGAGCAAAGCTCAATCTCTCTCTGGACGTGCTCGGAAAGAGGGACGACGGCTTCCACGAGCTGCGCATGGTGATGCAGTCCGCGCTGCTGTGCGACGACGTGTATGTGGAGCTCTCCTCAGAGCCCACGAGCGCCCGCAGCAACCGCCCATATATCCCCTGCGACGAGCGCAACTCCGCCGTAAAGGCCGCAGCCGCCTTTTTCGCCGCCGCCGGGATCGAGGGCGTCGGCGCGAGGATAACGATACAAAAGCGCCTGCCCGTCTGCGCGGGACTCGGCGGCGGCTCGTCGGACGCCGCGGCCGTGCTGCGCGCGCTCAACCGTCTGACCGGCGCGGGCATTGACGCCGACGCTCTGCGCGCCGTGGCCGCCGCCGTCGGCTCGGACGTGCCCTTCTGCGTGGAGGGCGGCACCGCGCTTGCCGAGGGGAGGGGGGAGCTGCTGACGGAGCTCACGCCCCTGCCGGAGACGCCGACGGTGATTTGTATGCCGAGCTTCACGGCGTCCACACCGGAGCTTTTCGGGCGCATAGATTCCCGCACGTCCCGCTGCCGGCCCGACACCGCCGGGCTTATCCGCGCCATAGACGGCGGAAACGCCGCCGAGGCCGCGCACAGGCTCTACAACGTCTTTGAGGACGTGCTCGGCCGCCGCTCGGCCGACGTGCGCGAGATCAAAAACGCGCTGCTCGACCGCGGCGCGATGGGCGCCGCCATGAGCGGAACGGGCTCGGCCATCTTCGCGCTCTTTCCGGACGTCGATTCCGCCGAGGCGGCCGGCGCGGCGCTCGCGGAGCTCTGCCGCGAGACCTTCGTGACCTCCACCTGCGGCAAAACGCCGCTCTGAGCTTCAGGAGGCGAGCGGAGCGAGCAGCTTCATGCTGCGCCCAGAGGAGCTGACCAGCCCCTCCTCGCGCATGGAGCGCAGCTCGCGCATCAGGCTCGTGCGGTCCACGCAGAGATAGTCCGCGAGCTTTGAAAGGCTCATCTCCGTCTCGAAGCTGTCCGAGCCGGACTTTACGCGCATGTATTCAAGATAGGCCGTCAGCCGTCCGCGCACGCTGCGGCGGCTGAGAATGTTTATCCTGTGCGAGAGCGTCTGCGTCTTCCTCGCGGAGAGGGTGAACAGGTTTTCCGTTATCTGCGTGTGGTGCAGACAGGCCTTCTCGCAGCGCCCGCAGACGGCTGAGAAAGGGATGAACATCACGCGGCAGTCGCTGTCCGCCTCCACGCAATAGGCGTAGCCCTCGCCCGGCAGGGCGAACATCTCGCCGAAAATATCGTTCTCGCCATAGATCTCCAGCAGCGCCTCGTTGCCCTCGGCGTCCACGCACGAGAGGTGAGCCCTGCCGGCGAGCAGCACGCAGACGTGCTCCGGCGTCGGTGAATACTCCAGCACGCGCGAGGCGCGGCGGCAGCTTTTTACCTCTGCGCCAAAGCAGCGCATCATCTCGTTCACGGAGTCGGCGCTTATCCCGTCAAATAAAGCTATGCTCCCCATGCTTTGCCTCCAAAAATGTTAAAAACTGTGGCGTATGCCACAGTCATTATATTGCGCGACGTGTTAACATGCAAGAGTAAATTGACAAAAAAATCGACAAGGGGGTCCTGCTATGCATTGCACAAAAAAGATCACCGCAGACATTACCTGGGTGGGCGCGGACGACAGACGCCTTGCTTTTTTCGAGGGCGTTTACGGCGTGCGCGACGGCGTTTCCTACAACTCGTATCTCGTCACGGATGAAAAGACGGTGCTGTTCGACACGGTGGACAAGGCCGTAAGCCGCACGTTCTTTGAAAATCTCGCTTACGCCCTCGGCGGAAGGCCGCTCGATTACCTCGTGGTGCAGCACATGGAGCCCGACCACGCCGCGACGGTCGAGGACGTTCTCCTGCGCTGGCCGGACGTGACCATCGTATGCAACGCGAAGATCCAGACCATGCTTGAGCGCTACTTCCGCGACAGCAAGTTTTCCGACCGTATGCACATCGTCAAGGAGGGCGACACGCTCTCCACGGGCAGACACACCTTCACCTTCGTCATGGCGCCGATGGTGCACTGGCCGGAGGTCATGATGACCTATGACTCCACGGACAAGGCGCTCTTCTCGGCGGACGCCTTCGGCTCCTTCGGCGCGCTCAACGGGCGCATCTTCGCCGACGAGGTCGATTTCATGCACGACTGGATCGACGAGGCGCGGCGGTACTACACCAACATCGTCGGAAAGTACGGCGCTCAGGTGCAGGCGGTGCTGCGCAAGGCGGCGGGGCTGGAGCTCAACTACGTCTGCCCGCTGCACAGCTTTGTCTGGCGGCGCGGCTTCGGCGATTTCCTCGAAAAGTATATGCTCTGGAGCTCCTACAAGCCGGAGGAGAAGGGCGTGCTGATCGCCTACGCCTCGGTCTACGGACACACGGAGAACACCGCGAACATCATCGCCGCGAAGCTCTCCGACAGGGGCGTGAACGTGAAGATGTACGACACCTCCGTGACCCCCGGCTCCTATATCCTCTCCGACTGCTTCAAATACAGCCACATCATATTCGCCGCGACGACCTATAACGCCGGCATATTCGTGACGATGGAGAATCTCCTGCACGACGTCGCCAACCACAATCTCCAGAACCGCAAGGTCGCGTTCATCGAAAACGGGAGCTGGGCGCCCGTGAGCGGGAAGCTCATGCGCGAGATAATCGAGCCCCTGAAGGGCACGGAGATAATCGGCGACACGCTCACAGTCGCCTCCTCGCTCGCCGACGATCAGCTCGCGCAGCTCGACGCTCTGGCCGACGCCATAGCCGCCGAGCTCGCCCCGCCAAAGCACGAGGACGCAGAGCCCGCCGTGCCGGTGAAGCTTGAGATAGAGAACAACGCCTTCTTCAAGTTCTCCTACGGCGTGGAGGTGCTCACCACCCGCGTGGACGGGAAGGACTACGGCTGCATCATCAACACAGCCGGACAGGTCGCCTCCGGCGACAGCCCGAAGGTGACGATCTCCTGCATCAAGCAGAACAACACCTGCGACATGGTGGCCAGGGCCGGCAGATTCAATCTCTCCATACTCACGGAGGAGGCGCCCTACCCGCTCTTCAAGCAGTTCGGCTTCCAGTCCGGCAGGGATGTGGACAAATTCGCCGACGTGCCGTATGACGACCGCCTTGCCAACGGCATACGCTATATCCCCGCGTTCACCAACGCCGTGCTCTCCTGCGAGGTCGTAGAGAGCTACGATCTGGAAACCCAGGTGCTGTTCATCGCGAACGTTGTGGAGGCAAAGGTGCTCGGCGACAAGCCCTCCTGCACCTACGCCTACTACCACGCGCATATCAAGCCCAAAAAGCAGGACGCCGGTCCGGCGGTCGAGGGCTATATCTGCAAGGTCTGCGGCTACTTCCACGAGGGCAGCGAGCTGCCCGAGGACTTCGTCTGCCCGCTCTGCAAGCACGGGCCGGAGGAGTTTGAGCACTATGTCCCGCCGGTGACGAAGATGCAGAAGGGCTTCTTCTGCACCATCTGCGGACACTTTGAGCCCTGGGACGGCGACAGGCTCCCCGACGACTATATCTGCCCCATCTGCAAGCACGGGCCCGAGGTGTTCGAGCCGGGCGAGATGGCGGTCGAGCAATAAGCAAAAGCAAGAGGACGCGGATCACTCCGCGTCCTCTTAATCATGTGTTCTTATAGCGGTGTTTTTTATGCGTCCCTGACGCGGCAGATGGTGGTGTAGGTGACGCCGTAGCACTCGGCGACTATGTTGGCTACGCCCGCGCCGACAGCCGTAATAAGTCCGCCCTCTACCGTGGCGACGTCCTCGTTCGAGCTCGTCCAGGTGACGTTCTCGGCCGTGGCGGCGTCCGTGGGATAGATGATGGGCGTGAGCTGGATGGTGTTGCCGACGGTGGTGGTGAAGTCCGTGCTGGCAGCGCCGCCGTAGGTCACGGTGAGCTGGGTGATCTCGGGAGTCGGCTCAGGGGTGGGAGTCGGCGTCGGGGTCGGGGTCGTCGTTTCCAGAACGGGCGGCAGGGTCTGGGACTGCACGGGGGGCGTAGTGTTGAGCGTTGTGCTCACGAGCACTATGACCGCAAGGATAACGGCGACGAGAAGTATCGCGCCGAAGATCAACTGCCATTTTGTGTTTACCGCCGCGCGCGCGCCGGCGGGAGTCTCCGGATTCATGCCCGGGGTCGGCGAGGGGGCGCGGTCAGACTGACTGACCCGTCTCGTGCCGCAGTAGGGGCAGCGTGAACGTATGCCGGAGTACTGTCTGCCGCAGCGGCGGCAGGTTATACGGGGAATAAAACCCATATTGAGCTCCTCCGTTCTCTAAAACTGACACAATATTACTCTCTCCCGCTATTTTCGTCAAGTACCAGTTGCCCGCGGGGAGAGGCGGAACCGGCGCGGAGACCGGACAGGTTCTCCACGCCGAGTCGTTTATTTATCTACGCTGCGGGAGAAGGTGACGCCGTCCTTGTGGAGGAAGATGTCGAGCTTCACCCTGTCCGCCCGGATAAGGCTCTGGGTGAATTCATACACCACTCCGGCCTCGGTCCGCGTGCGGCGCTGCTGGGAAAAGGCGCAGGAGCCGGGACGGCAGCCGAGCAGCTCGGCCTCCGAGCGGCCGAGAGTCACGGCCTCATAGGAATCCACCGCGGAATAGGGGACTATGCCCTCTTCATACAGCAGACTGTAAAAGCTGTGGGTCTCAAGCAGGTCGCGGGTCAGCTTGGGATAGATATAGACGGGGTAAAAGCTCGTTTCGAGGATGAGCGGCTCGCCGTCGGCGTTCCTGATACGGGTGAAGCGGTAAACCTGCGAGGGGCGCTCGCCGAGCTCGAGCATGGAGACGATATCCGGCGAGGGCTCGACGATCTCGAATTCGAGGATGGTGGACGAGGGCGTGAGCCCCATCGCGCTGATCTCGGAGGTGAAGGAGTATACGTTTTCCGTGCGGCGGCGCATCTTGGGCTCCGCCACGAAGGTGCCGCGCCCCTGCTTGCGGATCACGAGCCCCTCGGTCTCGAGCGCGCCGATGGCCTGGCGCACCGTGGAGCGGGAAACGTCGAACGAACGGCAAAGCTCCGCCTCGGAGGGGAGCAGCGCGCCCGTTGCGATGGTCCCTGCGGATATGTTGCGCTTAATTATGCTTACAAGCTGGGAGTACAGCGGAATGTCGCTGTCCAGCGAGAGCTTGCTCATCAATACCGGGTTTGTTTCCATTGGCTATCCCCTGTCAAAAGTAGTTGTTGTCCTAACGTCCCATACGTTTGTGCCCATTATAACCTATATACGCTGGTTTGGCAAGTTTTTTGTGTTCAAAACCATAGTCAGACGATTAACTATGGTTTACTTTATCTGAGAATAAGTATAAGATATTATGATACAGGGGGGATTGGGATGGCGTTCTGCATAAGCGACAAGTGCATAGGCTGCGGAGCCTGCGCGAGAGACTGCCCGGTGCACGCGATAGACGGCGAGCTCAAAAAGAGGCACACCGTCAATGCGAAGCGCTGCGTGGAGTGCGGGGTGTGCGGCATGACCTGCCCCGTGGGGGCAATATCAAACGGCGCCGGCGCGCCCTGCGAAAAGGTGCCCAGAGCCGCGCGCGGCAAGCCCGTTATCGACACAAAGCGCTGCTCGGCCTGCCGCATCTGCGTCACCTACTGCCCGAAGGGCGTGCTGGAGATCTGCAACCCGCGCTTCAAGGGCGACGTCCGCTCATACAGCGTGCTCGTGCGTCCGGAGGCCTGCATAGGCTGCGGCATGTGCGCGCGGGAGTGCCCGATCGGCGCGATCAGGATGGGAGGCGGCAAGCGATGAAGCAGAGAAAAAAGCCGTCGGAAATGCCGACGCCCCTCTATGCGAAGATAAACCTCACCACGGGCGAGGTGAGCAATTTTCCGATACCCTTTGAGCTTTACAAGAAATATATCGGCGGCAAGTGCCTTGCGGCGCGGCTGCTGCTCGACCTCACGCGCCCCGGGCTCGACCCGCTCGCGCCGGAGGCCATGATAATCATCAACACAGGCCCGCTAAACGGCACGGGCGCCTGCTCGTCGAGCCGCTTCAACCAGAGCTTCAAGAACGTGATGACGGGCGGCATCGCCTCGTCGAGCTGCGGCGGACTTTTCGGAACGATGCTCCGCCGCGCGGGCTATGAGGGGCTCATCATCACCGGACGGGCGAAGGAGCCGGTCTATATCGAGATCGCCGACGGCGAGATCAGCATACACTCCGCCGCTCATCTCTGGGGCAGGAACGCCGAGGAGACTCAGGAGCAGTTCCCGGAGTGGTATGCCAAGCTCGTAATCGGTCAGGCGGGCGAAAATCTCGTGCGCTACGCCTCCACGGTGTCGGGCGAGCGCGTGGCGGGGCGCTGCGGCTCCGGCGCGGTCTACGGCTCGAAAAATCTCAAGGGGCTGATCGCCTACGGCACGAAAAAGCCGGAGGTCTACGACCCCGAAAAATTCTATAAATTCGTCGGCAAGTGGGTGAAGTTCATCAAGAACCACCCGATGACCGGCCAGAACCTCCCGCGCTACGGCAGCGCCGGCCTGCTCGCGATGGCCAACGCCAACAGCGCCCTGCCCACGCGCAATTTCCAGCGCGGCCGCTTCGATAAGGCCGACCTCGTCTCCGGCGAGACGCTCACAAAGACCCGGCTGATCTCCAACTCCGGCTGCGTGAGCTGCCCCATCCGCTGCGAGCGGCGCGTGGACGTCGGCGGGCGCAATCTCAAGGGGCCGGAGTATGAAACGCTCGGCTTCTTCGGCCCGAATATCGAGTGCGCCGACATGGACGCGATACTCAAAATGAACTACCTCTGCGACATTTACGGGCTCGACACCATCTCCTTCGCCTCCTCCATAGCCTTTGCCATGGAGCTCGGCGAGAAGGGCATGGCGGACTTCGGCGTGGAGTTCGGAAAATGCGACAACCTGCCGGAGATACTGCAAAAGACCGTCGCGCGCGAGGGGATATACTCCGACCTTGCGGACGGGACGAAGCGCATGGCCGCGAAATACGGCGGAGCGGAGTTTGCCGTGAACGCCAAGGGGCTGGAGCTCGCCTCCTATGAGCCGCGCCGCAGCGTGGGCATGGGTCTGGGCTACGCCGTGGCCAACCGCGGCGGCTGCCATCTAAACGGCGGCTACCTCGCCTTCCTCGAATCCGTGGGCATAATCTCCATGGACGCCGTCTCGCCCCACGGCAAGGCGCAGTTCACGGCCTTCATGCAGGACGCGCTCGAGGCCGTGTCCTCGGCGGGCTGCTGCCTGTTTTCGGCAATGACCTTCGTCCCCGGCCTGTTTTACGGTCTGGGGCCCAACAACATCGTCACCCGCGCCACGGGCGCGCTGCTCTCGCGCATCGGCCCGCTTGTTACGCTGCTGCTCAATGTAACGCCCGCGCTCGCGTTCAACTCGCTCTTCCTGCTGCCCCATGCCGAGGCGCTGCGTCTCGCCACGGGCTTCAGAATGTATACGGGTCAGTTCATCGATCTGGGCGAGCGCGCCTATAACCTCGAGCGGCTTTATAACCTGCGCGAGGGGCTCACGGCGGCGGACGATTCTCTGCCCGACCGGCTCACAAAGACTCCGCAGGACCCGAGCAACCCCAAGACCGTGGTGCCGCTTGATAAGATGCTGCCGACCTACTACCGCACGCGCGGGTGGAACAGGAAGGGCGAGCCCACTCGCTTCAAGCTCTGGCGGCTCGGCATAAAGGGGGTGCGGAGATGATAAGGGTGATATATCGCGGGCGCATACCCGACCTGTGCGGCGCGACCGAGGACACGGTGGACGCCAAGACCGTCGCGGACGTGATGCGGCATATCCGCCGCAGCTATCCGAGGGAGGTCACGCAGGAGGCAAAGAAAATGCTCATTGCCGTCAACGGCGAGAGCATACTCCAGCGCAAGGTGTACAGAACGCCGCTTGGTGAGGGCGACGTGGTAAGCTTCCTGCCGATCTGCGGCGGGGGCTGATAAACTGTAAACAGAAATAGGGAGGGAACACAACAATGGAAGCCATCGACAATGCAAAGAAAGCCTATTATCGCACGTTTCAGGGAGTGTTCAACATCTGAGCGAGGTGTCTGTACTGGCGCAAGCCCAAGCTGATAACCGGCGCGGGCAGCATATCCTCCGTGCCGCTGCTCCTTGCCGAGTGCGGTGTGCGCAAGGTCATGATCGTCACCGGCCCGAACGTCGGCAAGCGCTACGGCCCGAAGCTGTTCGCCATGCTCGACGAGGCCGGTATAGCCCACGAGATCTACGATCAGGTGGAGGCCAACCCCTCCGTCACAACGGTCAACGCGATCCAGAAGCAGTATCTCGACGCCGGCTGCGAGGGCTTCATAGCTCTCGGCGGCGGCTCGCCGATGGACGCCGCGAAGGGCGCGGCGGCGCGCGTGGTGCGCCCGAGAGCCTCCGTGAACAGCATGGCGGGGCTTTTGAAGGTGCTCAAGCCCATTCCGCCGTTCATCGCCATTCCCACCACCTCCGGCACCGGCAGCGAGACGACGATAGCCGCCGTAATAACCGACCGCGAGACCAACCACAAGTACGCCATCATGGACCTGCAGCTTATCCCGCGCTATGCCATACTCGACCCCGAGCTCACGGTCGGCCTGCCCCCGAAAACGACGGCGACCACCGGCATGGACGCACTCACACACGCCGTGGAGGCGTATGTCTGCTGGACCTACAACACGCATGAGAGCCTGCGCGACGCCGAGGAGGCCGTGCGCAGCATCTTCGTCAACCTTGAGAAGGCCTACAACAACCCCAAGGATGTCAACACCCGTCAGGAGATGATGGTGGCCGCGTTCAAGGCCGGCTTCGCCTTCACCCGCGCCGGCGTCGGCAATGTCCACGCCATAGCGCACACCCTGGGCGGCCTGTATAACACCCCCCACGGTCTCGCCAACGCCGTCATTCTCCCGATAGTCCTTGAGGACTACGGCGAGGCGGTCTGGCCGAAGCTCGCGCATCTCGCGGAGATCGCCATGGTCAAGACCTGCGGCACGGTGGAGGAGAAGGCCAAGGCGTTCATTCAGGAGATATACAATATGAACGAGCGCATGGGCATCCCCGCGGGCTTCGATTTCATCAAGGACGAGGACGTTCCCCAGATGGTCAAGTGGGCGCTCGCCGAGGCCAACCCTGTCTACCCCGTCCCGGTGGTCTATACCCCCGAGACCTGCCGCCGCGTCATCAACATCATCCGCGCGAGAGCCCCGAAGGAGCCCGCGAAATAAACGCCGCAAATAACATATATGTAGGGAACGGTCAATACCGTTCCCTATGTGTTTTGTTGGCGGGCGGGGAATCCCACGTCGGTTATAACCGAACCGCCAATTCCCATCGTAGGGGCGACCATATGTGGTCGCCCGCACGCGCGAATACCACCGACGTCGGTGATAAACGAACCACGGAACGGTCAAGACCGTTCCCTACGTATTCGATTGGGGGGTGCGGGGAAT
>CAYNMN010000019.1:0-6969 GCA_964398305.1 uncultured Oscillospiraceae bacterium
TCCGCAAACTCCGCAAGGGCTTCCATTTTTTCCATTACGGCATCGTCGTTGTCACCCTCGACAGTGACCATCAAAGTTGCGCCAACCCGCTCCCCGTCAAGTTCGACCGGGAAGACCGTGTTCCCTGTAACCTGCCCGGAAAACTCTATGATGTCGGTATCCATATACTCGATAACAGCCGGTCGAAAATCACTTCCGGCTATTATCTCCGCAGCTTTAAGGCACGTCGCGCTGTCCAAAAACGGGAAAAGAAGAATGGCATCCGCACCGGGCTTTTCAATCAGTCTCAGCGTCAGCTCCGCTATAATTGCAAAGGAGCCCTCGCTGCCGATAACTTCGGAGTATTCTTCTCTCCCGCCCATTTGCTCAACTGTACCGTCGGCCATTACGAGAACGGCGTTTACGACATAGTCGCGCGTTGTGCCGTATTTCACGGCACAGGGACCGCCGGCATTTGTGGCTGCGTTGCCGCCAATGGTAGCGGTCTGCTCTCCGGGATCAGGAGGATAATATAAGCTGTGACCGATCGCCTCCGCCTTTACGTCCTGAAGCAGCGCGCCCGGCTGTACGCGGATAATGCGTTCCGACTCGTTAACTTCAAGGATCCTATTCATTTTTCTGAGGGAGAGGACGATGCCGCCGTTGATGGGAACGGAACCTCCCGCCTGTCCTGTACCCGCGCCGCGCACAGTTACAGTGACGCCGTTATTGCTGCAGATTTTCATTGTCAGAGAAATATCTTCCGTTGACGTCGCCTCTACAACGGCTATCGGAATAAAGGGTTCTCCCGGAAATTCGTCGCGGCAAAAATCCGTTCCTATCATTCCGCCAGTCAGGACCGCCTTCTCTCCCAACGCCTGCTGCAACTGTTCAACTGCTTTTGATTCCGCTGAATTGTTCATTTCTACCTCCTGATACTATGCGTTTTATCTATCAAAACTCCTTCTTAGAAGAATTTTGTAGCAACAGGTATAAACGCCATTGTCAAAACAAATGTTCCGGCTATCATTGCCAAACTATATTTGAAAGATTCTCCGATAGTAATAGTGTCCTTTGTCAGAATGACGCCGGAGGTAGGGCTGGAGGCATATGTAAGGTATGCATTGTTTGACACGCAGCCTATTGCGATAGCGGCTACGATGATAATTGAGCTGTCGCCCGTGGACAAGCTCACCAAAACCGGCAGGAACACGCTGGCTGATATGGTGGCCGACACGGTGTTTGACATAAAATTGGTTGCTATCATCGGAAGCGCAAGCGCTATGGTAAGTATGACCATTGGAGACACGGCATCTATTGTACCGGACAGCATATTGGTAAACCATGCAACAATGCCGAAGTCCGCTTTGCCGATATAAGACGCGAAAAACATGACGGCGCCAAGAAATACGACAAGAGACCAGTTCACTTTGGCCAAAGCCGGGCCCAGCTCTATAACCGGTTTTCCGCTCTCGTCCCGTAGCAGGCAAAGAACAGCAACGGCGAGGCATGCGAAGGTAGGCGTGCCTATCGCCTTCAAATATGTGCTGACAACTCCGAGCCCTGTAATGAACGGAAGGACCCAGCTGATGATCACTATTATTACGCTGATAGTGGAGGCTCTGCCGGCACGATTGATGGGTTCTTCCCTGAGACTCTTTCTGATGGCAGCATCGTCGTAGTTTTTGAACTTCGATACATCGGGTCTATACAGGAAGCGCACCACCAGAAGAGCAACTGCTATACATATAAAGCCGAAGGGAATACTTATTCTCATCCACTCTATTATGCTTATTTCGTATCCGAGCGAGGACAGGAATGTCATAACAACGGTCGGGATCGGTCTGGCAAACGGCCACACAGCATCCATAACTGTTGTGACCCACAGGGTTATAAGCAGCAGCGCCTTATAGAACTTGTCCTTTTTAGTATAGCCGATGGATTCGGTCACGCTGTCAATGAGCTTAAGAAAAATAAAGCACATTACCACCGGGTAGACCACGGTACCGATAATTGTGATAGCGGCGCACAGAAGAAGCATGAACACATACGGATGCCCTCTGACAATCTTTCTTGAGACGATCCATTTAGCTATGTGCATCATTGCGCCGCTGTCGATCATGACCTGAACGATTATCAGCATGGGAATTATAACCGTATTGACGCTGTTTCCCCAGGCTGCGTTGAACACCGTCTGTCCGTCTGTAACCCCGGTGAGCGCCAGCGCAACAAGCGCCAAAAAGCTTGTCCAGCCCGTACCGATCCCTATCCAAAGGATTATCGTGGGTATAAACACTGCCAGAAGGCCTACCCCGGATTCAGTAAGTCCGTTTTCTGCAGGCAGAGCAAACCTGATAAGCGCTCCCACAACTATGGAAACGCCCAGAATTATATAATTTTTTTTATTCATTCTTATGTCTCTCCGATTAATTCTTTTTATGTGAACTCGGCGCAAACGCCCTTGAGCTCCTGTTTATTTATCTTCCCATTCGGGAGCTTGGGAATTCTATCAATCAGAATAATCTTGTCCGGAACCTTATACTTCGAAATATGCATCTTCGCATACTCCTGCAGCTCTTCGACGGTGATCGACAAACCCGACTTCAGCGTAAGAAAAGCGGCAATACGCTCCCCCATTTCTGCGTCTGGATACCCCATAACACAGGCCTCGCATACAAAGCCGCTTTCATAGTAAAGCGCCTCCAGCTCCGCGGGTGTAACATTATAACCGCCCCTGATTATCAGATCCTTCTTCCGCCCGACTATTGTGAATACTCCGTCGGGATCACATTTGCCAATATCGCCGGTAAGAAGCCATCCGTCGTCGGTATACGCTCTGGCGGTCTCCTCCGGCTGTTCGTAATATCCGAGCATTACGCTTGGCCCCTTGCAGACAATCTCTCCAACCTCTCCGCTAACAGCAAAGCTGCCGTCGTCTTTTCTGACTGCAAGTTGGACATGTCCTCCCGGACGGCCGCATCTTTCAAATCTGACGTCCTGCGGATCATCGTAATCTGCCATTGCAAGAGCCTGTGCCTCCGTCAGTCCGTATGCGTTTAGCAGCCGGCATCCGAGCTTATTGTCAAACCAGACGATACATTGCCTGATACTCGGTGCGCCGGCAATCATTCCAGTTCTGAGCCGGGACAGATCCGGCTTCTCGACAAGATTTTCGTAACAATCTATTTCACGTTCGTACATCGTTGCAACACAGTATTGCACCGACACTTTTTCCTCTTCCAGCAGCTTGAGCACATTCATTGCGTCGAACTTTCGAGTCAGAACCATGCGGCCGCCTGTCTGAACAGACACCATCATGCCCATAACTCCGAACATATGACACAAGGGTACAGGGACAAACGATACATCGTTTCCGGTCATATGAAATCGCTGTGCTATGTCTTCTGCCGGCACTATAAGATTCCTCCTGCATATCTGAACGCCCTTCGGCTTTCCTGTGGAGCCGGAAGTGCAGACCACGAAAACAGGTGAATCGTCTTTTTTTCCGAATTCGGTTTTCAGTTTTCCATCTGGAACAAAATCAAAAGCATTTCTCGCCGACGCCAGATCAAGTCTAATGATCTGTATGTCCGGCGCTATTGCTTTCAGTTCGCTCGCCTGCTCTTCACCCGAGAGTATTGCGAGCCGCGGCTTAGTCATATCAACCACATGTTGAAGTTCATGCTGTTTGTACTGTATGTTTCCGAGCACCATCGTGAAGCCCAGTTTTACAGCAGCAAAGCTAAGCGTAACCATTTCACAACAATTAGGCAGACAAACCAATATGCGATCTTCATGAGTGATTCCATTCTGCTCAAAAAATGCCGCCAGGGACGTCGATCTCGTTTCGAGCTGGCTGTAAGTCATACGGTTTCTGCCATCGCAGACAGCCTCTTTATCCGGCGTTATGTCGGCCCAATATGAGAGCAAAAAATCGTTCATAATTTGCACGAGCTTGCCTCCATTTCGTATTGGGTACCCGGATACGATCCGGGTACCCGTTATATGTTGCTGCAGACGATTGTGTTATCTTATTGCCTAAAATCCTCGACGGGGCGTTTTATAATAACGCCCTTATCATACATGGCCTCTACATCTTCTTTAGAATATCCAAGCTCATATAAGATTTCCTCGTTATCCATGCCCATACTGGGAGCGGCTCTCCAGACCTGTCCGGGTCTGTTGGCCATGACCGGCATTGGCGAAACGCCTCTCACCTCAAAGCCGTGGTTGCTCTGCCAGTTGGTCATGGTGTTTCTTATTTTCCAATGATCGGTTTCAAGAATATCCTTGTAGCTCATGATACGAGTGCAGGGTATGCTGTGGGCCAGCAGTTCCTTCTCTGCCTCAGCTGCCGGAACCGAGCCGATATACTTCTCCAGAGCCGCGTGCCATTCGTCTCCTTTTTCGGTGCCTTTGGCGATTATCGAGGTGCCTTCAGGAATATCGACGCCATACTTCAGTCCCAGCCAGTCAGCCCCCTTGCGCATTGTGTTGCCGCCAATGCCGACAACATATACAGCCTGACCGTCCGCAGCGGAATACGGGCCCCACCCGGCTATGGTCGTGCTGAACTTGGACTCGTCGCCGTAGACGCGTCCGTTGGTGGCGTAATCGGCAAGGTAAAGCTGCTGACGCATCATGATTTCCACCTGAGACAGATCTATGCTCTCGCCCTTTCCGGTCTTGCACGCGCGGTAATAAGCCGCCATTGAGGAGAACGCAATATACATTGCGGCCTGAGCGTCGCAGGAGAATGGACCAACAGCGCCATTATTCTGATTCATAAAGCCCGACGCAGCCTGTCCTATGGCGTCATATCCGCCTCTTGTGTAGTATTCGGGATCGCCGTTTTGACCGTATCCGGAAACATGGACAATGACGAGCTTGGGATTCCAACTCCACAGGACGTCGTCGCCGAGTCCCCATTTTGCAAGTGTGCCGGGCTTCCAGCCTTCAATATAGATGTCCGCGTCCTCAAGTATTTTTCTGAATATCTCCTTACCCTCCGGAGAAGGGATGTCGACGGCAAGAGTACGGCTGTTTCTGCGCTCTATCTCGACTGTTAGAGGAATACCTGATCTGGAAGTATCGGGAATCCTTGGGTTTTCAAGCCAGATAAGATCCGCGCCGTGGTCGGCGAGCATGGTAGCCCCCATGGGTCCCGCCATGTTTGTGGCGCTGTGGACGACCTTCAGGCCGTCAAGAACGCCAAAGTCCGGTTTGTTTGGGTTTTTCCACATAATTGTTTCCCTCCGTTTTGTTAAATTGATCTTCAGATTAATCGGGCAGTATCATAGGCGGTTCTAACCGCATCAAGGATAAACGCAGGTTTTCCCGCATCACCAATAATATTGAGCTTTTCTACTCTGCCTTTAAGGTTTTCGTAAATGTCATTCACAGATCTCGAGCCTATTGCAAGAACGACAGTATCCGCCTCAAGCAGCGACTCTTCCGCGTCCTCAGACTGTACTCTGACGCCGTTTGTTGCGATGGCTACGACCTTAGTGTTGACAAGCGATGTCACTCCAAGCGTCTTAATCCTGGAGAGCATTCCCCATCTCGTTGTTATGCCGATATCCCTGCCGACCTTGCTCTGCATCTCTACGATCGTGACTTTTTTTGTGCCATGAGTAAGCTGGCGCATAATGTCCTCGTAGGTCTCCGCCTTGTTCAGCATCAGGAATTTGAGCTGTTCTGCGGAAAGTGTTCCCATCTCCGCCAGATATTCCGCGGTCTCAACACCGACTGCTCCGCCGCCTACAATGACGATGCTTTTTCCCGTATCCGCCTGCTTCTTCAGAACATCCCAGGCCTGTACCACATGAGCTCCGTCCTCCGTCGGTATGCTCGGCGTTATTGGAAGCGCGCCGGTGGCTACAACGACTCTATCAAAGACGCCGTCATTTACCAAGGCGGCTATCTCATCCGCATCGGCGCATCTGCCCAGCTCGACCTTAACGCCCAGACGCTGCATCTCGTTTTCCAAGAAAGAACAAAACCGTGCAAAGTCATGCCTTCCCGGAGGCGCAGAGTTTACTTCAAATTGTCCGCCGAGCTTCCCGCGCTTTTCCCAGATTGTGACCGCATGTCCGCGTTCCGCCGCAAGCCTTGAAAACTCCATGCCCGCAGGCCCGCCGCCGAGAACAAGTATTTTTTCCGGTGCAGCGCTCATTATTTCCGTAGGCAGCTTTCCGCCGGCAAGCACATCAATCTCGCGTCCGGCTTCGGCATTCACCATGCATGTGATGGGCGTGTGCTTCATTATGTGATCTAAACAGCCTTGATTGCATCCAACGCAGGGGCGTATCTCGCTGTACCTTCCCTCGTCGGCCTTTTTCATAAGATACGGGTCGGCAACGAGCGGCCTTACCATAGAGATGAAGTCAACCACGCCTTCTCCAAGCAGTCTCTCCGCCGTTTCAACGTTCATACGGTTGCTTTGGATAACCGGAATACTCACAGATTCCCTGATTTGCTTTCCGAGATATGCATATGCGCCGAAGGGGACATCCATCGTCACCTGCGGTACGAACGCCTCGTGCCAGCCTCCCGTGACGTTAATACAGTCAACTCCCGCTCTTTCAAGCTCGGCAGCAATAACGCAAGCTTCCCTGTTTGTGTTGCTGCCGCTGACAAAATCGTTTCCTCCAAGCCTTACCGAAAGCGGCACGTCAGGGCCTATCCCTCTTCGTATTCTCTCAACCACTTCCAAGAGAAAAGTCATGCGTTCCAGTGTGTTTTCTCCGCCATACTTGTCGGTTCTGAGATTTGTAAGCGGCGAAAGGAACTGGCCGATAAGATAACCGGAGTTTGTGCAGATCTCCACTATGTCTAAGCCAGCCTTCACAGCGCGTTCCGCCGCTTGTCCGTACTCCTCAACAAGCTCCTCGCACTCCTCAAGTGTGAGCGCTCTTGGGGTCTCCTTGGTATAATTTGCGTACACCGCAGACGGAGCAATGCCGATTTTGTTGTCGTACTCCCTGCTCA
>CAYNMN010000019.1:6979-20736 GCA_964398305.1 uncultured Oscillospiraceae bacterium
TATCTGCCCTGGTGCAGGAGCTGTACCATGACTTTAGCGCCCTCTTCATGGACGACCTGGGTCAGTCGCCTGAATCCCGGTATAAAGCTGTCATCATAAAGCTTGACCATATCATGGTTCGTATAATGATCTGCATCAAATTGAACAGCGCCTATGTCTATGAGCCCTACTCCTCCTCTGGCCCTCTGCCTGAAGAACTCGATCAGCCTGTCGTTTATCACACCCTCGGTATCATCGCAAAAGCCGAACCCGGCCGGCCCCATAACAAGACGGTTCTTCAGCTCCACTCCTCCGATATTTCCCGGACGGTAAAACACATTTTTCTCCATATGATTCTCCATTTGTTCAGTGCTTACTTTTGAAGCTGTCCGCCCCATTCGAGAAAGAACCCATGGCATTGCAGATAAATTGGTTGCGGTTTTCAAGCCCAAGCTGAATCTGAAGCGGAGCGCCATCCATCGCCGCGTTAATACTCTCCTTGGTAAGCAACAGGCCCATTTCCGACTTGCCGAGCAGTATCTCCGCATACTCCATGGCTGTTTCCATCAGTTTTTCAGGTTCTACCACCTTCGCTACAAGCCCGATACGTTCAGCTTCGTCAGCAAGGACAGGTCTGCCTGTATACATTATTTCTGCCGCGCGGGCAATGCCAAGTAACCTGGTGAGCGTATAGCTCGTCCCCATATCCGCAGCCGACATGCCAACATTGATGTGCGAGCCGATTATCTTAGCCGAAGGCACGGCAATACGAATATCGCATGCAAGACAAATACTCTGTCCGCCGCCGGCAGCCGAGCCGTTGATCGCACCGATAATCGGTTGCGGTATCACGCGCATAAGCTCGATGATGTTTGCCATATGCTTTTGCAAAAACCAGAGATTTCTCTTCATGTCCGGCTCTTTTGTAAATTCGCTCATTTCTTTCAGATCAGTTCCCGCGCAAAAGCCGCGGCCTGCTCCGGTAAGAATGACCACTCGGCACCGGTTATCGAACCTGAGTTCCTGGAGCGCAGTTTCGAGATCCTCGGCTTCCTTCATGGAAATGGCGTTAAGACACTCAGGCCTGTTTAAGGTGAGCACCTTTATCCCGGGCTTTGGCTCAGCAACGGTAATAAATGTATACTCGTATCCTCTTGCCGGTCTTGAAAAATCGATATTCATCAGCCGACCCTCACTGCTTGGTATATTTCTTGATTATCTGCCTTCCAGAAATATGAACCATGACTTCATTGGTGCCGCCTGCGAACTGCCAGCCTCGTGAATCCTGCCAGCAACGCGAAACCCTTGTCTCGGTAGTGTATCCGATACCTCCAAATATCTGCATCGCATCGCTGCAGACCTCAGTTGCGGTCATGCAGATATACCGTTTTGCAAGAGCCGAGCTGAGACGTATGGACTCATTGTTGTCATGCTGCCATGCGCACATATAGAGCATGTTCTGCATATTAATGATTTTAGTCTCCATATCCGTGAGCATCTGCTGGATCTGCTGGAACTTGTAGATAGGCTGATTAAACTGCACTCTCTGGCTTGCGTAGGCAGCGGCATCGTCCATGGCTGCCTCGGCCAGTCCGAGGGCCTGCGCACAGATAAGCAGCCGCTCGATCTCAAAGTTCTGCATGAGCTGCATGAATCCCTTGCCCTTTTCGCCAACGAGGCAGCTATCGTCGCACTCCACGCTGTCGATGTACATCTCGCAGAAAGCAGTTGTGCTCTGGCCTATCTTGTGCAGCCTGGAGGTGGAGATGCCCTTGCTGTCGAGCGGGACCATATACATGGACATATTCTTGTTCTCTCTGGAGGGGTCCTCCTCTTTCGCCACGATGATGGTAAACGGAGAAACATCGCCGTGCGTAACAAAAGTTTTCGTTCCGTTGAGAATGATCTTGTCGCCCACTCTTTTGGCGGTAGTGCTCATAGCGCTGTTGTCCGACCCGGCCTGAGGCTCGGAAATAGCCAGTGAAAAGCAGGATCTTCCCGTCTCCTCATAGGCATCCATTGCCTGTCTTATCTGTTCCGGCTTGCCTAAAAGCATCATATCATACATATTGAGAATGTTGGAGATAAAAGGCATCGTTCCGGCGGTAAGATGGCTGATCTCTTTGGCAAACATCATCAGTGTAACCATATCGCACGGCGTACCGCCGTATTCCTCGGGCAGCCCGAGAAACCCAAATCCAGCAGATACAAATTCCTTTGCTATCTCATCCGGAACCTCATGATTGGCGTACCATTCCTTCACCGCGCTCTCGGGTGCATACCTGTCAATGAAATCCTTCAGGCTCTCGAGCAGCAGTTCTTGTTCTTCCGTCTTTCGAAAATCCATAGGTAACTCCTTTTTTTAATTAATCAGGGGATCATTGTCTTCCCCCAACCGATGGAAAGGTTTTCCATAGTTCAAAAAGTCTTTCTCAGTCATGTTTCCCGTGGAAACATAGTCAAGATCCCATTTGTGTTCTATCAGGCCGCGCTCATTCACGCAGGGCGATTTCTTCAGCTCACTGGTGTGCAGCACCGGGGCCATACAGCAATCGACCTTCCGCGAGAAAACCACCCAGTCCTCAAGCGTATGTCCGGCAATCACTTCCGCAACGCGATCATAATATGGATTTCCGGGTACCGGCTCAGTATGCTGATGAGCGGAAAGCTCCTCCTGTCCAATACCGCGGCAGAAGTTCAAAAAGAATCTGTCCTCCAGCGCGCAGAGCGCGATATATCTGTCGTCGCTTGTCCTGAATATCCCATATCCGATGCCATGATCGTTGATTCCGTGCTCTTCTCCTGTCGCGGAATAATTCATGGCGTGCAAACCCATGAATGAGATCAGGACATCCGTCATAGAAACATCCTGATATGAGCCTTCGCCTGTTCTGGCGCTTTTAATCAAGCCCACGGCTATTGCTTCGCTCGCCGCTACTCCGGCAACGAGATCCGCTATCGCAATCTTTGGCTTTATCGGCTGTCCTTCATTGTCCAAAAGCTGGTCAAGCACTCCCGAATACGCCATATAATTTAAATCATGTCCTGCCGCCTGTGCCAACGAACCGGTCTGTCCATAACCGCTCAATGAAACATAGACCAGCTTCGGAGCGATAAGAGAAAGATTTTCGTAGTCAATACCCAGCCGCTTTGCGACACCTGGGCGGAAGCTCTCAATGAGAGCGTCAGCAGTTTCGACAAGCTTTAAAAATTTTTCGTAATCCTGTTCTTCCTTGAGATTCAGACTAACGCAACTCTTTCCCCGGCTCATCGAGCGAAAGATAACCCCTTCCTCGCCACGGAAACTGTCCATCACTCTGGCGGGATCACCATTTTTATCCTCGATCTTTACAACCTCCGCGCCACGCTCCTGTAATCGGAGCGTGGCGAAGGGGCCGGGAAAATAGCGTGTAAGATCCAGTATTCTGATCCCATTTAACACGGCAATCCTCCTAAATGCGCGGTTTCTACCGAATAAGCTTTTGCTTTGTTGATTTAATACGGAAATGCAGATTATGCCTCTCTGGGAAGCTTCTCTCCATTTACTCTGGCAACATATGCCGCGATGAAGCAGATTACTGCCAGAACTACGCCAATAATGAAGACAGCCTCATAACCGCCGGTCCAGTCCACAACATATCCGAACAGAGTTGAACCGATTGCCGAGCAGAAGGTACCAAAGCTCATTGCGTTGGAGTAGATACGGGCGTAGTCCTTGCCGTTTCCGAAGGTCTTGCGGGCAACGACCGGGCTGACAGCAGCGCAGGAGCCATGGCAGCAGCCATAGATGAATATCATTGCGAGCAGCACCGGTACTGCAAGTCTGCCTCCGAAAATGAGTATGGAGCCCATGGAAATTATGCCGAAGCCATAGGAGCATATGATGCAGGCCTTGTAGCTCTTGTCGCTGAGCGCTCCAAGACCGATTTTACCGGCGAGCTGGCCCCACATTGCCGCAGAGCTGATGCCGGCGGCGATGACAAGATCGTAGCCCAGGCTTTTGGCAAAGGAAGTCCAATAAAAGTTTACGCAGGTGATAAAAGAAATTGAGCCGCAGAGGATCGCGAGAGCATAGAACGCCTTGCTCTTCATGGCAGTGGCATACGCGACACCGGCCGCGATCGGATTCTTCGCGCCACCAGCCGCTCCGGCTGCAGCTTCCTCGAAGCCGTAAGGCACCTGACCGATGTCGCTGGGATTACTGCGGAGCATGAACAGCGACGGGAGAATAATGAAAGCTCCGGAAATAGCGGCTTCGACCCAATAGGCGGTTCTCCAGCTTGTGGCTGTGATAATAGCAGCCATGCCGGGCTGCAGAATAATTCCGGCTATACCGGAAAAAGCCATCGCGAGACCTATGAAGAAGCCGGCGCGCTTATTAAACCAGCGGTTGATCATGGTGGGCACAACAATGTACATCGGGCCGGAAACACCGAAACCCTGTATTGCGGCTGCGATATAAATAACTATGAGGCTGGGAGCTATTGCAAACAGAACAAAAGAAACCGCAACGCACACACCGCACAGAGTCATGACCTTGCGTATGTCATTCTTTGTAACGAGCTTTCCCATGATAGGCAGAGAGAAGCTCATTACCAGACATACTATTGTCATATAGATCGAGAAGGTTCCCTTACCAACTCCGAACGCTTCCGCAACGACGGCATAAAACACACCGGCAGTGCTGAAAACAATACCAACGCCGCCAAACACAATAAGGCAGCACGCAATTGCTATTACTATTGCATAATTGGACTTTTTGGTTTCGTTCATAACAATTCTCTCCTTTAAATATCTCTTTTTTGTTCATTGCAGATCATTGTCTTGCGAGAATCACACCTCCATCAAGGAGCGAGACCTGCAGCGCTCCAGTTATTCTCACACCCATTATTAATGCAAATCTTTTTCCACCTAAGCCAAAAAAAGTCGAGATTGCCAAAGAAAACGCAAAAATTGGATTGTTACACGAATATCATTCTTTGTTTTGTTCAACAACCACAAGCAAACAAAGACATTTTAATAACAAGAGCTATTTTAAAGCATGAATACACATCAGTGCTGAACATCATTGTGAACAGATTGTTGTTAATTTACTCACACATTGTTCAGCCCCGGGCATAATCCATCAATTTGAACACAAATTTGAACACAGACGATTTTTTTGATTGACTGAGAAATCACATAGTGTTATTATTTTGCCATGCATATGTGTGCTAATTGCCGCCGGTTTAACGTTTTGCACAATGCTGTACACTATTTGAACAAGGAGCCGCTAATGAACACAACGGGCTTTTTTTCTCCGGAACGTGATCAATACCTCAAGGTTTTGAAGCACTCGCTTCTTAATCGCGGAGCAACTGTCAACTCAGAGGAGTATGCCGACCTCATTAACGAGTGGGAAGAATCCTCGTCCATACTTAGAAACGACTATTATCACGCGTTCAGCAGGGAGCAGCGTGACTTTAATGTCTTCAACCGTGTCTCAGCGCTCACAAAATACAAACTTGCATATCTGGATAAGTTTACGCTCGGACGCGAAAGAGCTCTATCCGCGCTCGGATGTGTAATCCTATACCTCGACTACGAATTGTCCGCTTTCCGTGTCGCCGGCAACGCAGAGCTGCAGGACGAGCTCAGAAGCAAGGGTATCAGACACGGATCGGTTTTCAAGCGGGACGTCATAGGGGTTTTTGTCGCCAATCAGGCCAAAAGCCACCCAGGTCAGGTGTTGTTTCGGATTGGCGAAGAAAACTATCTCGACATCTTTTCAGATTACGTCAGTTTTGCCTATTACGAAGAGGAGGCGTTCAGGGATTTTTGGGGAGTTAACCTCGTCCTGATGCGTAAAGAGGCTTTTTCGCTCGTCATTAAATCACAGATAGACTATATACTGGAGACGCTTGACCTGAGCAACATTGTTTTATATCCCTTTGTAAAATCAAGATACAATCTGTTAGACTCATCTTCATACAGTGCGAACGACCTTGTTATGCTTTTGGACATAGATTGCAACGTGGTTTTCACTTCGTCAGCTTTCGAGCAGGAGTTTGACAGATCTGCCGGTCAAGGTCCTTTTACGCACATAAGCTCATTTATGTCCGAGCTCGTTTTCGTAGTGCAGCATGTAAAAGACAAAAAAATGCGTATAACGCGTGATATTTTTCTTGACAGCAAAACCATGTCCAATCAGCTCTATGTATTTGATATGACATTAGTAATGCGGAACGATAGCTGCATTGGCGCCAAGTGCTCTTTTTTGCATATTGATCAAAAAAAGGCGCCCCAGTCAAGTAAGCTGGGGCAAAAGACAATATATACATTTGATAGCATTAAGGGCAGCGACCCAAAGCTTTTGAATGTGAAGAGTCTTGCGATGCAAGCCTCTCAAACCACCAGCAATGTCCTGATCCAGGGAGAAAGCGGAACAGGCAAGGAACTGATAGCTCAGTCCATCCACTGTGCGAACACAAAGCGGAAGGGTCCCTTCGTGCCGATAAACTGCGCGGCAATTACACCTGATCTGCTCACGAGCGAACTATTCGGTTATGAGGACGGCGCCTTTACGGGCGCCTCAAAGGGGGGGAAAGCCGGAAAGTTTGAGCAGGCTGACGGCGGCACAATTTTGCTTGATGAAATATCAGAGATGCCTCTAAATATGCAGAGCTCCCTTCTGCGTGTGCTCGAAGACGGTGTAATATCACGGGTTGGGGGAAACCGGTATATCAATCTGAACGTACGCGTAATAGCCGCCACAAACAAAGACCTGTGGAGCTGTGTGCAGGCCGGAAAATTCAGATCTGATCTATATTTCCGGCTAAACATAGTAAAAATCTGCATTCCCCCTCTTCGCGAACGACAGCAGGACATCGAGCTGATGATGCATCATTTTCTCTCAGAATTCTCGGCGATCGGCCTAAGTGCTGTCAGAAATTTCAGCCCCGACGTCACCAGACTATTCATATCATACCCGTGGCCGGGAAATGTCCGCGAGCTGAAAAACACGATTGAACGCTGCGTCAACTCCTGCAGGGAAAGCACGCTGACTGTAGACAGGCTTCCGGAAGACATATATACCCTTCTGTCCGGCAGCAGTGAGGCCGTTTCCGGCGAAGAAGCTGTAGGCACCGGCTCCGCCCCTGACAGTCTTGATATAACCGGCTGGAAAGAAATGAATGCTGACCGCCTGGCAGATATTATGAAGCGCAACAAGTGGAACAAGTCTCTTGCCGCAAAGGAGATCGGCATTGCCCGGGGCACACTTTACAAAAAGCTCAGAGAGTTCGGCATCTCCGAATAGTACGACGAAGAGGGGGGGCTTATGAAACTAAGCAATACTCTTAGTGCAAAACAGACACTCTCGCCCAGTATCCTGCACATGATGGAAATAATTCAGCTTAACACGCAAGAACTGAGTGTACGCCTTTTTGCTGAGGCAACCGAGAATCCTATGATTGATCTGGATATGCTTTATAAAGCTCCATCAACCGACCTGGGTGAGCGTATTGACTGGCTCAACTCCTTCGAGCCGAGACATGAGTTCTATGTCACTGACGCCGACGTGTCATTCCACGGCAACGAGCAGGCTGCACCGCAGTATCTGCGCGAAGAGCTTGAACAGCAGGTAACCCTTCTCGGCTTCAGTCGCAAAAACAACATCATTGCGCAGTATCTTTTCGGCTGTATAGACGATCATGGTTTTCTTGACGAAGACCCGGCAGACGTCGGGCATCGGCTTGGCGTTGACTGCGCCAGTGTTACATTGGTGCTTGAAACGCTCCGCAGCCTTTCGCCCATTGGGATCTGCGCCAAGAACACACGGGAATGTCTTCTCACTCAGGCCAGGGCGCACAACTTATCCCCCATTGTAATCAGTATTATCGACGAGCACCTTGAAGGCCTTTCTCAGGGGCATTATTCCTCTTTAGCAAAAAAACTCAACGTATCTATAGACGTTGTGCGGCAGGCAGCCGCTCAGATCAAATGCCTTTATCCCCACCCGTCGCTCGGTTTGGGCCCGTCCGATACAAACTTTTACATCACTCCGGACGTTCATGTCGACATAGTTGACGGTAACCTCGATGTCTCACTTACAAATACTTTTACGCCCTATCTGGGTATCAGCCAGGTCTACCTTGATATTTACAGACATACTACTGACCGCGACACCAGAGAATACCTGGAAAACAGGCTCTGCAGTGCCAGACAGTTATTCAACAATGTGTCCGCAAGAGAAAGCACGCTTTTGAAATGTGCCAAAGCTATTGCCGAAGTCCAAAAAGAATTTTTTACCAGCGCCTCCGCTCCTTTGTCGCCGATGTCGCTGGCCGACATAGCCTGCGGCATTGACATGAGCCCTTCCACCGTAAGCCGCACCGTCAGCGGAAAATACCTGCAGTGCAACCGCGGTGTTTTGCCTATAAAGTCGCTGTTCTCGAAAAGAATGAGTTCAGATTCAGCGCAGGATATATCTTCAAATCGCGTTGCCGGTTTATTGCATGAAATAATTGACGGTGAAAACAAAGCCTCCCCATATTCTGACGCACAGATATGCGCAATCATCAAGGACAACGGGATAAACATCTCCAGGCGTACAGTTGCCAATCTGCGTGAATCTCTGCACATTTCAAGTTCCCTTATAAGAAAGCAGCACTGAGACGTGATTTGTCAAGGGTATTTTTTTATCATAACCACATGTAAAACGCGTGGTTTGCACAAAGCCTGTAAGGCTTTAATACCGGCTTGGGCATAAATGCCCCCGAAGGCTTTTCCGACCGCAATTCATTTACTTGTCTGCCCCTCAAAGAGGGGCAGCTTTATTGTAAGCATAAAACCATTGCGCCGCAAAACCCGCTGTGTCGGGCGGCGTTACGTCAGAAAAGCGTTCCGGGGCAGTCAAACACATGACCGCCCCGGATTGTTTTTATCGTGATTCGTTTATTTCTCGTACTGCGTCCAGTCGCGGGTCTCGCGCAGCTCTGTCCACGTCTCGTGGATCCTGTCTGTCTTGTACTCGTAATTGTGGCTGTTGGTGGCCTCCTGCATCGCGAGGTAATACCACGCGGAGGTGTCCATATTGTCCGGCCAGACGAGCATGACCTTGAGCAGGTCGTCGGGCGTCTCGGGCAGACGGTGGAGCACGCGGTTTATGAGCGTGACGGCCTCTGCGCGGGTGATGTCCTTATTCGGCAGGAACGTTCCGTCCTCATAGCCCTCGACCCAGCCGTTGTTGGCGGCCTCGTTGATGGCGACCTCGGCCCAGTGACCGTCGACGTCTGTGAAGCCGAAGCTCGTGTCGTCAGCCTCCTCGTCGAAGCGCGCGGCGATGGTCGCAAACTCGGCGCGGGTGATATAGGCGTTGGGATAGAACTTGCCGTCCGGGTAGCCGTCCACTATTCCGAGCGAGGCGAGGGTGGACACGGCGCGGCAGTACCAGTCGCCGTCGTTCACATCGGCAAAGCTGTTTTGAGTGGTGAGCTTGCCGTCGCGGGTGTCGTCCGTGAGCAGACGGAAGAAGATGGTGGCGACCTCGGCGCGGGTGATGTTGCCCTCGGGATACACGTTGCCGTCGGGGTAGCCGACTATGTAGGCAAAGTGATCGGTCTTGTTGAGCAACGGGGTCTCGTCGTCCGGGATCGGCGTGGGTCCGGGGCCGGGATTGGCTATCTGCTGCGCCACGAACACCCACTGTATCTCCGCGAAGGAATTCTGATAGTCGTTGGGCATATCGAGATCGACCGTCAGCTTGATATCAAAATTCGCGGAGTCTCCGGGCGCAAACTTGCCGAGCCTTACGGTGTTAGCAGCCGGCGCGGCGTCGCAGACAAGGCTCTTGCCGTTGTCGTCGGTCTGGCGCAATTCATTTTGATCAACTTCATCAGCCGGTGCTTCAAAGCCCAGCGTGGAGAGCATACCGTACCACAGCTTGTACAGCCATGAGTCGCCGCCGTCGGCGCTCTCACCCTCATTGGTGACGGTGATGGTGATGTACTGAAGCATTTCTTCAAAGAACTTGTCGGAGTAATTGCCCAGAGTGCTGCCGTCTTCAATGCTTCTGGCGTACATGTAGATATAATAGGAGCTGCTGTTGCCGCTGTCGGTGGCGACGGTAAATTTGGAATCGACGGTGTCGCCGGGGAAAAGGTTGGTGAACTCTTCGGCGTCGAACAGCGACGTGGAGCTGCTGAAATCGACCGTACCGCCGTAATTCTTGCTCCCGGGATAGGCATTGCCGGAGACCAAGGCGTTGGCGAACGTAAAGCCGCCGCCGTCCTCTTTCTCGTTAAAGGTGACAGTCGGGGTGGAATCTTCGGCCAGAGCGGGGACGCAGACGGAGAACGCGAGCGCCGCGCACAGCGCGAGGGTGAGGAGCTTTTTAAGTGTCTTTTTCATCTCTCAGCCCTCCACTTCCGGCCACGAGCCTTTGCTGTATGTTACGCCCCATGCTTCGGTGACGGCGGGTGTATTTCCCGTTCCGCCCGCGGCCTGAATGCCCTGAGCGAGGATGTCTACTGAATAGAGGTTCCCGTCGCTGTCCTTGAGCACCACGCCATCGTCATCGAGCAGATTATCGGTAGTCCCTCCGGCGGGAACGACTAAATTATAGTAATAGTATCCGCCAAGCTTTGTCCAACCGGACGCGGCAGTCCATGATGGGGGTGTTCCGAGGATGACGTTTCCTTCGCTGTCGATGCAGTTTACCACGACGGCCACGCGGATATAGGCGTCCACATTGCCGGTGTTTTTTATCTGAACACTTTTCTTTATGTTATACTCGACTGTTTCCTTAATCTCAACAGTCACATCGCCCGGGGTAAAGGTGTTGGTCACGGCGTCGGAGCTTGCCGTCAGCCACGCGACCGTGCCGCCTATCGCGAGAGCGGCGACAAGGACGACGCAGAGGGCGACGAGCAGAATTCTCTTTTTATTCATTGTTCATCCCCTCCTTTCTCAGTTCGAAGCGCTGTCGTATTTGTTCTTGACGTATGCGTCTCCGGCAAGCCACTTGTCATTGGTGAGGCTGTTGGTGACCTTGACGGAGCCGTCGGGATTTGAGCTGCCGAGCTCGACAGAGCCGTTGCCGGTTATTGTTGGGCTTGTGCTATACCGCCAGCTCCAGCCGGTGTCCTCTGTGACGGTGTAGGTACCTGCACGAAGGTTTGCTATTGTGACGCTGTCATTGCCTCGAACAGTGACTTTCAGATTCACGCCGTTGCTGGGCCCGCCTGTCACATTGAAGATAAAGCTTTCATCATTACTCTGAGCCCCGGCCTTGGTCACGGTCAGCTTATAGGTCACATAGCCATAGAGATCGATGACCTTATCGTCATTCGTGTCGAGAGCCACAGCCTGCTGAAAGGTTAAATCGTTTGCAACAGAATTGGTGTACTCAAGCTCTTTATACCACCCGTGGAAGGTGCCGCCCCCAACATATGACTCCAGAGCAAAATCTGTATCCACCGTATAGGTCTTTGTTCTGTATAGCCCCGGTGTTCCTGACGCAAGATCGGCATCCACATAGTAGTTGATGGTATATTCTATCGGAGTCCACTGAGCCGTGAGCGTTACGTCGCCATACTTTCCTGTGCCGACATTTTGTGACGCGACAAACGAGGTATCCGCCGTCCAGTTGCCCGCCGCCGCCGCAGTCACCTTCCAACCACCAAAGGTGTAATACTCTCTGGTAGGCGTGCCGGCAAGGGTGACATTGGTCGTGATATTATAGATCTGGGAGGTTTGTGTACCTGTCGGCATCGCCCCGCCGGCGGGCTCATAGGTGATGGTGTACTCAACCGGCGTCCACTGAGCATAAAGCGTAGTATCTGCGGTAATGGCGAACTCGTTGCCGCCATTGTAGGATGTCCCGCCACCGCCGGCTTCGGTGTTCCATGTGACGAAGCTGTAGCCAACGCGGGTGAAGGTGTTATTTAGCACAGTCACCTGTGTATTGTAATCATAGGGGCTGCTGCCATCCGTCATGACGCCTGTGCCGCCGTTGGAGTCGTAGGTGACCGTGTATTGGTTGATCTCCCACTGAGCCGTGAGCGTTACGTTGCCATACATTCCGGTGCCGACATTTTGTGACGCGGCAAACAAGGTATCCGCCGTCCAATTGCCCGCCGCCGCGGTCACCTTCCAGTTCTTGAAGGTGTAACCCGTCCTGCTCGGCGCTGCGGCGAGGGTGACATCGGTAGTGATATTATAGTTGTCAGGCGTGATCGTTCCCGCGGCGAGCGTCCCGCCGTCGGGCACATAGGTGATGGTATACTCAACCGGCTTATACACAACGTTAACAGTTATATCCTCCGATCCCATTGTGCCGCCGACTGTTGCCTGCGTATTATCTACCAACTCATACCCGTTTATGCTGGGGCTGTTCACAGAATAAGACACTCCGTTAGAGAGGTTTGTGGTGTACTGATTCGCAACAGCGACAGCAGGAGTGCTGTTGTTGACATAGTTTATTGTCAAAGCATGCTGGTTGAGGATTGGGGTCGGAACCTCGCTGCTGAACGTAACAGCGTCAATAAAGTTACCGATGGTGTTTTTCAGCGCGTTATTAGCACCGCTAAGTCCGTCATAATATGTTGCTCCCGACACAAAGAAGAATCTTGTGTAATACTGGTCCGTCGGCACCACGTATTTGCCATTGTAAGCATGCCAGTCTGCTGCATTGCTGGTAAGCTTCCAGACGGATACCGGATAATTGCTGCCATTTATCGTGTAGCTTCCGCTTGTTTCATTTAAAGTGGTGATCATATTCGTGAGCTTTGCCTGCTGGGTTCTGCCGGTTCCGTTTGTCAGCACCGCTTGCGCCGCCGTGTCCGACATTATCACGACATACATCGTATCATTTACGTCGTCAGCAGTCACTGAGTCTCTTTCTTCAATCCTGAGACGCGCGCGATGGGCGAGCTGCCAGTTCAACGTTGACCCCGGAGCTGTGAGCACCGACTGGTAGAGTGAGCTGGCCTGCTCGGCGTTGAGCTCGGCAAACTGCGTAGTTCCGGACTCGCTCTCCGCATCGTCCCCGGCGGTGTAGGAATAACCATGATATCCTGACCACGTCCTCGTGCCAATGCCGTATCTTTTAAAGGCTACCTTTGCATTAATTTTTGCGTCAGCCAACTCGATTCTGCTATCCGTAGCTGTGGTATTCCAATACGGAATGCTGCTGGCATTACCATCGGAACTATATGTGGTATCATTAGTGAAGTTCGGCTGTTCGAAGCCACCGTTCTGGATAGCGATCTCCATGTCATTGACTATGAACACCGACGTCACGCTACCTCCGTTAGCGTCAGTAACAATAACTTTATACTGTTTGCCATTGACTGCCTGCAGCTCGTAAGTGCCATCGGCCTTCTTAAGCAGGTTGTCATTCACAACATTGAGCCAAGTTCCCCCAACATTGGGCTTGTCTGAGAAGTCGTTGCTCGTTACCGCGGTGAAGTTAACACCATTGTCGGTGCTCTTATACCAGGAATAGGTATAATCCTCGCTCGCGGGAGAAGCGGTTGCCGTGATCTTTCCGTCAACAGTAATGGTTGATGCTATTGTGACGCTCTTAACCGTCACGCTTTCCGAATAGAGTGAGATTGGCGGCTCTTCCGCTGTGACTTCCTCTGTCGGCTCCTCGACAGGCTCCTCAGCGGGCTCCTCGACAGGCTCCTCGGCGGGCTCCTCAGTCGGCTCCTCAGTCGGCTCCTCAGTCGGCTCCTCGGCGGGCTCCTCGACGACGGGCTCCTCGGTGGGGTCTTCGACGACGGGCTCCTCGGCGG
>CAYNMN010000020.1:0-20633 GCA_964398305.1 uncultured Oscillospiraceae bacterium
TTTGTCATCCTGAGCGCAGCGAAGGATCTTTTTTCCCCCCCCTCCCCCCAATATTTCAATCATGTTACAAATCCCCCCGGCTCGTTGACTGTGTGGGGGGCTTGTGATACTATGTGAGCTGCGAAGGTTCGCGGGATGGCTGTAGGATATCCGTTCCCGCAAACCGGCGCTAATTTGGCCCCTTATGGGGTACTATTTGAAGGAGGAGTTTCCATTGAAAACTCTGAAGAAGACACTGGCTCTCATGCTGGTCGTCGCGATGATGTTCAGCTTCGGCGTTATCGGCGCTTCCGCCGCTTTCGACGATGCCAAGGACGTTAACGCCGATTATGCCGAGGCCGTCGAGGTCATGTCCGATCTCGGCATCATCAAGGGCCTGACCGACACTACGTTCGGACATGACAGCACCCTCACCCGTGCTCAGGCCTGCATGTTCATCGCCAGGATCACTCTCGGCACCGATACCGCCGCGAAGCTGACCGCCAGCAGCAAGTCCTTCACGGACGTAGCCGCTGATTACTGGGGCTACGACGTTATCGAGTACTGCTACAACGCCGGCCTGATCGCGGGCTACGGCGACGGCAAGTTTGGCCCAGACGACGCTCTTTCGAGCTACGCCTTTGCCAAGATGCTCATGGCCGCCCTCGGTGTTGACGTCAGCGCCTGCACCGGCGCCAACTGGCAGATCGAGACCGCGAAGCTGTTCATAAAGACCGGCTTCTCCAGCATCGTTCTCACCGCCGGCGATTTCACCCGTGAAGTCGCTGCCCAGATGGTCTACGACGCCCTGTTCTATAGCTCCAATGCCACTGAAGGCTATGGCGTCTATAAGAATGGCACTCTGGTTGCCTACTATGAGTCCGCCGGCGAGGCTGCCACTCAGGCTGCTCTGCTTGACGCTCTGGATAGCGTTACCTCTAATGTCTACACCAATGACACTTCCGCTGTTACCATTAAGAGCGGCGCTACTCTTGCTAAGACCGTCTTCGGCGTGACCCGCACTTCCGGATATGACGCCACCTATGGTCGTCCCGGCAATGTTTATGTCACCGCGAAGAAGGCTCAGGCTACCGCTTATGGTTGGGCTGCTTCCAGCTACAGCACTCAGGCCAAGTTTGTGGCCGAGGATGCCGTTGCCACATACAGCACCGCAATAAAGCCCGCCGCCGTAGCGCTTGCCCTCACCAACGATGGCTACAAGACCACTGGCGCTGTCAACTGGGTTATCAACGGCACTGCCACGTCTTATGATGCGGCTGCTGTTGCTGCTTGGGCTGCCAAGACCACCTATGAAGGCGGCAACGGCTGCCTGGTTGAGTTCTATGCCACCAACGGCGTCATTGATCGCGTAGTTATTGTTAATACCTACGCCGCTGAGGTCAACTCCTACACCAAGGACACCGCCTCCACTACTACTGTTGACGAGCGCAGCCTGACTGTCACTGTTGACGGCGGACATGTTTACAAGATTTCCTCCAGCGTAACCGGTTTTGACGCCGCTTACGAGGCTGCCACAACGGCGCTCGCGGCCAACACCTCCGCCTATCTGCTTGTTGTTCCCAAGAACGACAACACCGCCGCCGATACCACCGGCAATGGCGTGATCTATGTTGCTGTTCCCGAGTCCCTGACTGTTACCCCGACCGCTTATGTTACCGGCGTCAGCTTCACTGCCGGCGGCACGACTTATAAGTACAGCAAAAACTGTGTCGGCGCTGTCACCTTCACCGCTCAGACCGTCCTGCTTGACGAGTACGGCTATGTCATAAAGGCCAGCGTGGTTACCCCCGCTACCAATTACGCGATCGTAGTCGGCTATCAGAACACCACCTCTTGGGGTGTTGTTACTCATCAGGCGCGGCTTGTTCTTGCGGACGGCAGCACGGTTGATGTGACGGCAAAGGCCGATGCGAATAGTCTCGTGGGCGACATCGTCACTTATACTGTTTCCAGCGAAGTTTACGCCCTGACCTCGGCTGCTGTACATATAAATACTGAAGCAGCATTTGCCGTTACTAAGGGCGTTGCAGCTTTCAAATTCAATAATACCGACTATACTGCCAATGCGAAGACTCTGTTCATCGTCCGCAGCGGACTTGGCACCACTGCCAGCCCCTTCACATATGCCGTTTATACCGGCATAGCCAATATGCCCAGCATGAAGGCTGCTGATGCCACTGGCGCTATTGTTGCGGACTCCTCTTCCGTAGCCAAGGTCGTTTATGTTGAGAACGCTGCTGCCACCACCGCCGGCAACGCCGTGGTCTTTATCCCGCACGATGCCAGCGCTTCCAGCGAGTACATCAACGGTGCATGGCAGACCTTCTACACCAGCGCTGCTATCGTTGACGGCGAGTTCACGACTCTTAAACTTGACCAGGACTATGCTCAGGGCGTATGGCTTGTAAAGGGCACGGACAGCAACGGCTATGTCACCCTTGCCAATGCCAGCGCGGCGCCTATCGGCACTGGATTCGATAACAACGCTACTGCCACAGCTATCACTGTCAGCTCCTCGCTTATGACGCTGGGTGATGGTGCTGCCACCTACTCCATCGCCTCCGATTGCGCTGTTTACACCTATGATGCTGCTACCAACACCTTTGAGGTTGGTTCGCTTGCCAGTGTCTCTGCCACTTCTGTCGGTATGTACACACTTGCCAGCAACCTCTCCAGCAGCGGTGCGGCTATTGTCAACGCGATCTACGTCGTTGCCTAATCACCCCGGCACAGCCAATACCCCATAAAACTTCACAGTTTTACAGCCCCCTCTTTCGAGGGGGCTGTTTTTTATTGCGTTTTTACGCGGTCGCGCGCGGCGCAAATGGCGCGTTCGGCGGACGCGGCGGGCGTGGCGGTCGTGGGCGTGGGCGTGACGCGAATGTGGGCAAATACCACCATCGTCGGTGATGAACGTGCCGTTCATTTTTTCTCGTAGGGAACGGTCTTGACCGTTCCGCGGGTACGAATATTATCAACGTTGGAAATAATCCGACCACGGAACGTTCAAGACCGTTCCCTACATATTCAATTGGTGGGTGCGGGGAATCCTGCGGAAGATCCTGAGCGCCACCGTTGCCATCCCCCCACCGTTGTCATCCTGAGCGAAGCGAAGGATCTTGTGCGGGCGACCACATAGGGTCGCCCCTACGTCAAAGATTTAAACCACCACAAATTTTTTTGCCATACAAAAAACAAGCCGTAGGGAACGGTCAAGACCGTTCCGCCGTCCGATGTCCTGCCACGTTGGCAATAATCCGACCACGGAACGGTCAAGACCGTTCCCTACGTATTCGATTGGGCGGGTGCGGGGAATCCCACGGAAGATCCTTCGCTTCGCTCAGGATGACAGAGGGGGGCGGGAATTACAACAGGGGGTGCGGGCGACCACATAGGGTCGCCCCTACGACAAAGATATATCCCGCCGGCAAATAATTAACCGCCGAAAACAACATACCGACGAATAAAATGTAATGCAAAAATCATTGCCGTAGGGAACGGTCTTGACCGTTCCGCCGTCCGATATCCTGCCACGCTGGCAATAATCCGACCACGGAATGGTCAAGACCGTTCCCTACATATTTGATTGGGGGGAATCACATTATCCCACGGAAAGATCCTTAGCTGCGCTCAGGATGACAACGGGGGAGGCGACGACGGGGGTGGCGTCCACGCATACGAATAATCCTCTTGACAAATACATATGAACGTATTATCATATGAACATAAATTCATATGAAAGGAGACGCAAATGATGCCGCACGACCACGACGCCATACTGCGCAAGGTGCGCGACGAGCTGCCGACGGACGAGCTTTTGTGCGATCTCTCCGACCTCTTCAAGCTCTTCGGCGACACGACGAGGATGAAGATTCTCTACTGCCTGCTTGAATCGGAGATGTGCGTGTGCGCGATCGCCGAGCTGCTCGGCGCGACGCAGTCGGCCATCTCCCACCAGCTCAGAATACTGCGCGACGCGAATCTGGTCGCCAACCGGCGCGAGGGCAAAACGATCTATTACCACCTCGCCGACGACCATGTGCGCACCGTTCTCGCCCAGGGCTTTGACCATCTGATAGAGGAAAGGAAAGAGGAAAATGAAGAAGAGCTTTAAGATAGAGGATCTCGACTGCGCCCACTGCGCGGCGAAGATCGAGGACGCGATAAAGAAGATAGACGGCGTGACGGACGCGAGGGTGAACTTTCTCGTCCAGCGCCTGACGCTTGAAGCGCCCGACGAGCTGTTTGACGAGGCGTTCAAAAAGGCCGTGCAGATAGCAAAGCGCATCGAGCCGGATTGCACGATAGTCGGATGAGCAGACAGCAAAAGCGCATTGTTTACAGGCTGGCGGCGGCGACGGCGCTGACCGCCGCGGCGTGGGCCGCCCCGCTTGAGGGCGTGTGGAAGCTCGCGGCGTTCCTCGTGCCATATCTCGTTATCGGCTACGACGTGCTGTGGGCGTCGCTGCGGAACATACTGCACGGCGAGGTGTTCGACGAGATGTTCCTCATGTCCGTCGCCACCATCGGCGCGTTTGCCATCGGCGAATACCCCGAGGCCGCGGCGGTGATGATCTTCTATCAGCTCGGCGAGCTTTTCCAGAGCATCGCCGTGGGGCGCTCGCGCCGCTCCATCGCCGCGCTCATGGACATACGTCCCGACAGTGCCACGGTGCTGCGCGACGGCGCGGAGCTCACCGTTTCGCCCGAGGAGGTCGAGCCGGGCGAGGTCATCGTAATCCGTCCGGGGGAGCGCGTGCCGCTCGACGGCGCGGTTATCGAGGGGCGCACGGCAGTGAACACCGCTGCGCTCACGGGCGAGAGCCTGCCGGTGGATGTTGCCGAGGGCGGGAGCGTCATCAGCGGCTCCATCAATCTCACGGGCGTAATAAAGGTCAGAGTTTCGAGCGCCTATGGGGAGAGCACCGTCGCGCGCATTCTTGAGCTTGTGGAGAGTGCGTCGGATAAAAAGGCGCATGTGGAGAGCTTCATCACCCGCTTCGCGCGGTATTACACCCCCTGCGTCGTTATCGGCGCGGTGCTGCTCGCGATCATCCCCCCGCTGTTTTTCGCGCAGGTCTGGGGAGTGTGGATAAACCGCGCGCTCGTGTTTCTCGTGGTGTCCTGCCCCTGCGCGCTGGTGGTATCCGTGCCGCTTAGCTTTTTCGGCGGCATCGGCGGGGCCTCGCGTCGGGGCGTGCTCATCAAGGGCGCGAACTATCTCGAGGCGCTCGCCAAGGTCGATACGGTAGTGTTCGACAAGACCGGCACGCTCACCCGCGGACGCTTCGAGGTGACGGCGGTGCACCCGCGCACGGTATCAGAAGCGGAGCTGCTCGATATCGCAGCGGCGGCGGAGAGCTATTCGAGCCACCCGGTGGCGGAGTCTATCATAGCCGCCCACGGCGGGGACATCGACAAGAGCCGCATAGGCAAGGTCACGGAGCTCGCCGGGCTCGGGCTCGAGGCCGAGGTGGACGGGCGCACGTTCAGCGTGGGCAGCGGGCGGCTGATGGATAAGGTCGGCGCGCAGTGGCACGACTGCCATCTCGCCGGCACGGTGATACACGTCGCCGAGGGCGCGGAATACTTCGGCCATATCGTGATCAGCGACGTCGTGAAGATCGACGCCCGCGCGGCGGCGGAGGCTCTGCGCGGTCTGGGAATAAGCAGAACCGTCATGCTCACGGGCGACGGCGAGCGCGTGGCGAAGGCCGTGGCGGACGAGGTGGGCGTGGATGAATACCGCGCCTCGCTCCTGCCCGCGCAGAAGGTGGAGTGCGTTGAGGAGCTGCTTGCGGAGGGGCGCTCGGTCGCCTTCGTGGGCGACGGCATCAACGACGCGCCGGTGCTCGCCCGCGCGGACGTCGGCATAGCCATGGGCGCGCTCGGCAGCGACGCCGCCATCGAGTCGGCGGACGTGGTGCTCATGGACGACCGCCCCTCCAAGCTACCCGACGCCATAAAGACCGCGCGGCGCACTATGGGCATAGTTCGGCAGAACATCGCGTTCGCGCTGGGGGTCAAGGCGCTGATACTCATATTCGGCGCGCTGGGGCTCGCGGATATGTGGATCGCGGTGTTCGGCGACGTGGGCGTTATGGTGCTCGCGGTGCTCAACTCCATGCGCGCGATGTCCGCGCCGAAATAAAACGATCACCCCGGGCCAAAGGGCTCGGGGTGATTTTCGTATTAGCTGTCGGGGAAAGGGCTCGCCGCGGTTACTCCGGGTCGAACTCGCATATGTAGGCGATCTTTCCGCTGTAGGCCGCGGGGTAGTCGCCGACGGGGTCGTTGCGGCTGTCGTTATAGATCCACGCGCCCTTATAGTGCCAGAGCAGGCCGTAGTTCTCCGGCGTGCCGTCGGTATCCTTGAGCGAGGGCTCGCCCACGCCCCAGGGGAAGTACTGGATATCCTCGCCTGTTACCCAGGTGAGCGCGCCGGTGGTGTCGTCCCTGTAGAAGCCGACCCATATCAGCTCCGCGTCGTAGCTCTCGGCAAGAGCGGTGACGGTCTTGAACTCCTCGGAATCGGAGATCGTAACGAGGTGGCCGCCCCGGATCTCGCAGGCCTCCTTCGCCTGGGTCCAGCTCACGTTCTCTATGTAGAGCGTGTAGGTGGACTGCGGCTCGGCCGTGGGCTCTACGGTCGGCTCGACCGTGGGCTCGGCGGAGGGCTCGGCTGTCGGCTCGACGCTCTCTGTCACGACCGGGGGAGTGGCGTCAACGATTATTGGGCCGGGCTTGTCGCCGACAAATATCTTCACGACGAGCGCGAGGAGTATGAGCCCAACGCAGATAACGCCGACGATGATATAGGGGCGCCAGTTGCGCTTCGGTCTGGGCGGGCGGGTATCCTCCACGCTCTTGTCCACCTTGTATTCGGTCGGCGCCGGTGCCGGAGCGCTCTCCGGCTTTTCGGGCGTCAGCGAGGGCGCCGCCGGGACGAAGGCCGAGAAGGGGTCCTCCTCCGCGTCCGGGCAGTCGGACAGGGCGCCGAGCAGCTCCACGGGGCCGGAGTAGCGCTCCGAGGCCTTGTAGGAGAGCGCCTTGAGCAGTATTCCGCCGAGCTTCTCCCCGGCGCTCGCGGGCAGCGGGAAGGTGTCGCCGCTGAGTCTGCGCCGCAGAGCCGCGACGCGCTCCTCGGGCGTGGGCTCCGCCTTCGTGACAAAGGGCAGCCGCCCCTTGTTCAGTCCGGCAAAGATCAGCAGACCGATGGAATAAACGTCCGCGGTGGCGTCGCCGGTATGCTCCCAGAATAGCTCCGGGGACATATATTCCAGCTGCTCGGAGCTGCGCTCCGAAAGCTCCGGCGCGGGGCCTATGCCGACCTCGCCCTCCGGCGAGCGGCTGATGTTCCAGGGGTGCACGCCGCCGTGGAAGGCGCCGTCCACATCCATGAGCCGGCGGCAGAGAGCGCGCGCGAGCTCAAGGAGCTCCGGGCGGGACAGATCGCCTATGCCCGCGCCGAGTGTATATGCTTCATTTAAATTATAATCTTCAGACATGAGGCAGCATCCTTTGCTTTAGAAATCGTTGACATAATATCATAAGTTTTCCGGCAAGTCAACAACGGCGGTACGTATTTAAGACGTGCCGCCGCTGGTATTTTGTTCCCGAAAATGATTATTTTTCCATTTGCCGCGTGATGGCGTCGATTCTTTCGGTACAGTCGCGCACCTCGCGGTTGGGTCTGCCCTCCATCGAGCGCGCGGCGCGCAGCAGCCGCTCCGCCGCCGCAACGAGCGAGGCGAACACGGGGTTCGTCTCCCGCTTACCGGTCTCGGTCTTTTCGGCGGCGCCCGGTATGGGCACGCCCTCGGTGAGCTTTGTGAACTCGCCCGCGAGCAGATCGTACTGCGTGCCCGACCACGGAGCCATCGCCTTCATGCCGTGCTCCTCGGAGAGGCACCTTGCGAACGACGTGCAGGAGGCGTCCTCACCGTGGTTAACGAACACCTGCGTGAGCGGAGTGGTGAAGCCCTCCATCCAGCGCAGCAGACCGTCCCTGTCCGCGTGGCCGGAGACGCCCGGCAGCCATGTGACCTCCGCGCGCACGGCGACGTCCTCGCCGAACATGTGGACGGTCTTCGCGCCATCAAAGAGTATGCGCCCGAGCGTCCCCTCGGACTGGTAGCCCACGAAGAGCACCAGACACTCCGGCCGCCAGAGATTGTGCTTGAGATGGTGGCGGATGCGCCCCGCGTCGCACATGCCGGACGCGGAGATTATTACCTTGGGCTCGGAGTCGAGGTTGATGGCCTTGGAGTCATCCACGGAGACGCTGACCTCCAGCCCCTCGAACATCAGCGGGTTTACGCCCCGGTCGAGCAGAGAGCGCGCCTCGTCGTCGAGGAAGGAGGCGTCGCACTGGAGGAACACGCTCGTGGCCTCCACGGCGAGCGGACTGTCCACAAAGACCTTGAAGCCGTCGTGGCCGTGAACGAGACCCTTTTCCTTTATCTCGCGGATGAAATACAGCATCTCCTGAGTGCGGCCCACGGCAAAGGACGGGATCACCACGTTGCCGCCGCGGTCGAGCGCGCGCTGTATCATCGCGGCGAGCGAGCCGATATAGTCCGGCCTGTCCACGCCGTGGGTGCGGTCGCCGTAGGTGGATTCGACCATTACATAGTCGGCCTGAGCCACGGTCTCCGGGTCGCGGAGTATGGGCTGCTGCGTATTGCCGACGTCGCCGGAGAACACCATCTTCTTCGTCGCGCCGTTTTCGGTCATCCATACCTCGATGCAGGCCGAGCCGAGCAGGTGCCCCACATCCGTGAAGCGCACGGAAACGCCCTCGGCTATGTGCAGCGTCTCGCCGTAGGAGCAGGGGCGCAGATTTTTCACCAGCCCCTCGACGTCACTGATGTCGTATATGGGCGCGATCTCCGGTCTGCCGGCGCGCTTTGCCTTGCGGGATTTATACTCGGCCTCGGACATCTGGATATGCGCGCTGTCGCGCAGCATTATATCCACCAGCGAGCAGGTCGCCGAGGTGGCATACACAGCGCCCTTAAAGCCGTTTTTATAGAGCAGAGGCAGATTGCCCGAGTGGTCTATATGCGCGTGGGTGAGCAGGACAAAATCCACCTCGCCCGCCGCAACGGGCAGCTCCTGGTTTTCAAACATATCGCGGCCCTGTTCCATGCCGCAGTCCACGACGAACCTGACGCCGCCTACCTCAACGAGCGTGCAGCTCCCGGTGACCTCGTGCGTGGCTCCTAAAAAGGTTATCTTCATTTGAACTCCTCCTTGCTGGCGCTAATTCTATACGCTTTCGCGCCATAAAGCAAGTGCCGGGTCGAAGCGGGAGGCTTGCGGACCGTTAAGGCGCAGGGAGTGTGGAAGTTGTTGACACGGCGGTGGGTTTGACATTATAATAGCTTATCCTGCTTCAATTTTTTGAAGCTTTATAACGATATAAATACATAGATGGAGGTGTTCCCGTGACCGGTTCTCTGAATTTCTGGGACTACGAGATATGGAACCTCGTGGTCATGCTCGCTGTGCTCTGCGGCGGGATGCTGCTTGCAAACCTTCTCAGACGTGTGATCCCGTTTTTGCGCAAGTCTCTCATCCCCAGCGCCGTGCTGGCGGGCTTTCTTATCCTTATAATCGAGAGGATCTACTATTCCGTCACGGGCATATCCATGTTCACGACCTCCACGCTTGAGGCGCTGACCTATCACGGGCTCGGCATCGGCTTCGTCGCCGTCGCCCTGCGCTCCACGGAGCACAACGCGGGGAAGAAGGCGCGGGTCGATATCTTCAACTCCGGCCTTATCACGGTCTCGACCTATCTCCTGCAGGCCGTGGTCGGCCTCGCCATAACGATAGGGCTGTTCTACGCCATCGGGAGCTGGGCCGCGGGCGGTATGCTCCTGCCGATGGGCTTCGGACAGGGGCCCGGGCAGGCCTATAACTGGGGCCATATCTATGAGACCGCCACCGACTACGCCGCCTTCCCGAACGGCACGAGCTTCGGGCTGACGATCGCGGCGATGGGCTTTATCAGCGCGTCGATAGGCGGAGTCATCTATATGAACAGGATGCGCCGCGCGGGAAACCCCAAGGCCATGCGCGAGAACGCCGAGGAGATCGAGGATCTCTCCGCCGTCACGGTGACGGGCAAGGACGAGATCCCGCTTTCCGAGTCGATGGATAAATTCTCCGTGCAGGTGGCGATGGTGCTGCTCGTCTACCTTATCACCTTCGCCTTCATGTGGTTTGCCTCCATCGGGCTCGACGCCCTCGGCGGCTTCTGGTCGGGTACGGTCAAGCCGCTCATTTGGGGCTTCAACTTCCTGTTCGGCACGGTGTTCGCCGTGCTGCTCAAGGCCGTATTCTCCGGCTGCCGCAAGCGCGGCTGGGTAAAGCGGCAGTATCTCAACAACTTCATGCTCAACCGCATCTCGGGCTTCATGTTCGATATAATGGTCGTCTCGTCCATCGCGGCCATCAATCTCTCCGCCTTCACGCACAAGGAGTTCATCCTCCCGCTGCTGCTCGTGTGTGTGGCCGGCACGATAGTCACCTACTGGTATGTCCGCCGCGTCTGCGCCCGCCTGTTCCCGGAATACGGGGACGAGGCCTTCCTCGCAATGTACGGTATGCTCACGGGCACGGCGAGCACGGGCATAATCCTCCTGCGCGAGATCGACCCGCTCTTTGAAACTCCGGCCTCCGGCAACCTGATCTATCAGCAGCTCTGGGCGATAGTATTCGGCTTCCCGATGCTGCTTCTGCTCGGCTTCGTCGCGCGCAGCATGACCTGGACATGGGCGACGCTCGGCATACTGCTGGGGCTGTTCATCTTAATGTTCGTGCTGATGTACAGAAAGTTCATCTTCAAAAGAAAAGCGAAATAACGGCCGCAAAAAATCTCCGGCAGGGTCTGCCGGAGATTTTTTCATGCGTATTCACATTTTCGGGGTCTCGTCCGTCGGGTGAGCCAGACCGAAGGCGCACACGTCGCCCGAGGTGTTTTTATAAAACAGGAAAAGCACCTCGATCCGGCGCGGCACGCCGTCGCCCCCGCACTGGTCGCAGGCGAAGCGGAAGCTCGTCTGCCCGCTTTCGAAGGCCGCGAGCGCGCGGCCGCGCGGGTCGCCGCCGAGATGGTCCCGCTTGCGGCGCTCGTCGCTTATCGTGCTGCCGACGGCCCCGAACAGCTCGCTCACGGTCCCGGACGTGGGCAGCGCGACGTGGTAGGTCGCGGACTCCATCAGATAGTAGCGGTCGCGGCTGAGATTGATGGACGCCACAAGCGGATACACCGCGGAGATGGCGCGCAGGAAGTCGTGCAGCTCGCGGGAGGAGAACAGCTCCTCATACCCCGGAGAGACAAGTCTGTGGCCGTGATATCTGTAATCGGGGCTGTCCATATCCGGGCAATAGAAAACATAGTCGTTTTTGCCGTTGCGCTTGACATGGTAGAGCGCGGTGTCGGCGCGCTTATACAGGACGTCGAAGCTGTCCTGTCCGGCGAGCCCCATGGCGCAGCCGACGCTGCAGTGCAGGGTCTGCTCGTTGCTCTCGCCCACGGGCAGGAGCGCGAGCTCGCGCACCAGCGCGGCCACGGAGGAGCGCAGCGTGGTCTCATACACCACCGAGGGCAGGAATACGGAGAATTCGTCACCGCCCACGCGGCCGATTATGTCGCTGCTGCGGAAGTGCTTTTTTAGCGTGCCGGCAATGCTCCGCAGCGCCCTGTCGCCCTGAGCATGGCCGTAGCTGTCGTTGATGAGCTTCAGATCGTCCAGATCGAGCAGGATGAGCATGCTGCTCCCGCAGTCGGGGGCGGACAGGTGCTCGCGCGCCAGACGCTCGAACTGCGCGCGGTTGTTCACGCCGGTCAGCCCGTCGATATTGGCGCGGCGCTGGATGCTGATGAGCGCCTCCTTGTCCTTGGTGATGTCGCGTATCATCACAAAGGCCTTTACATGATCGGTGTAGGGATCCGCTACGAGCTGTATGGCGACGTTCGCCCACGAAAAATCGCTGTGACCCGGGAGCTTGACCCGCCAGTCGTCGGTGAGGTCGCGCAGTCCGGCGGCGAAAGCGTCCAGAAGGTGCCCGAGCGAAAAATAATCCGCGGCGCGCTGCCGGTCGCTCGGCGCGAAGCCCTGCTCAAGTATCATGGCGATGGCGCGGCTGTGGCTCATGCCGGCAATGGCGACGGAGTCGGAAAGCTGCAGGCCGTAGCTCTTTTCCACAAGATCCGCCGTCAGGTCGGTCTCGAGATAATACGAGTTTTCGGAGCGCGCGGAGTCGATGGACTGGAGATACGCGGCGTAGGAGAGCTCGGTCGCGTGCCGGAACGTCGCGTCGAGCAGGGAGATGACGGCGCCCTTCGGCCTTCCCTCGTCCCTGACCGGCGAGACATGCAGATCGAACCAGCGCTCGAGCTTGTCCTCGCACAGGACGTGCAGGCGCGTCTCGCCCTCGGGCTCATCGCTCCTGACGAGCTGCGTGAACTCTCTTAGAGACTCCATGCTGTCTTCAAACACTCCGCTGATGGCGGCGTCGTCGCCCCTGGCTATCCTGATGGGCAGCCCCAGCTTGCGGCAGGCCTCGGTGTCCATGGCGCGGGCCGAATGGTTTTCAAGGTCGCAGTAGTAGACCACGCGGCCGGACTGCTCGGCGACCACGCGCATGATCCGCTCGCTCTCGCCGAGCCGTTCCGTGAGCGCGCGGCGCTGGGAGATATCCACATAAATATGTATATAGCCCACTCCGCTCGCGTCGCTGAACCGCGTGCCGTGGGCCATGAGCCACACGGGCGTGCCGTCCTTGCTCAGAATGCGGAACTCGCGCTCGTATTCCCTGGGGCTGCGTCGCTTGAGCATATCGATGAGCCGGGCTACCAGCGTTCTGTCCTCCGGGTGGACAAGTGCGAGCAGGTCGCGGGTGTAGAGCTCCGCAAATTCCTCGCGGTCATATCCGAGCTTGATGGCGAGATTGCCTATGAGAAACGGCGGGGTGTCCTTTTCAAAATATCTCACAACGACGAGACCGGGGGCGACGTCGTTGATGAGCGAGCCGAAATAGAGCCGCTCGGAGAGCTTTCCGGTGGTGATCTCAAGCGCCTCGCGCAGCTTCGCCTCGGCGGCCTTCTGCTCGTCGATGGGGCGGGCGATGAGTATTGCGAGCACGTCGCCGTCATACGCGTTTTCCACGCGGATGGCGACGTTTTCTATCCAATGCTCCACGCCGTCGTCCCCGCGCTGCCTCGACTCAAGGCGCACGGAGTCTCTGCCCTCCGCAAAGGCGTCCGATATGGCGGCGCGCGAGAGCACGCCGAGGAACTCCTCCCTGCCGCTCTCCGCCACTGTGGAGGCTCCGGCCGCGATCAGCTCGTCATAGGCGCCGCTGTCGGGCGCGAGATGGCTCGTGAAGTTCGATCTTTGAAGGTAGTAATAGCTGTTTTTGGAAATATTGCACGCTGCGGAAAGGGGATAGACCTCGGACAGCGCAGTAAAAAGGCCGGAGCGCTCCAGTGCGCTGCGCCGGCGGTCCTCGAACGCGGGTGTAGAGCCGTTGAGCTCTATATTCATGTATGCACCCCCCCGTTTGGAAATAATGTGGTTAATATTATACCGCCCGGGAGGGAGCATTACAAGGAATAATTTGCCTGCAAATAGCCTTACGAGGCGAAAATGTTCTTTTTTATGGACGCAATGGCGTTCTTTTCAAGACGCGAAACCTGCGCCTGGGATATATCGATCTCGGCGGCGACCTCCATCTGCGTCTTGCCGTCATAGAAGCGCAGAGCGAGGATACGCCTCTCGCGCTCGCTCAGCCGACTGATGGCGTCCGAGAGCGCGAGCCGCTCGAGCCAGTGCTCGTCCGTGTCGCGCTTGTCGCCTATCTGGTCCATGACGCAGCCGGTCTCGCCCTCGCCGGAGTAGAGCGGCTCGGAGAGGGATACGGGGTCGGCGATGGCGTCGAGCGCGAACACCACCGCCTCGCGCTTGATGTCAAGGAAGCGCGCGATATCCTCCACAGAGGGCTCGCGGCCGGTATCCGCCGTGAGCTTTTCGCGCGCCTGCAGCACCCTGTATGCGGTGTCGCGCATGGAGCGCGAGACGCGCACGGAGCTGTTGTCGCGCATATACCGGCGAATTTCCCCGGCGATCATCGGCACGCCGTAGGTGGAAAAGCGCACGTTCTGCGCGGTGTCGAAGTTGTCGATGGCCTTGATAAGACCGATGCACCCCACCTGAAAGAGATCGTCCGCGTTCTCGCCGCGGCCCGTGAATTTCTGTATTACTGACAGGACGAGTCTGAGGTTTCCGGAGATCAGCTCCTCGCGCGCCGCCTGGTCGCCGCCGCGCGCCCGGCGGAGCAGCTCGCGGGTTTCGTCCGCCTTCAGGACCGGGAGCTTTGACGTGTTTACGCCGCATATCTCGACTTTGCCGTGCATGAAAAGACCCCTTTCCTTCTGTGGAGGGTAGTCTTTCCCGCGAAGCGCGTTTTAATACAGACGATCGGCGCGCCCCGGAGCGGCGGAGGCGCTGACATTACGCGATATGTTCAAAATATCCCCTCAGGGGGGGATATATCAGAAACTTTTTTAGGCAAATATCCCCCCACCCGGCTTGCGAACGCAGATGCGGCGGCGTTATACTCAGACCATAACACCCGCGACAAGCGGAAAGGGAGGAAAAGATCATGGCATGTTTTCTGGCGCCCGCAGCCGAGGCGATAGTCGTCACGGCGATACGCGCGGTCGTAAAAAAGAAGGAGTCCCAGACCCGGCTCGCGCAGCCGGCTGACTCCGAGCTCCACCCCGAGGCGAAGCGCGCGCCCATGAGCGCGAAGCTCGGCTGGCTGCTCAATCTGCTCTGGGGAGGCTGCTTTCTGCTTTGCATAGAGCACATCTGGCACGGCGAGGTCGTGCCCTGGTTCCCGTTCCTCACGGCGATGAACAATCCTGCGGACGTTCAGCCGATGCTCATGGAGATCGCCACCGTCGGCACGAGCATGGCCGTGCTGCTGACGGGCGTCTGGTGCGTGATGCTGATCGTCTACGCGCGCATCGAGCGCAGGGAGTCCGCCGAAGTGAAAGTGGGGGCGTAAGCTGTGTGTCTTGTAATAACGGCCTTTGCCGCCGTCGTCTGCACGGCGATATGGTACTTTAAGCACCACGAAAAGGAGCTGCGGCTCGGTATGCTCTCGCTTATGTACTGGGGCGCGGCGCTGATGTGGGTGGTGGACGGCTTCTTCTGCGTCGCCGAGGGCGAGCCCTTCCTCGACCTGTCGATGAACGACGCGCTGCTCGGCGTGGTGATAGTCCTCTGCGGTCTTGTGCTGTGGCTGGCCGTCGTCCTCTGCAGCGACCCGAAAAAGGTGTTCAAGGGCGTTTTCGGCGCGGGACGCTGAGCTCATTTTTCCAGCAGCGCCATGAGCTCGCCCCAGAGCTCCACAAGGCGGAACCTTATCTGCGTGCCGTCCGCGTCGGCAATTATTTCGGCGTCCGGAGCGGACATGGCGTCCGTCGCCGGGTCGAGCGCGATGCTCAGACACAGCGGCGGGAACACGACGCACCACCAGTTATGCCCCTCGCCCTCGCCGAGTATCACGCGCAGCGACATATACTTCCCCGCCGGCAGGGCGAAGCTCTCATAATACCGCGTGGGGTAATACTCCTGCGTGAGCGTCACAGCCACCTCTCTGCCACCTGCCTCGCGCTCCGCGGCGGAGCGCACTTCCCCGAGCGAGGCGGCGATGATCCCCCGCGCCGCCTCCGCATCGGGAGCGTCGGAGAGCGCCGGCTCGAGACATTCGAGCACGGCGTCGCGCACGGCGAGCTTCACGGCCTGCTCGGTCTCGCTGTCGTCCACGGCTATGACGTGCAGCCGCACCAGCTCCGAGGACAGCGACTTGCTGCGCGCCTGCGCCCATACGCCGGAGCAGAGCGATATGCAAAGGCTCATCAGCAGGGCGATCTCAATTTTTCTGAAATGCTTATTGTTTTTCATAAATATGTACCTCTCGCAATCAATTCTGCCCCTTGGGGCCGGAATTATTCGCGGGAGGTACAATTTTTCTAAGTTAAATTATTTCTGCGCGGCTCCGCGCTTCTTGAGCCAAACGGCGAGGATCACGCCGCCGACGAGCAGCACAACACCCACTATCATCACGGCGTTGGTCATGATGAGCATCGGGTCGCTCGACGCGCCGGGGACGCCGCCGGGGATCTGGTCGAAGCCCATGCTTGAGAACATATTGTTCCTGATCGTTCTCATAAGCGCGCCCATTCCGCCGAACAGCGCGCCCACGACGGCGAGATACACGCCGGCGAGCCAGCCCCAGCGCCGCACGAGCCGGCCGATAACGCCCGGGATGTGCTCAAAGCCGCTTGCGGACGTCTGCGTCTGCGCGGAGCTCTCCGGCTCGGGGTCGTCCTCGGAGAGCAGCCAGTCGGTCGTGACGCCGAAGGCTTCCGCAAGGAGCAGGAGCTTGGCGATCTCAGGAACGGCTTCGCCGGTCTCCCACTTGCTCACGGCCTGACGCGAGACCCCGAGCTTCTCGGCGAGCGCCTCCTGCGAAAGACCGGTCTTCTTGCGGCAGTAAAGTATCTTGTCCTGTAATCTCATTGTTGGTTCGTCGTCTCCTTTTGTTTGATGGCGACAGCATAACAGCCGAGGCGGTTGCGAAGCAATACATCTCGGCTGGAAGTTCCGCAACCGTGGGTTGCGGCGGCGTGAAAACGGTCACATATGCAGCTTTTTTTTGAGCTCGTCCACGGTGTTTTTGCGGAAGAACAGCAGCAGCCCGATTATCATCAGCGCGCACAGCGTCGAGCAGATCACGGACGGATAGCGCACGTCTACCACGCCCGTGAGCAGAAAGACGAGCGGCGCGAGACCGTAGAGCGCGACTGTGAGCAGATAGACGATATAGTCCGAGCTCTCCAGCCGCAGTATTATCACCAGCGCACTCAGCGCGAGGATGGCGGCCACGCAGGCGCAGGGGATGCCGTAGTCGAGACTCCAGCCTCTCCAGCCGGTGGCGAGATCCCATATTACCGACGCGACGGATACTATCGTGACCTGCATGAATATGTTTTTGGCGAGCTCCCGGCGCTTGCGCCAGCCGACGACGGCGAACAGCCAGCCGCACAGCGCCCCGCCGGAGACGAACAGGCTCCACTTGAGCGCGCCGTCGATGAGATAGTCCACGGCGACGGAGATGACGACCACGCAGATAGCCGCCATGGTGACGAGCCGGAAGAGCAGGTCAAGCTCGCTTTTTATGTCCTCAAGCGGGACGAACACGCCGCCCTCCGGGTCGGGCGTGCCCGAAAGCTCGCCGTGGCACAGCGGACAGCGCTCCGGCGCGCCGGTGACGTTCATTTTGCATTGTTTGCAGTAGAGCATAAGCAAAACGCCTCAGCTTTGGTTATAGTTTGTGGTGAGCGTGACCTCCAGCCCCTCGGCCGTCAAAGCGCGCAGCAGCTCGCGCGGCACGTCGCATTCCTCGAGCGAGGAGGAGAAGCACAGCGACATCTCGTCGCCGCAGGTGATCACGCACAGGTGCATGTTGCTCGTGGCGGAGGTTGCGGAGAAGAGATTTACATACGGTCTCATGGCCTCCGGCAGCTCCACCCGCCCCACGTTGGAGAGCACGGCGGTCTCGCCCCGCTCGTTGGCGTGCTTGGATATGCCTATGGCCGCGTCCTTGATGACGAGCGGCACGGGACGGATGGCGCCGCTGCGCTCGAGCATGCCCATGGAGTCCATGCGCTCGGCGAGCGCCTCCTTCGTGAAGTTGCGCTTGAACGCCTCGGCTATCACGCGCAGGATGTCCTCCAGACTGCCGTCGCCCCCGGCGAAGGAATAGGTCACCGTAGTTGTCACGAAGAAGTTTCGCATGGTCTCGGACTCGAAATACTGCCGGAGGTTGACCGGCACGGAGATACAGACCGGCAGACGCTCCTTCTGCTGCGCCGTCATCGTTGAGCCGACGGCGCGTATGTACAGCGCGCCGAGCAGTCCCGTCACCGTCGTGCCGTATTTGTGCGCGAGCTCCTTAACGGCGCTTGCGGATACCACGCCCTCCACGATGCGGTAGAAATTGTCCGCAGTGTGGTGGCCGGGGATCTGAAAGGCCCGGGGCTGCTTTATCTTCACCATCCTCGCGCCCTTGCGGTAGTGCTTTCGGAAGGAGTCCTCCGCCTGCCGCGAGAGCGGCGCGCCGCCGTCCGGCAGCTCAACGTCCGCAAGCTCCGGGTGGGCGAGGCGCAGATAGATCATGACGAGCCGCCTCGTAAACAGCAGAGCGCCGGTGCCGTCGGTCAGCGCGTGGAAGAACTCCGCGTGAATGCGGCGGCGGTAGTATGAGATATAGAACAGCAGCCGCTTCCTGTGCGGACTGTATATCGCCGCGCAGGGGGTGAATTTTTCGACATGGATGAGCGGCTTGTCGTTTATCCGCTCAAGATAGTGCCAGAACAGACCGCTGCGCATCGTATAGAGAAAGCCGGGGCTGGTCTGCACGGCGAGATCGAGCGCCCTTTGCAGCAGCTCGGGGTCTACCTCCTCGGCGAGCTCGCAGGTGAAGCGGAACACGCGCGTGTTGCGCCGGCTTGTTCCGGCGGGGAACATCATGGCGGCGTTGTCGAGCCTTATCCAGTCCTTTGTCTGTTTGGGAATGAGCATTATCCCATTATCTCCTTGTTGAGAAAAGAGTTTATTAGCGTATAGCTGCGCCGCACCTGCACAAAGCGGGAGGGCAGGGAGAAGAAGCCGTGCAGCGCGTCGGCCATGCGGTATTGGAACACCTTGTTCCCCGCCTCGCGCAGCTTCACGGCGTATTCCTCGCCCTCGTCGCGCAGCGGGTCGAACTCGGCCGTTATTATCATCGTCTCCGGCTGGTCGTGCAGCTCGGCGAGCAGCGGTGAGAAGTAGGGGTCCTTCATATCCTCCGGAGAGCGCCGGTAGAGCGCGGTATATTCCTCCACGCGCTTGGCCGTGAGCAGATAGTCCGTGCCGTTCGTGCGCACGGATTCGAAGGGCGAGCTCTCGCCGTGATCCCAGTGCACGGCGGGGTAGATAAGTATCTGGCGCCTGACGGCAAATTCGCCCCTGTCGCGCGCCATCAGCGACACGGCGGCGGCGAGGTTCGCGCCCGCGCTGTCGCCGATGAGGGTGTAGTTGTCGGAAAAGACGCCGAGCGTGTCGGGGCTGGTGTAGAGCTCGCGCGCCACGGCGTAGCAGTCCATGAGCCCCTGCGGGAAGCGGTGCTCGGGCGCGAGGCGGTATTCCACGGAAACGACGTTCGCGCCCGTCGCCTTCGCGAGCGACAGGCACACGCGGTTATAGGTGTCCACTGTTTCCTTCACCCAGCCGCCGCCGTGGAAGAAGATCAGCGTATGGTCGCATACGCCGTTGCCGTCGAGATCGAGCTTATCCGGCGGGGAGTATATGCGCACGGGTATCTCCCGCCCGTCCACAAGAATGTGGCGATCCCAGAGACGGAAGAGCGGGTTGGCCGAGAGCGCCTTGAGAGAACGCTCCAGCGGGTAGCTTTTGGTTATCGACGGCTCCTGATACGACAGCGCCTTGAGCGCCGCGCGGGTGAATTTGTTTATGGCCATGCTCCGCGCCTCCCTTCATTATCGGGTGATTATATATTGTATCACGGCGCGGGGAAATTGTCAGCAAAAATCAGAAGCCGGTTATCACCGTGCCGCTGCCGCCCTTCATGGCGAGCGGCGCGTTTTCGAGCGAGGCTATCACGGCGCGGCGGTCCTTGCGCCCGCCGACGAAGCGGATGGCGGCCTCCACCTTCGGCAGCATCGAGCCCGCGGCGAAATGTCCCTCGCGGATATAGTGCCGCGCCTCGCCCCGCGTCATGGTGCGCAGCGGCAGCTCGTCCGGCTTGCCGTAGTTGATGCAGACGCGCTCAACAGCCGTCAGAATGAACAGGCACTCGGCGTCCACGGCCTCGGCGAGCAGCGCGGAGGCGTAGTCCTTGTCGATCACGGCGTCCACGCCCACATAGTCGCCCTCGCCCCGGCGTACCACGGGTATTCCGCCGCCGCCGCAGGCGACGACCACGAACTCCGCGTCGAGCAGGTTGAGTATCGACTCGCGCTCCACTATCGCCACGGGCTTGGGCGAGGCGACGACCTGACGCCAGCCGCGCCCCGCGTCCTCCTTATAGAGCAGCGAGGGGTCGGCGGCCATGCGCCGCGCGGCCTCTCCCGCCGAAACGAAGCCGCCGATGGGCTTGGAGGGCGCGGAAAACGCCGGGTCGTCGGGGTCGACCTCTATCTGCGTCACCACGCTCGCGACCTGCCAGGGCAGACCCTCGCGCCGCAGCTCGCGGAGTATGCCGTTTTGCAGGTGCCAGCCGATGTAGCCCTGTGAGAGCGCGGTGCATTCCGCGAGCGGAAAGCGCGCGACCGTGTCCGAGACGCCGGCGGCGGTGTCGAAGGCGGCTTTTATCATGCCCACCTGCGGGCCGTTGCCGTGGGAGACGATTATTTCGTGTCCCTGCTTTATGAGCCCCACGAGCGAGGGCGCGGCGGCGTCTATGCGCTTGCGCTGCTCGGCGGGGGTGTCGCCCAGCGCGTTGCCGCCGAGCGCGATGACTATTCGTGCCATGTGGTGTTTCTCCTT
>CAYNMN010000021.1:0-20588 GCA_964398305.1 uncultured Oscillospiraceae bacterium
TCTCGACGGCAAGCGCACCTGGGAGAAGGAGCTCGCGCAGTCGAACGTCAAGCCCACGCTCTGCGACGCCGTCGCCGGCGACATCACCGCCGCCATGCCGTACAGGGCTATGATAAACATCATCAACTTCATCAAGGCCATGGACGAGGTCGTGCCGGGCTTCGCCTCCTATGAGACGCTGCTTTACTCCCCCGAGCTCAAGTTCTATTCTAACAAGGTGAAGATGGACACGGCGCTCGACACCAACGTCCCCGGGCTCCACTGTCTGGGCGATTCCTCCGGCTGGACGCGCGGGCTGATGATGTCCAGCGCCATGGGCGTTCTGATGGGGCGTCAGCTCGCGTAAAGAGCAACAGAATAAATACTAAAGGAGCGCGTTGCAAAACGCGCTCCTTCTTTATCTTTTCGGTTTTTTTACAGCATCCCGAGGATCTGCGCCTTGGGGCGGGCGCCGACGGCCTTGTTCGCGACCTTGCCGTCCTTGAATACGAGCAGCGTGGGGATGCTCATCACGTTGAACTGCGCCGCGAGCTCGCCCTGCTCGTCGACATTGATCTTGCCGACCTTTATGTCGCCGCGCTCCTCCGCGATCTCGTCCACGATGGGAGATACCATGCGGCAGGGGCCGCACCAGCTTGCCCAGAAGTCCACCAGCACGGGCTTTTCGCTCTCCATTACCTCGGCCTGGAAGTTTTCCTTTGTTATGGTCAGTACAGACATTTCGTGTACCTCCTTGTTTGTTATGACCTGATAATAGCATTGTTCCCCGAAGCCGTCGGTGACAAACTCACCGAATCGACGTATTATTTACCATCTGTCCGTCCAGCCGGTGCTCCCGCCGGATTCGGCGAAGGGCTCCGGGCAGCCGTCCATATCTGCGCGAAGCTCCGCCGAGAGGTCGGGGACGGTGCTCTCGTCGAAATCCGCAAAGGCGGAATTGGTCATCATTATCGCGCCCACACGCTCCATATCCGCAAGGTTCGCGCGCTCGATCTCCTCCGTCTGCGAGGAGGTGCAGTCCGTGAGCACCACGCATTGATACTCGAGCGCGAGCGCGTCGTAGCAGGTCGTGCGCACGCAGTTCGGCGTGGTGGTTCCGGCGAGGAGCACCGTGCGTATGCCGAGACGGCGGAGGATAAGGTCGAGCTCCGTACCGAAAAAGGCGCTCCAGCGCGGCTTGATTATCGTGTAATCACCGCTGCGGGGTCTGAGCTCCGCCGGCACGTCCGCGCCGTTGTCGCCCGTGGAGCCGGGGGCGCAGGTACGTCCCGCCGCCTTCCACGCGCCGTAGCGCGTGAGCTCCACGTCGCTTCCGTCGGCTCTGTATATGCGCTTGACGAAAAACACGGGTATACCCTTGCCGCGGGCCGTGTCAAGAGCCTCGACGCAGGCGGGAACGGTCGCCGCCGCGCCGGCGATGCGGTGCGCGCCGGTGATGAATGCGTTTTCCATATCTATGAGCAGCAGCGCCGCTCCTGCTGGATTAGGCGTCATATCAATCCTCTTTATCTTTCTCGCTGATGCGTCGCTCAAAGCGGCTCTTGCGCGGGCTTTTCGGCTCTCCGCCGGGGTAGTCGCCGCTGAAGCAGGCGCTGCAATAGCCGAAGTCGTTCCTGCCCGTGAGCAGGGCAAGATGCTCCACGGAGAGGTAGCCGAGGCTGTCCGCGCCGATGGTCCTCGCGATCTCCGGCACCGTCATGCGGCAGGCGACGAGATTGCGGCGGGAATCGATGTCCGTGCCGTACCAGCAGGGGTTGAGGAACGGCGGGGCGGAAACGCGCATATGCACCTCTGCCGCTCCCGCATCGCGCATGAGCTCAACAAGGTGGCGGCTCGTTGTGCCGCGCACGATGGAGTCGTCTATGAGCACCACACGCTTGCCGCGCACCGTGGCCTCCACGGGGTTTAGCTTTATATGCACCATGTCCTCGCGCTCGCTCTGCTGCGGCGCTATGAAGCTGCGCCCGATATATTTGTTCTTCACAAGCCCGATGCCGTAGGGTATGCCGGACTGGCGCGAGTAGCCGACGGCGGCGTCGAGCCCGGAGTCCGGCACGCCGACGACGACGTCCGCCTGAACGGGGTGCTCCATCGCGAGCAGCGAGCCCGCGCGCACCCTCGCCTCGTGGACGCTCACGCCGTCGATAACGGAGTCGGGGCGGGCGAAATATATAAACTCGAATATGCACATGCTCTGCGGCGCCTTGCCGCAATGTGTCCTGATCGAGCGCACGCCGTCCTTCGTGAATACCACGATCTCGCCCGGCTCCACCTCGCGTATCGGCCTGGCGCCGACGGCGGCGAGAGAGCAGCTCTCGGAGGCGACGACATAGGCTCCCGAGCTCGTCTGCCCGTAGCAAAGGGGGCGGAAGCCGCGCGGATCGCGCACGGCAATGAGCTTTGTCGGCGACATCACGACAAGCGAATAGGCTCCGGCAAGCCTGGGCATCGCGCTCTCGACGGACTCCTCGATGGAGCCGCAGCGCAGACGCTCCTGAATTATGAGGAAGGATATGAGCTCGGTGTCGGTGGTGGTGTGGAACACGGCCCCCTGCAGCTCAAGGCTGTCGCGCAGCTCGCCGGCATTGGTAAGGTTGCCGTTATGCGCCAGCGCAAGACGGCCCTTGGAGTGGTTGACGACTATGGGCTGGGCGTTCACGCGGTCGTTTCCGCCGGTGGTGCTGTATCGGGTGTGGCCCACAGCGGCCGTGCCTGGGCCGAGCTCCTCGAGCACTCTGGGCGTGAACACATCCCCGACGAGTCCGAGATCCTTATGCGCCGAGAAGAGGCCGTCGTCGCAAACCACGATCCCGCAGCTCTCCTGACCCCTGTGCTGCAGGGAATAGAGACCGTAGTACGCGGTCATCGCGGCCCTGTTGTCGCTCTGGCCGAATACGCCGAAAACGCCACATTCCTCGTGCAGGCCGCTCACGCCTCTTCCCCCATCACGCGGCGGAACATCTCGGCATAGGCCTCCTCCACGCCGCCGAGATCGCGGCGGAAGCGGTCCTTGTCGAGCTTTTCACCGGTCGAGGAGTCCCAGAAGCGGCAGGTATCGGGGCTGATCTCGTCGGCGAGGACGACGGTGCCGTCGGAGAGTCTGCCGAACTCGAGCTTGAAGTCGATGAGATCGACGCCGCGCTCGGCGAAGAAGGCGATGAGATATGCGTTTATATCGAGCGCCATGCGCTTGATAAGCGCGAGCTCGCTCTGAGTGGCAAGACCGAGAGCCAGCGCGTGCGAGTCGTTGAGCAGCGGGTCGCCCAGCTCGTCGTTTTTATAGGAGAACTCCACCGTGGGGGCGGCGAACACAACGCCCTCGGCCACGCCGTAGCGCTTTGAGAAGGAGCCGGCCGCGCGGTTGCGGACTATCACCTCAAGCGGCACGATGCTCACGCGGCGCACGAGCGTATCGCGCTCCGAGAGCTCGCGGATGAAGTGCGTGGGGACGCCCTTTTCCTCCAGATAGCCCATGAGCTTATTGGTCATGCGGTTGTTCACGGCGCCCTTGCCGGATATGCTGCCCTTTTTGAGTCCGTTGAAGGCCGTGGCGTCGTCCTTGTAGCTCACCACGAGCTCGTCGGGAACGTCGGTTTCAAAGACCTTCTTGGCCTTGCCCTCATATAGCTGCCGCCCGATAGTCATATGTGCTCCTCCTCAAAAAAAAGAAAAAGTGCTGATGTCCGGGAAAAGAATGAACACCGCTGCACTTCAAATAATTGCATATAAAGTATATCCCCGCGCGGGCGCGTCCGTCAAGCCAGAATAGTTGACAAAAACACGCCCGTCGCGGAGCCTTGTTTGTTGTTATTAGTTACTTTCGAGCGCCCTTTCGAGCACCGCGCGGACATCCCGCTTTTCCATATGCCCCTCAAACAGCTTTTCCTCGCCGAGGAAGAAGGTGGGAACATACCAGTAGTCGAAGCTGTCCGACCTCTCGCGCTCGATGAGCTCGTCCACTCTCTCAAGCTCCACGCCGGCAAAGCGCGGCTCCTCATCCATGAGCTCGTCAAGAAATCTGAACGCAAGCTTGCAGTGCGGGCAGAGCGGCTGATAAAACATGACGAGCTTTTTCACGGCGTATACCCCTTCGCGGCAGCTGTAATGAGCTCCACACAGAGGTCCGTGCCGAGAATGCCGCTGTCAAGACAGAGGTGGTAGGCGCGCGCGTCGCCCCAGTTTTCGCCCGTATAGTGCTTATAGTAGGCGCGGCGGCGGTCGTCCTTGTCCTTCAGCCGCTTCTCCGGATGCTCGTCGGTCTCGCCGTAGAGCCGCACGATGCGGTCGGCCTTATAGGGCGCGGCGGCGTGGACAAACACGTTCAGGCAGTCCTCCCTGTCGCGCAGAATGTAATCCGCGCAGCGCCCGAGTATGACGCAGCCGCCCTTTTCCGCGAGAGAAAGGATGACCCTGCGCTGGGCGATATAAAGCTGGTCGGAGATGGGCAGGGCTCCGGCGCGAGTGGTCTCGGCATTGATCGCCCAGTTGAAGAGAAAGCTGTTTGTGGAGCAGGCATACTCGCCGTTTTCGAGGATGAAATCCTCGGCAAGGCCGCTCTCCTTTGCGATGAGCTTGACGAGCTCGTTGTCGTAGTATTCAAAGCCGAGCTTCTTTGCCGCCGCCTTTGCTATCGAGCGGCCGCCGCTGCCGAATTCGCGGCTGACAGTGATGATTTGTTTCATGCTCTTTCCTTTCTCCCCACGCTCAGTCTTAACCGGCGAAGCTTGTATTTTACGGACGCGAGCGCGGACACTCTGGCAAACACGGCCGTGCTCGCAAGACCTCCCGCCACGCCGACGACGGGCACGCACTGGACGAGCTTTTCGACGAGCACGGCGTCAGAGAGAGTTTCCGCCGCAAGGCGCATCTCCGCATCGAGCCCCTCGCCCGTGCCGCCGGCCTCAAGCTCCGCGTTTGCGGCGGCGCGCTCGGAATCGGGGCAGAGCGCCGTGCGTATGAGTCTGAGGATATACACCCGCTCCTCCTCGCTATCATAACCGAAGCCGTAGCAGAGCGCCGTCTGGTAGACGCCGCGCAGCAGCGCCGCTACAAAAACCGGCAGGTCGGGCACACCGATGCCGAACACGCCCATGCCGACGCTCTCCGCGGCCGCGAACACGCCGTTTACAAGTCCCGCGCGCTTTGCCGGGGCGTCCATCCTCCGCAGCGAGCGGCGCTCGTCCCGGCGGGAGAGGATATACTCGTTTACCTCGTAGTCGAAGGCGAGCTCCTCCGCGCGATAGGTCTTTTCGATGAGCTCCGTGCCCTTGTTGAACACCAGCGCAAAGGCGGCGGCAAAGCCCGCGTTGAGCGAAGCTCTCAGCTTCGCCGGCGCGATTTCATACAGCTTGGCCTTGATCGGGTTGGGCATGCTCCTGCGCTCGAGCAGGCGGCTCTCCCGATGCTCCGTGAGAAACAGCTCGCGCTCGGCCGGCGACAGGCCGTTGGGTATAAGATATTTTTTCATAATATGCTCCGTTTTATCCGTATATCACGTCGCCCGTGGCGGGGCCGCCGGCCCAGACGCCGTGATCCTCTGCAAGCACGGCCTCCGTGAGCATGAAGCATTGCTGCCAGTCCCCTGTGCCTATATCGCCGTACTGGTCGCACCAGGTCACGTCCACATAGTAGCTGCCCTCCGGCAGCATTACGAGATCCCAGCCGTGCTCCTCGCCGTTCCAGCTCGCATAGCCGCTCACTGCCTCGCACCAGAGGTCTGCCCTTTCGCACAGATAAAGAAAGGCGTTGGTGTAGCCCAGACAGATGCCCTTGCCCTTTATGAGCGCGCCGTAAGCGGTGTCGCTCACGTCGCTCTCGTCGTAGTCGTATTGCGTGGTGAGCGAGACTACGTAGGCGAGGTAGCGGTATTGGTCATAGGCCGACAGCCCCTCCGGCATCCCGTCCACTATGAGATCGCAGACGTCGTCGAAATACTCCCGCGCGCTCTCCGAGAGCGCGAGATCGTCGGAGTAGGGCTCGCAGCCCTCGAAGGACGCGGTCTCCGCCGAGAGGTCGTTGCGCCGGACGCTCTCGATGGCCTCGCAGGCCTCCGCGATGATGTCGCCGTAATCCTCCATGGTCCTCTGCGAGACGTCCGACGTCGGGGACGGCACGGGCAGCGCCGGGGTCGGTACGACGACGCCCCGGGCGTTATCCGACGCGCAGCCCGACAGGAGCGACAGCAGCAATATGCAAGCCGCCGCGCAAATAATTGCTCTTCTATTCATGGTTTTATTATACCACCGTTTTTTTCCGCTGACAATCGCGGTGAGAAAAAATGGTCGGGAGGACGTCGCGCTCGCCTGTGCAAAACGTGCGCCGGAGCGTTTGCTCCGGCGCACGTTGTATTGCGTTGCTGTGCTTTTTTATTTCGCGGTTATATAGATATACTGCATATATACCATCGAATCGGTGCTTTCGATATACTTATAGGTGATGGTCTGTCCGCCCGCAAGGGTGCCGGTCGGGATGGCCGTGCCGGTGGCCGTGGAGGCCGTGACGCCGCTCACATCATATATCGTGCAGATGGTCTGGGTGCCGAACTTGGTCAGGATCGTCTTGCCGCCCACCGTATAGTCGCTGCCGGACTTCGAGACATTGCCGCTGCCGGCGTTGGTGCTGCTCGAGGCAAACCCATAGCTGATAACGCCGGACGTATAGGTATAGGTCAGCGTGCCGAAGGCGGGGGCGGCGTTCAGAGCCGCCGTGCCGGCGAGCTGCACCACCTTGCCGTTCACGGCGAAGGTGCTGGTGGAGGAACCGTAGGTGATGAAGAAGGCGTCGTCCGTGCGCTGGGTTATGAACACCGCCACGGCCTTGCCGCTGCTGTTGAGCACGCGGGTGGCCGTTACGGTCTCGCCGGATGCGATGGTGTAAGCCGGCACGGTGTTGGCGCTGCTCTTGTAGCCGGTCAGGTCATATACCGCCGCGCCGGAGGCGAGGTCGGAGCTCGTGGTGCTCTTGCCCGTTTCTGTCGTCGCGGCCGTGACCTTGACGAGATTGCCGCTGACGTCGAGTCCGAGCTGGTAGATCTCGCCCGGGGTAAGGCTCGCGCTCGTGGAATAGGTCTTTACCGTGCCGTTCACGGCGAACTTGGCGTAGGTCCCCAGAGTGTCCATGCAGTAGCCGTAGACCGTGCTGGATACGGTGGTGGTGGAGGTGTCCTTTATGGTGTTGCTGCCGCGCGTGGCGACGACCATGAGCGCAACGCCGTCCTTATAGAGGACGTTGAAGGTGTTCTCGCCCACTCCGAGCACGGGCGCGGAATAGTAGCCGATGTAGTGGTTGAACTTCAGCGTGCCGTACTGATAGAAGAAGGCAGTGGCGGTCGAGGCGTATTTTGCCACGGGCGTGCCGGTCCATACGCCGTCGTCGCCGAAGGTGTAGTAGACGAGGAACTGGCTGGCGCGCTGGAGATCGTAGCAATAGTCCTTCGCGGCGGGTGTGATGACGCCGCTCACCGCGCTGTTGGCGAATTTGTAGCCCAGGGAATAATCGGCGGTGTAGGTCTTCTTGTCGATGGCCGTGAGGGTATAGGCCCCGCTGCTGCTCACGGTGTAGGAATAGAAGGTATCCGTGCTCACGGCGGCGCTCACGGCTACGTTGTCGAGCACCGTGCCGTCGAGCAGGAGCAGGTCGGCCGTGCGGTTGAGCCAGCTGTAGCTGTAGTCGAGCACATAGGCGAAGTCCAGCGGAGCGACGACCTCGTCAGTGCTGCCGATCCAGAGCAGATAGCCGTAGGCGTCCTTATAGCAGGTCTTGTAAAGACCCTTGGCGCTGTTGACGGTGGTGATGGAGAAATCGCCCACGGGGTTGCCGGAGATCTCATAGGTCTCTCCTCCAATCACGGCGGTGCCGGCGGTGGTGCTCACGGCGCTTATGCGGCCGTATACGGACGAGGCCTTCTCGATATAGGTCACTCCGCCGGCGGTCCAATAGAGCACTACGTCGCCCTTGGCAAGTCCGGTCGGATAGCTGACATAGTCGCTGTCGCCGTAAAAGCTCAGAGTGTTGCCGCCCACGATCTTCACCGTGCCGGCAGTGGAGTTCACAGTCGGGGTCGCGGCGATGATGTCGGCATATTTGCGGGTCACGATGACCTTGTCGACCTTGCCGTTGCCGTCGCTGTCATAGAGCGCGGCCTTATCGCCCTTGCAGAGCGGATAGGACGTGTAGGTGGAGGATTGAAGCTCGCCGTTGATGTAGTAGGTAACACTGCTGTCTGCCGCAGCGCCGACATAGTCGGAGCTGGTCGCCCTGCACCAGGTATATACTCCGGCGCCGTCCGTCCTTGTCGCGATGAGCTCATCGACAAAGTGCACATCGGTCACCGCGAGATTCTTGCTTGTGCTCGCGTCATACCAGACATAGCCGACGCGGCCCACATCCTCCCAGGTGGCGTCCGGGAGCCTGACGATGGCGCTGCCGTTCGCGTCCTTGAGATAGTAGCCGTAGGAGCTGCTGTAAAGCACGGTGGAATAGGTGACCGCGCCGCTGCTGCTCGTCTTGAAGGAGGCTGTGAGATCGAAGTTCTCGGCGAGATACTCCGGAGTGGCGGACGAGGAGCTCGTGAGCGAATAGCTGCCGCCGGAGAAGGTCACAGTATGTACGCCGGTGAGAGTGTTGAAGGCCATAAGCACCGCCTGCTGGCGCTCGATAGCCGTGCTCACGGCGGCGGAGGTGTCGCCCGTGAACACGCCGAGCTTGAGCGCCGCGGAGGATACATTGGCATACCAGGCAGCGCCCGTAAACTCCTTGTTCTGGCCGTAGCCCACGGCGCACAGGAGCATCTTGGCGAACTCATAGCCCGTGACGCTGCGCTCGGGCAGGAAGGTGCCGTCGCCATAGCCGTCGAGTATGCTCTCGCTCACGCAGTAGGCGATATAGGGGGACGCCCAGTGCGAGGACGGAACGTCCTTAAAGCCGGTCGTGGTGGGCTTGAGCTTGTCGGCCACCGTGTCGCCGACAAGCAAATAGGTGATGATCTTGGCGGCCTGCGCGCGGGTATACGCGCCCTTGGGCACAAGGGTCGTGGTCGTGACGCCGTTGATGACGCCGATGCCGACCATTACATCCATGGCCTCGGTATACGCCTCGCCCACAGATGCGGCGTCGGTGAAGCCCTTGAGGTTATCCGCCAGCGCGCCCCCGACCAGACCGAGGCACAGCGCCGCGGCCAGCATGAGAGTGATGAGTTTTTTCAGGGATTTCATTGTACTCCTCCTTATTATTGCCCCTTGCCGGGGTCTCGCTCGTTTCGCGTCCGCCTTCCGCTCCGTGCGGGTCTCTCCCCTCGGACGCACTTATAATGATACAGTCTCAGATTACCACCTGCCAAGGGGTGAAGTCAACAGCCCCGGCGGCTTATCCGAGCTCGTATCAGCTAATTATTTCGGTCTTCGGATACTTATTGACTCTTTCCTCAAAACGCCCCGAAAACCCTGTAACAACCGCATATTTGTCGATCCAATAACGTTTTTCAAAAACCTTGGTTGCATTTTGCGGTTGTTTGTGGTAATATTTTATCAATTTCTTACTTATCGATGCAATATTTTATAACCTATGCGCGTTAATAGATTGTACGGAAGTTGATCCAGCCCATCTGCTTACTTTAAAAAAGGAGACGATAGTATGAAAAAGATACTCATCAAGGTACTGACAATCGCGCTTACGGCCGCTCTGGTATGCGGCTGCACGGCCGGCTCGCTCGCATTTAGTTTTGACGGAATGCTGGAAGGTATTGTTCCCCAGCTTGAGGAAAATTTTGGACAGGCCGCCGGAAAATACGGCAGCATGCTCATAGGTGATCTCGGCGAGGCGGGCGAGACCTACGGCGCGCTCATAGCCGGACAGGCTCAGACCGCCATAGACTCCATAGGCGACCAGATGCAGGCCGATATCACCGACGCCGTGCAGACCTACGGCGACGAGATGCAGGCCGACGCCAAGGCGCTTGTCAACGGTATGCTCACGGACGCCGGTAAGCCGGAGGAAGCCGGGGAAGCCGAGGACGCCGAGGCTCCGGAAGCCGCCGAGGAGCCTGAGGCCGTCGGGGACGCCGAGGAGCCGGAGGAAGCCGAGGAGCCCAAGGACGAGGCCGGTAGCAAATACTCCGATCTCTTCCTCAAGGCGGCTCAGGCGTTCATCCCCATCCTCCGCGAGCAGCTCGACACGCTTGTGCACGGCTACATCGATGAGCTGCCCGGGGCAATATCCGGCTCCGATCTCGGCGAGTATGTCACCGAGGAGCAGTCCGCGCAGCTTGCCCAGGAGCTCAGCGGCATGTATGACAGCCTTGCGGCCAGCGTCGGCGCCTCCCTCGCCGAAAAGCTCGCCGCCTGATCGAACGGCGGACGGTAACACAGACCTTTTCGTAAAACGCACATAAAGCATCAGCGGGCTGCCACTCGGCAGCCCGCTGATGTTACTTTATTTCGTTATATTTTCTCGACGACGTGTCTGGAGTCGTGATAGCGCATGAGCGCGTCGTAGATCTTCTCAACAAGCTTCATATCCGCGTTGAGCATGAACGCGGCGAAGGTCGCGGCGAAAAAGCCGAGCGCGAGCAGGATAACGGTCTTTAAAAGCTTCTTCATTTTTTCGTCTCCTTTACCATGTCAGCGCATCCTCATAATCGAGGAGCGTGGGGTCGAGCGGCTCGGCGCGCATGACGTTTATCATATAGCTGTTGAAGGCCTCGCGCATCTCGCGCCGCGAGACCGTGCGCGGGTCCATGACGTCGTGCGGCACCCAGATAAGATGTATCCCGCGCTCCCTCGCCTGATCCTCGAACAGGCCGTGCAGACCGCCGACGTTCTTGCAGGACACATGGTCGTACATGATGACGATGTTCACGCGGAACCGCTCGCACATCCTCCAGAGCTCGTCGAGCAGGTTTGCATAGCCGCCGTTGGTGTGCGAACGCATCATCATGCGCTCGTAGCAGCGGGCGAGGTCGTACAGCGCCTGCTCCTCGTCGCCGATGGTGATGGGGTTATAGGAGAGCATGGCCTCCATGTCGTTTACGCAGCGCACGCCCCAGCAGAGGTCTGCCCAGCAGGTGAAGTTGGTGTAGTAGTGCGCGGGACAGGCCCAGACGATGCAGCGGTAGCGCGGCTTGCCCGCGTCGAGCGCCGCGTCGCGCTCATAGCCCCTGTGCATCATCTCGGTCACGCGCAGATCGGTTTCGAGCATATATCGGTCGAGACAGGCGGCGCCCATAAACTCGAACTCGCGCTGCAGCGCCAGCGCCGCGCCGCAGACCTGCGGATAGTCGGTGGCGTTTACCTCCCACTTCTCCTCCATGCAGCGGGCCATCTCGTTATACATCCTCGCGTTTTCCCAGAAGGCGTCCCAGTCCCATTTCACGCCCATCTTGTCCTCGATAAATTTTATGGCCTTTTTGAGATCCTTCACGGCGTAGCCCTGCACCTCGGGCTCGTTGATGCGCTGGGGCGGGGTTATCTGGAAGATATCCATATCGCCGAGATAGCGCGTCATCAGCGCGGTCTGCTGCACCGCGCCGTCGCAGGGCATGGAGCTTGTGACATAGCACTTGCCGACCTTCGGATAGTCATCCACCACCGCGACGCCGCATTCCGTGGCGGGCTCGGGGCAGACGTCCGGCGCGAGACCGAAGCGCTCTATGGCGTCGATATAATATGTGCAGGAGTTCTGATCCACCTCGCTGGGCATACCGACCGCATACATCGCTATATCCACCCAGTCGAGCGTAGGGAAGCCCATCATGATGAGCGAGGGCGTCATCTCGTCGAACATCACGGTCTTATCCCGCAGAGCCGCGGCCCGCGCGCTGCCGCCGTTGACATTCGCGTCGCGCTCGACGATCTCCTTTATCTTCACGACCGAGTGATGCAGCACGGAGAAGAACTGCTCGTGGGAGTATCTCAGCTCCTTGCCGCGCTGGCCTATGGTGTGGCGATCCATCATGCCCGCCGCCGTGAGATAGGACGGCAGCCAGCGGTAGCGCAGCATCGCCTTTATAAGCTGCGGCGCCTTGGGCCCGAGCTGTACGGCCATGAAGCCGTAGAGCTTGAGCCAGCGGCCGTATTCGTACATCGTGTCGCCCAGCCCCTTCCACTCGCGGAAGCGGAAGGCTCTGTGGTTCGCGTCATAGAGTCTGCCGAGACCCTTGCCGGTATTCGGATCGTACGCCATTTCAGCGCGCCCCCTTTTCTGAATTGATCTTCTTAATCTCCAGACTCTCCACGAACGCCTGCACGCGGGTGCGGAGCTGACCGCTCGCGCCGACGATGTAGGGCCGGTCTATGGAGAGGACGTGTATCCCCCGCTCGTTCGGCATGATATAGCCGGCCATCGCCCGCTCATACGACCAGTAGGTGCAGAACTTCATCTGCTCATAGATCACGCCGTCGGCGTTGAAATCATGCACGAGCTGCTCCACGCGGTCGTAGCGGTACTCCACGCGGTGCTTCGCGCACTGGCGCGGGCACTCCGTGTGCTCAAGATACCAGCGGCAGACCTGCGTGAGCGCGTCCTCGTCGTCCGTGAGCGGTATCTCCTGCCGCCCCGGGAACGAGCCGAAGCAGAAGCGGTCGGCCACGACGAGCGCGCCGGCGTCCTCGATGAGCTTCGTCATGCCGGGGTCGTCGATCTCCGAGCCGACCACCACCACGCGGGCACGGAAGGGGCTTTTGGCGTCCGGCTGTCTTTTTTTGACCTCCTCAAGCGTCTCGCGCAGCTGCGCGAGGATCATGCTCTTGGGGCAGGTGTAGGTGGCAAGGGTAATAACGTGGAACTCGTGGCCGGTTATGGGCGGGTTCGGAAGCTTGCGGAGCTCTCCGAGCTCCGTGATGAGCCGCGCGACCTCGTTGTGCTCGGCGACGGCAGCGCGTATGGCGGCGTCAGAGGTATCCACGCCGTAGTTCTCGCGCAGGGGCTTGAGTATCTTGCGCGCGGTCTGCTCCACGCTGTGCTCCACGCAGTCGGAGTCGTCGGAATACGGCACGTCAAGATAGCTTATGAAAAACCCGCCGCGGTCGGCGCCGCAGGCCTTGAGCAGCTCGATATTCTCCATGCAGCGGTTGTTCGCCTCGCAGACGTCCACGCCGATGATGCCGTGCAGGAGGTTGTAGCCGCCCTCTATGGCGCGCTCGAGCAGCGCGCGGGCATATTCACAGGAGTTGTTCGCCATATAATAGGTCGCCATCTCCATGCCGGTGGTGTGCGGCGCGCGCAGCCGCACGGAAAAGCAGTTTCCGAGATTGAGCAGCGGCTCGGGCGCGTGGAAGCAGGTATAGCCCACGGCGAGACCGCCCTTAGAGACCGCCGAGCGCACAAGGTCGTTGTCGGCTTCCTCCAGCAGGTCCTCGAAGAATTTCAGATACTTCAGGTCTTTCATCGTCACACCCCAAATTCATTATCAATAAATGTCATTACGACTGACATTTACGGTCTTGTTTATCGCCGGGGCGCTCCCCCGGCGAGTGGTCTTTATTTAGCGCGGAACGCCTCCGTGAACACGGCGCAGAGCTGGCGCATGCGCTCGACTCCGTCGAGCTCCGCGACGCTCGGCACGCCGACGGTAATGCGCTGCATCACGCCGAGAATGGCATCGTAGGAGTTGTAGTAAAGCTCCCTGACGTCCACGCCGGCGTCCACCGTGCCGTCCCTGAGCCCGTGCCGGATCGCCATGGCCATCGGCCCGGACGAGGTCTCGAAGCGCTCGGGCGGACGGTTGACCACCTCGTGATTTTTTCCCGCCGCGCTCAGCGCCACCTCGGCGTCGAGCGTGAAGCGGATGCCGTCCGGGTCGAAGAAAACCATCTCCGAATACCCGTTGAGAACGGACTCGATCTCCTCTATGCCCGTCGCTCCCGGGCGGCTGTGGGCGCGCAGATATTCGCCCGTACGCTCAAGCGCCATATTCCAATAGAGAAAAGCCGCCGCGACGACAATATCCGTTTTGGTGGGGAAATATCTGAAAACGCTGCGCTCGGCAAGACCGGCGCGCACGGCTATATCGCCGACTCTGGTCTTATCTATGCCGTTTTCTATGAAGCACTCAAGCGCCGTGCGTATCACGCGCTCCTTGTTGCGTTCTCTCAGCTCCTCAAGCGACATCGACACGCCTCCGATCAACTGTCAGTTCGACTGACATCTATTATACATATTCCGTCGGATAATGCAAGACACTTTTTTGACATTCGCAACCTTTTCCGCTTTTGTCAGTTCGGCAAGATGACTATTGTACAATTTGCGACGTTTTGCGGGCTTTTGTTGAAAACAATTTGCTATTTTGGCGAATCTATAAACTCAGCGTATTTCGACTTTTTTCGCAGCAAAGCGGGGGTATCATGCTAACTGATGCAGATAATGCTCGAAATACATAGGACGAGGAGGGTCTTATATGCAGTCATTACCACGCGAGTACATCATACTTTTCAACGCAATCGAAGACGCGGAACGGGAGTTGACCGATCTCAGAGCCCGGCTTATACGCGCCCAGCAGGAGGCTGAGGAGGAATATGTGTGTACCGAGCCGGAGACCGCAGATACTCCGTGCGGTTAACCAACTTATCATAATGCAGGCGCGCGGCTTTCTCGGCCGCGCGCCTGCGCGTCGTCGGCAAAGTCTGCGAGGCTTTTAATACGGTTCGGAAGCGCCGAAGCGACCTCTTTCTGTGCTTGCATTTGCCGCGAAAAGGGATATAATTACTCTCCGCTCCGGACGGGGCGGATTTTATTTAAGGAAGCATTCTTATGACCCTGTTTTTTACGGTATCCTTCGCGCTGCTTTTCGGCGTGATGTTCACGCGAGTCACCAACCTCCTCAGGCTGCCGGACGTGACGGCCTATCTTATCTCCGGATTGCTCATTGGCCCCTATGTGCTCGGACGCCTGGGCATCGAGGGTCTGGGCTTCACGAGCTCTGACGCCGTGGCGCAGCTCGACATCATCTCCGACGCCGCGCTGGGCTTTATAGCCTTTGCCATCGGCAACGAGTTCCGCGTTTCATCCCTGCGCGCCACAGGCAAACAGGCGCTTATAGTCGGCTGCCTTCAGGCGCTCATCACGACGCTTGTGGTGGACGTCGTCCTCATAGCGGTGCATTTCATCGTCCCCGGCACGCTGTCCGTTTCGGCGGCGATAACTCTCGGCGCGATCGCGTCGGCTACGGCTCCGGCCGCGACGCTTATGGTCGTGAGACAGTATAAGGCGAAGGGCAAGGTCACCGACATCCTCCTGCCGGTCGTCGCGCTCGACGACGCGGTGGGGCTCGCCGTGTTCGCGGTATCCTTCGGCATAGCCGGTGCGCTCGACGGCGGCGGGGCCGACATTATCTCCATGGTGGCGGAGCCGGCGCTGGAGATCGCGTGCTCGCTCGCCCTCGGCGCGCTGCTCGGGCTGCTGCTCGCCCAGATAGAGCGGCCGTTCCACTCCAACCGCAACCGCGTGAGCATGGTGATAGGCTTTGTGCTGGCGACAGTTGGGCTCTCGATGCTCAGGATCGATCTCGGCCCCGTGACGATCTCCTTCTCCTCGCTGCTCGTATGCATGATGCTCGGCACCGTGTTCTGCAACGCCTCTCCCCTCTCGGCGGAGATAATGGACAAGGCCGATAAATGGACCGCGCCGCTCATGGCGCTGTTCTTCGTGCTGAGCGGCGCGGCGCTTGAGCCGGACGTGTTTTCCGACGTCGCCGTGGTCGGCATCGGCGCGGCGTATATTGCGGCGCGCACAGCCGGCAAGTATTTCGGCGCGGACATCTCCTGCGCCATCGCGCACACGGATCCCGTGGTGCGCAAATGGCTGGGCGTCACGCTCTTCCCCCAGGCGGGCGTCGCCCTGGGCATGTGCGTGACGGCCGCGACGCTGCCCGACGGCGCTCTCATACGCAACATCGTGCTTATGGGCGTGCTGATCTACGAGCTCTTCGGCCCGCTGCTCACAAAGCTCGCGCTCACGAGATCCGGCGACATCATTGCGCCCGGCCCCGAGATAACCAATCGCCGCGAGCGCGTGATAGAGTCACTGCGCTCCAGAAAATGAAAAGCCGCCCCATAACGGGGCGGCAAATCGTCGGTTAAGTCTGCGGGGCTTTGTCAAGGGTGGGCTTATACGCCCATGGTGATCTCCACGGAGTAATCCTCGCAGATGTCCTTTATGATGAGGTCAATCTCGCTTTGAACATAGGCATTGCGGCGCTTCGCCACGCCGGAGAGAGCCTCCTCCAGCGCCGCGGCGGCCTCCGCCTCGCGCTCGCCGGTGACCTCATAGTGGCAGTTGCCTATGTAATCGACTGTTTTCATATCGTATCCGCTCCTTTCCGGCCTTCCGGCCGCCTTTGCTGTTTATATTCTACCATTTCGGGCGGGTATGTCAACTTATGTTTTGAAATTATCACAGGGGCGCTTCGGACGACGAAACGCCTTTTCTTTCGCGCAATACTATGATATAATATTTTATTATACTTTTCGGAGGTCAAGATGCCGCAGTTCCATGTCGTCAGCGATTATTCACCCTCGGGCGACCAGCCGGAGGCCATAGAGGCTCTCGCGCAGGGGCTTGAAAACGGCCTTGAGGAGCAGACGCTTCTCGGCGTTACGGGCTCGGGCAAGACCTATACGATGGCGAAGATCATCGAGCGCGTCCAGCGCCCGACGCTTGTGCTCGCGCACAACAAGACCCTCGCGGCGCAGCTCTGCGCGGAGTTCCGCGAGTTCTTCCCGGACAACGCCGTGGAGTACTTCGTGAGCTACTACGACTACTACCAGCCCGAGGCCTACATCCCGCACACGGACACATTTATAGAGAAGGACGCCTCGACGAACGACGAGATAGACCGCCTGCGCCTTTCTGCAACCTTCTCGCTCCTCGAGCGGCGGGACGTGCTGGTCGTCGCGTCGGTGAGCTGCATATACGGTCTCGGCGAGCCGGAGGACTTCGAAAAGCTCGCCGTTTCACTGCGCGCGGGGACGGAGCTCAAGCGTGACGAGCTCTTGAAAAGTCTGATAGACTGCCGCTATGAGCGCAACGACATCGCCTTTGAGCGCAACATGTTCCGCGTCCGGGGCGACACGGTTGAGATATTCCCCGCCTACTATAAGGATCGCGCCGTGCGCGTGGAGTTCTTCGGCGACGAGATAGACCGCATCAGCGAGTTCGACCCCGTGACGGGAGCCGCGAACAAGCGCCTGACGCATATCGTCATCTACCCCGCGAGCCACTATGTCACCACCCGCGACAAGATGGACAGGGCCGTGAGCGAGATCCGCCGCGAGTGCGATGAGCGCGTGGCGTTTTTTAAGGCGAACAACCGGCTGCTCGAGGCGCAGAGGATAGAGCAGCGCACGAGCTACGACATTGAAATGATACAGGAGCTCGGCTTCTGCTCCGGCATAGAAAATTACAGCCGCATCATCTCCGGCCGCGCGCCGGGCAGCGCTCCGCTGACCCTGCTCGATTACTTCCCCAAGGACTTCGTGCTCTTTATCGACGAGAGCCACGCGACGCTCCCGCAGGTGCGCGCGATGTATAACGGCGACCGCGCCCGCAAGGAGACGCTCATAGACTACGGCTTCCGCCTGCCCTCCGCGTTCGACAACCGCCCGCTCAAATTCGAGGAGTTCCAAAAGAAGCTCGATCAGGTGGTATATGTCTCCGCGACGCCCGGCGAGTATGAGCGCACGCGCTCCGGCCAGACAGCCGAGCAGATAATCCGCCCCACGGGCCTCCTCGACCCCAGGGTGGAGATCCACCCCGTGGAGGGGCAGATAGACGATCTCATCGCCGAGATCCGGGACAGGATAGAAAAGAGCCAGCGCACGCTCGTAACGACGCTCACCAAGCGCATGGCGGAGGATCTCTCCGCCTATCTCGCCGGCGCGGGCATCAAGTGCCGCTATATGCACCACGATATCGACGCCATGCAGCGCATGGAGATAATCCGCGATCTGCGTCTCGGCGAATTTGATGTGCTCGTGGGCATCAACCTTCTGCGCGAGGGTCTGGACATACCGGAGGTCTCGCTCGTCGCCATCCTCGACGCCGACAAGGAGGGCTTCCTGCGCTCGGAGACAAGTCTAATCCAGACCACAGGCAGAGCGGCGAGGAACGTTGACGGCACGGTCATCATGTACGCCGACACGATAACGCCCTCCATGCGGGCCTGCATCGACGAGACCGAGCGCCGCCGCGCCAAGCAGCAGGCCTATAACGAGGCGCACGGCATAGTCCCGCAGACGATAATCAAGTCCGTGCGCGGTCTTATCGAGATATCCGCAAAGGTGGCCGAGGGCGACTCGCGCCGCCGCGACGGCGTGAGAATGACCGCCAGGGAGCGCGACGCCGAGATAGAAAAGCTCGAAAAGAAGATGCGCGAGGCCGCGAAGATGCTCGAATTCGAGTATGCCGCCGTGCTGCGCGACGAGCTGATAAAGCTGAAAGGTGAGAGCAAATGAAGCTGATGATACTCGACGGCAACAGCATAGTCAACCGCGCGTTCTACGGCGTGAGACCGCTCACCGCGCCCGACGGCACGCCCACCAACGCCGTTTACGGCTTTCTGTCCATACTCCAGCACCTGCTCGACGAGGAGACGCCGGACAGCCTCTGCGTCGCCTTCGACCTGCCCGCGCCCACCTTCCGCCACAAAATGTACGACGGCTACAAGGCGCAGCGCAAGCCGATGCCCGACGAGCTCGCCGCGCAGATGCCCGTGCTGCGCGAGGTCATCGACGCCATGGGCGTCACCCGCCTTGAGGCCGAGGGCTGGGAGGCCGACGACATTCTCGGCACCGTGGGCAGGCGCTGCGAGCGAGAGGGCTGGGACTGCGTGATCGTCACCGGCGACCGCGACAGTTTGCAGCTCGTCACGGACGCCGTGCATGTGCGTCATGTGAGATCGCGCATGGGACAGCAGGAGACCGTGGAATACGACCCCGCCGTGTTCCGCGAGGAATACGGCTTCAGCCCGCCGCAGCTCGTCGATCTCAAGGCGCTGATGGGCGACGCGAGCGACAACATTCCCGGCGTGCCGGGCGTGGGCGAAAAGACCGCTCTCGATCTCGTGCGCCGCTACGGCACGGTGGAGAGCATATACTCAGGCCTCGCAAGTCTTGACATAAAGGACGGCGCGAAGAAGAAGCTCGCCGCGGGCGAGGCCTCCGCAAGGCTCTCTTACACCCTCGCGACCATCCGCACGGACGCACCCGTGGAGCTCGACCCCGCGCAGGCGCGCTGGTCGCTCGAGAACAGCGGCGAGCTCTATTCGCTCTTCGCCCGTCTCGGCTTTACGCGCTTCATAGACAAATGGAGGCTGCACCCCTCCGCCGCGGAGCCGACCGAGACCTATACCGGCGAGTGCACGAGCGAGCAGGTGACAAGCGCCGCCGCGCTCGACGCCGCGCTCAAAAGGCTCGGCGATAAAACCGTGTATTTTTACAGCGGCGGCGAGCTCGACTATATCGTGTTTCTCAACGGCGGCGAGGCGTGGATACTCGACCGCGCCGAATACGACGGCGATTTTGACGCCGCGCTCGCAAAGCTCTTTGCGAGCGATCGCAGAAAAGTCGGGCACGACGTCAAGGATATGCAGCGCCTGCTGCTCGAGCGGGGCGCGGACTCCGGCGTCTGGCAGTTCGACACCGCCGTCGCCGCCTATCTTCTCGACCCGACCGCGACGGACTACGAGCTTGAGCGCATCTGCCCGAAATACGCCGGCTTCTATCTCGGCGAATGGCGGCAGGAGGCGCAGCTCTCGCTGCTGCCGGATACAGACCGCATGGCGGAGTATCTGCAAAAGGCCTCGGTTATCGAGCTGCTGGAGGAAAAGCTCTCAGAAAAGCTCAGGGAGCTCGGCATGGAAAAGCTGCTCTATGATATCGAGCTGCCGCTCTGCGCGGTGCTTGCCGATATGGAGCACAGGGGCTTCCTCGTGGACAAAAAGGCTCTGCGCGATTACGGCGAGGGCATGGTCAACGCCATCGATGCCCTGCAGAGGAGTATCTGGGAGCTCGCGGGGCACGAGTTCAACATCAACTCGCCCAAGCAGCTCGGCGAGGTGCTTTTCGGCGAGCTGGGTCTGCCGGCCGGAAAAAAGACAAAGACCGGCTGGAGCACCAACGCCGACGCGCTCGAGGCTCTCGCTCCCGAAAACCCGATAGTCGCGCAGGTGCTCGACTACCGTATGCTCACAAAGCTCAAATCCACCTATGCCGACGGGCTTTTAAAGGTGATATCCGCCGACGGGCGCATACACACGAACTTCAAGATGACCGTCACGGCCACCGGGCGCCTTTCGAGCGTCGAGCCCAATCTCCAGAACATCCCCGTGCGCCGCGAGCTCGGCAGCGAGATACGCAAAATGTTCGTCGCGCCCTCCGGCAGCGTGCTTGTGGACGCGGATTACAGCCAGATAGAGCTGCGGATACTCGCGCATATTTCCGGCGACGAGACCATGCGCCGCGCGTTCATCGAGGGCGTGGATATCCACAGGGCGACAGCGGCGCAGGTGTTCGGCGTCGCGGAGGACGAGGTCACGCCCCTGCAGCGCAGCCACGCCAAGGCCGTAAACTTCGGCATAGTCTACGGCATCTCCGCCTTCT
>CAYNMN010000022.1:0-19960 GCA_964398305.1 uncultured Oscillospiraceae bacterium
GAGATCGACCCCAACCCGAATCAGCCGCGCCGCGCCTTCGACCCCGACGAGCTGCGTGAGCTCGCCGCGAGCATCGCGCAGTACGGCGTGCTCAATCCGCTCTCCGTGCGCCTGCACTACGGGCGCTACTCGCTCGTGGCGGGCGAGCGCCGCCTGCGCGCGGCGAAGCTGGCGGGGCTGAGAACCGTGCCGTGTATGCTGCTCGACGTCAATCTTGAGGAATCCGGACTGATAGCCATGGTGGAAAATTTACAGCGCGAGGATCTCGACTTCGTGGAGGAGGCGCGGGGCATCGCGGCGCTCATCCGCATGTTCGGGCTCAGTCAGGAGGAGCTCGCCAAAAAGCTCGGACGAAGCCAGTCCGCCGTCGCAAACAAGCTGCGCCTGCTCAAGCTGCCGGAGGACATCCTCTCCTCCCTGCTCGAAAACGGTCTGACCGAGCGCCACGCCCGTGCGCTGCTGCGGCTCGAGAGCGACGACGCGCGCCGCGCCGCGCTCGACAACATAGTCAAGCGCTCTCTCAACGTCGCCCAGACCGACGCCTATATCGACCGCCTGCTTGAGGAAAAGGAGCCCGAAAGCGGCAAGCGCTCGTTCATTCTCAAGGACGTGAGAGTGTTCCTCAACACCCTCTCCAAAAGCATAGACATGATGAAGCAGGGGGGCATCGCCGCGGGCATGGACAAGCGCGAGACCGAGGACGAGCTCATCGTGACGATAAGCATCCCCAAGCACTGACACTTTTCCAAGGCGCGGCGGCCGACTCAATGCGCGATTGACAACGGCGCGATAATATTGTATGATACGTTTGATATATTTCGTACTTCAAAGGAGACGAATATGAAACGTAACACACGAATCGGCCTCGTGACCTCCGGCGGTGACTGTCAGGGGCTCAACGCCGCCATCCGCGGCGTGGGCAAGGCGCTGCTCCAGTATGTCCACAATGTCGAGATCTTCGGCATGTACGACGGCTACCGCGGGCTCATCGAGAGCGACTACAAGCTCATGGAGCCGGGCGACTTCTCCGGCATACTCACGGAGGGCGGCACGATCCTCGGCACCTCGCGACAGCGCTATATCCCCGGGCGCGCGATAGTGGACGACGAGGGCAACGATCTCATGCCCGCCATGCTCGACACCTACAACAAGCTCAACATGGACTGCCTTGTTGTGATGGGCGGCAACGGCACGCAGAAGAGCGCGAAGCTGCTCATGGACGCCGGCATGAACATCATCACCCTGCCCAAGACCATCGACAACGACATCTGGGGCACGGACACGACCTTCGGCTTCCAGAGCGCCGTGGACATCGCGACGAACGTCATCGACTACATACACTCCACCGCGAGCTCGCACGGGCGCGTGTTCCTTGTGGAGCTCATGGGGCGCGACGCGGGCTGGCTCACGCTCAACGCGGGGCTCGCCTCCGGCGCGGACGTGGTGCTCATCCCGGAGATACCCTACAGCATCGACAAGGTGGCCGAGGCCATAGAATACCGCCGCACGCACGGCAGGAACTACACGATCATCGCCGTGGCCGAGGGCGCGGTCTCCGATACCGACGCCGTGCTCTCCGAGGAGGAGCGGCGAAAGGCGAAGGAGAACGCGAAGCACTCCACGATCTCCTACCGCATCGCCGCCCAGCTTGAGGAGATGACCGGCAAGGAGACAAGAGTGACCATACCCGGGCATTACCAGCGCGGCGGCCCGCCCTGCCCCTTTGACCGCGTGCTCGCCACGCGCTTCGGCACGGCGGCGGCGCGGCTGATAACGGAGGGGCGCTACGGCGAGATGGTCGGCATTCAGAACGGCGAGATCGTCTCCGTCCCCCTTGCGGACGCCGCGAGCCGCACGAAGTTCATGTCCCCCGACGACCCGCTCATCCAGACCGCGCGCGACGTCGGCATCTTCTTCGGCGATTAACTGCATAGCAAAAGGGCGCGTCGAACGACGCGCCCTTTACTGTATTAAGTTTACGCGGCGCTGCCGCCGGAGAACACGCGCGAGAAGAAGTCGGCGACGGCCTGGAATATGTTCTTCACGGTATCCACAAAGCCCGCGACCTTTGTCTTGGCGTCCGCCATGCTCCGCAGAGTCTGCTGCACGGACTCCACCTTTTCCTTGAGCGCGTCGGAGTCCAGCTTTTCAAGCGAGCGGCAGAGCGAAACGAGCTTTTCGATCTGCCCGTCCGTGAGCGAGACGTTGTATTCCGCGGCGATGGACTTTATCTCGGCGATAAGCTCCTCGTCCGTCATGTTCACGGTCTCCGCGAGTATCAGCTTGAGCTCATTGACTATCTCCACGGAGTCATACCCGCCGAGCTCGTCGGCAAGCTCTGCCGTGATGGTCAGCTCCTGCGTGCTCACGAGCTTCGCGGTCTCGTCAAGCTCCTGTCCGGTGATGTCCTCATAGGCCATGTAAACGCCCGTGAGCGCGGCCGTGCCGGAAACCTCGAACGGCGCGGCGACGATCACCTTCGCGTCGCTTATGCCCGCCGTGGCGAGCGCGCTGACATACATCTGCGGCGTGCACCAGGAGATGTTGGAGGTCGTGACGTCCAGTCCCTCGCCCTCGGCGAGAGTTTCGATATAGACGCAGGAGATCGAGCGCGTGCCGATGAGCGACTCGTCCACCAGCCCGTCGAGATAATGGCGCTCGTCCTCGTTTGTTACTTTAAGCTCCGAAACGTCTCCGCGCTTAACGCCGAAGGCGGAATAGACGGCGGTTATCTGTTCATCAGTGAGATTCGCGCCGATTACGGCGCGCTCCTGCCCGGACTGCGCGGCGAGCGCCGGAGTGAGCGATACAAGCAGGCAGACCGCGAGAGCCGCGGATAATAGCTTTTTCATTGTGACACCTCCGATTCTTGTGGGTCGTATGTATTCTATGACGTCGGGCGATCCGAAATGTTTCAAAGCGGCTTTTTGGCAATTCTTGCCCAGCGCCTCGGATAGCCCGCGGGGGTCGGCGCGGTCTTGCGTATTACGGCGGCACAGCGGCGCGCGTCCGTGCCCGGGACGGAATATTCCACCGTGCGCTCATACTCCCCGCCGAGCAGGGAGACGGCGTTTTCGGCCTCCTCAAGCTCCCGTGGGCACTCCGGCCCCTTCATGGCTATAAACACCCCGCCGACGCGCACGAAGGGCAGACAGAGCTCGCAGAGCGCGTTGAGCCGCGCCACGGCGCGGGATACGGCAAAATCGAAGCCGCCGCGCAGGTCGTCGGGAGCTTCCTCCGCCCGCGCGCATTCAATTCGCACGTCCTCAAGCCCGAGCTCCGATACGGCGCGGCGCAGAAACTCCACGCGCTTGAGCTGCGAGTCGAGCAGCGTGAGCCTGACCGAGGGCTCGGCGATCCTGAGCGGCAGTCCGGGGAAGCCCGCGCCGGTGCCTACGTCGATAACGCTCGCGCCGCGGAAGTCCGCCGCCCTCAAAAGCGCGCAGCAGTCGAGGAAGTGCAGCCGCGCCGTGTTCTCCTCGCCCTCTATCGAGGTGAGGTTCATTACGGCGTTGCCCTCGCGCAGCAGCTCATAGTAGCGCCGGAACGCCGCGAGCCGCAGATCATCGACGGGTATATCAAGTTTCTCAAAGCCTGAGCGCAGTATCTCTTCCATATGCCTTCACCACAGCCAAATAATCGGGCGCGTCCTTCGACGCGCCCGGATTATATCACATTTGATTTCCGCTTGCAATCAGGCGTAGAAATCATGGCCGCCTATGCTCGTGACGAATTCGCGCGTCTCCTCGAACCACGAGGTGCTGCCGGTCATGGGGTTCACGAAATACAGGCTCTCCCCCGCCGTTTTGCAGCCCTCAAGACAGAGCTTCGCGGCGATTACGGCGCTGTCGCACGGGTCGCAGTAGATGGAGCCGCTTTCAACGGGCGAGAACTGGATGCCGTACCGCGAGTCGAACACGACCTCATACACGCTGTTCGGGAAGGCCTCCACGCTCACGCGGTTGAGCACCACGTTGCCCACGGCGATCATCCCTCTGAGCTCCTCGGAGCCCGCCTCGGCCTGGATGATGTGACTGAGCCAATAGAGATCGTCGGCGTTGTAAAAGCTCTCGGCGGATTCAAGCGGGGCTATGCAGGTGGCGTTGATATCCACGCTCTCCGTGGCCGTGTCCCAGCTCACCTCGGCCCCAACGAGCCGCGCGAGATCCGAAACGCGCAGGCACAGCCGCTCTCCGACCGTCACCGTTCCGCTCACGGGCAGCACTCTGTCGCCCACGATCATGTACTGCGCGAGCGCATCCACCGCGGCGACCGTGCCGCCAAAGGCCATGCGCAGCAGCTCGCCGTCCTCCGGCTCGGACACGCTGCACTCGACGCCCAGCACGCGGAAGAAGTCAACAGGGTCCATGTATGTGCTTGTCCCCACGGCATAACCGACGCCGTCGCTGAGTATGCCGTCCACATACACGTCCGTGGCGGTATAGTCCACCCCGCGCGCGTCGCGATCCGGCGTCCTCCCCTCTACCGAGAATCCACAGAGGAGCGCGGCGCAAATGAGGACGACAACAGCCGTAACTATTTTGTTTCCGAATTTTGTCGAATTTCGCATCATTGCACTCCTTATTATCCATAAGGGTGGAGTTTCCGCCCACGTTTTCGGTGGGCGGAAATCTCTCTGTGCAATAATTATAGTCAAAATCCGGGGTGGTTTTCAATGGTATTTTTGCACAAACCACCTCTGTCGAAATTGAATAATCTCAACAACACGTCCTTATATATGGTGTGCAAGTGACGTATTTTCAATTTCGACACTATATATTGTGTTGTGCTATTTGACCATTCGACACGCTTCTCCTAAAGGTGACATAATATTTTTTTGCAACCTCGACAGAAAGAGAAACAAATTGTAAGATATTATGTAAATCGCGTTATTATTTTATGTTGTTATGTTAACTTGCTAATTATTTTCGCCTATGCACTCGCTCAGCGCGATGGAGAGCTGATCGGGGCAGGAGGTACTCTTCCGGCCGCAGCGGATACCGCGCATTTTGTCGATCGCCTCGTGGACGTCCATCCCCACAACGAGCTTTGAAATGCCCTGCAGATTGCCGCTGCATCCCCCGGTGACTTTCAGCATCGTGACTTTTCCGTCCTCCACCGCCACCTCCATCTTTTGCGAGCAGACGCCGCGGGGCTTGTATGTGTATTGCATCTATCCTCATCCTTCCCTTTTTTCGGCTATTGTACCACGCTCTTCCGACAAATAAAAGAGCGTAATTTTCGCGGTTGCGCGCTCATAGAATTACGGAGGGGGGTGAGGACATGGCCGCGGGGAAAAAACTGGTTGCGGCGGGGCTCGCCCTGCTGGCCATCCGTCTCGCCCTGCTCGCGGGAGCGGGAGAGGCCGTGGGCGGGCTGCTGCGGGACGCGGAAAACGGCGGCGTCTCGGCGGTGAGTCTCCGGCTGGAGCTGGGGGTCGAGCCCTCGGCGGAGATAACGGCGGAGCTTGCGCCCACGCCCGCTCCGACGCCGACGCCCGCTCCTCAGACCGCCGACGACGGGGACATCGTTGCTACCACGATCTCCGGCGGCATGACGATATCGAACGCGACCGATTACGACATCGACGTTGCCGCCATGCTCGCCGAGAGGCCGTCGCTGAAGCTGAGCGCGGAGGGCGCGCAGATACTCATCATCCACACCCACTCAAGCGAGGCCTACACCTCCGAGGGCTTCGACAGCTACGCCCCCTCCGACACGGGCCGCACCGAGGACACGCGCTACAACATCGTGCGCGTGGGCGACGAGCTCACGGCGGCGCTTGAGAGCTACGGGCTGAGGGTGCCGCACGACCGGGAGATATACGACTACCCGAGCTACACCGGCTCCTACTCCCGCTCCGGCGCGGCGATCGAGGCGCACCTTGCGGAGAACCCGAGCATCGCCGTGGTGCTGGACATACACCGCGACGCGCTGAGCGACGGCGACGTGGTATACAAGACCGTCGCCGGGCTCGACGGCGAGTGCGCCTCGCAGGTGATGCTGCTGTGCGGCACGGACGCGAGCGGTCTCGACCATCCGCTCTGGCGCGAAAACCTCGCGCTCGCGCTGTATCTCCAGCGGGCGCTCATCTCGCAGTTCCCGACGCTCGCGCGGCCCGTGGCGCTCGTTAAGGAGCGCTATAACCAGCATCTCACCACCGGCTCGCTGATTCTTGAGGTCGGCAGCAGCGGCAACACCCTTGCCGAGGCTCTCTGCGCGGCGCGCCTCTTTGCCGACGCGGTCGCCCCGGCGCTGCTCGAGCTCGCGGAATAGCGCCGGAATAAAAGGCGGCCTGTGGGCCGCTTTTTTTGCAGGATCATATTGACAGACATCAATGTGTGCCATATACTGTCAAATATAGATAATCGTCAATGCGAGGTGCTTTTATGAACAGTATCGACGTCGCTCTCGTCTGCAAGGCGCTGAGCGATTCCAACCGTCTGAGGATAGTGGAGATGCTATCCGCGGGCGAGAGGTGCGCCTGCAGGCTGCTGGAGGAATTTGAGATAACGCAGCCCACGCTCTCGCACCATATGCGTATCCTCTGCGAGTGCGGGATAGTCACGGCGCGGCGCGAGGGCAAGTGGAGCCACTACTCGCTCGACCGCGAGAGGCTCGGCGCGTTTGCGGAGTATATCGACGCGCTCTCCGCCGGCGCGGGTCAGGGCGGGGGCCGCTGCCGGTGATCTGGGATTTTATTCAGTATCAGATACTCGGGATGAGGTGGCTCAGCACGCTCGTCGGCTCTCTGCTCGGGGCGCTGGGGCTCGACATATCCACCCGCCTCGGCGGAAGCGTGCAGTTCTTCATCTACGACACAATAAAAATAACGGTGCTGCTGTGTCTGCTGATCTTCCTCGTCAGCTATATTCAGAGCTACTTCCCGCCCGAGCGCAGCAAGCGCATACTCGGGCGCTTCCGGGGGATAGGCGCCAACTGCGCGGCGGCGCTGCTCGGAACGGTTACGCCCTTCTGCTCCTGTTCGTCCATCCCGCTCTTTATCGGCTTCACCTCGGCGGGGCTGCCCATAGGCGCGACGTTCTCGTTTCTGATCTCCTCGCCGATGGTCGATCTCGGCAGCCTTGTGCTGCTAATGAGCGTTTTCGGCGCGCGCGTGGCGGTGGTATATGTGGCGGTGGGGCTCGTGATCGCCGTGCTCGGCGGCACGCTCATAGAAAAGCTGCACATGGAGAAATATGTAGAGGACTTTATAATGACGGCGTCGGGCGTCGAGCTTGATTCGCCCTCGCTCACGCGCCGCGACCGCCTTGTCTATGCGCGCGAGCGCATGGGCGAAACCTTCAGCAAGGTGTTTCCGTTTGTCCTCATCGGCGTGGGCGTCGGCGCGGTCATCCACAACTGGATACCCGAGGAATGGGTGGAGACCGTGCTCGGCGGCGACAACCCCTTCGGCGTGGTGCTCGCTACTTTAGTGGGCGTGCCGATGTACGCGGACATCTTCGGCGCCATACCGATAGCCGAGGCGCTGCTCGCGAAGGGCGCGAGGCTCGGCACCGTTTTGAGCTTCATGATGGCGGTAACCACGCTCTCGCTCCCCTCGCTCGTGATGCTCCGCCGCGCAGTAAAGCCCCGTCTGCTCGCGCTCTTCACGGGCGTGTGCACCGTCGGGATAATCATAGTGGGTTATCTTTTCAATATACTTCAAAGCTATCTTATTTAGGAGGAAACAACAATGGCACTGTTCGGGAAAAAGAAAGAGACCGCGTCCCCCGCCGAGGCGGAAAACGCGGCGATACTGGTATTGGGCGGCGGCTGCGCCAAGTGCGAAGCGCTCGAGACCTCCGCGCGCGAGGCTCTCGCCTCTCTCGGCTGCGACGAGCCGATCGGTCACATCCGCGACTTCGGCGAGATCGCAAAGTACGGCGTGATGTCCACCCCCGCGCTCGTCATCGACGGCAAGGTCGTGTCCTCTGGGCGCGCGCTCGGCCGCGACGAGGTCGCGAAGCTCCTGCGCGAGGCGGGGCGGTAAGCTTATCCGCGCACGAGCGCGGCGAACGATCCCGGCGTCGGCGCCTCAAACCGCAGCTCCTCGCCCGTGAACGGGTGGGTGAGCGCGAGCGTGTGCGCGTGGAGACACAGGCGCTTTGCGGGGTCGGTCGCCGCGCCGTATTTTTTGTCGCCGGCGACAGGGTGCCCCAGCTCCCGCAGCTGCGCGCGGATCTGGTTTTTGCGTCCGGTCTCCAGGCGGATATCCAGCAGGGAATACGCCGGCCCCCAGGCCGTCACCTCATAGCGCGTCACGGCCTCAAGCCCGTCGCCGGGCGTCGCGGAGCAGTAGACGAGATGCGTTTTCGTCTCGCGCAGCCATGAGCGCATTACGCCGCGCTTTTCATCCGGCCGCCCCTCGACCACGGCGGTATAGCCGCGCTCGGTGACGATGCTGTTCCAGTCGTCCTGCAGCGCTCTCTTTATCCGCTCGTTCTTGGCAAAGAGCAGCACGCCGGAGGTGTCGCGGTCGAGCCGGTGCACAACGAATATCCGTCCGCCGCCGCTCTCGCGCACATGGTCCGTGAGCATGCGGTAGGCGGTTTTTTGCTTTTCAGCGTCCGTCGCCACGGCGAGCAGACCTGCGCTCTTGTCAATGACCACGAGCTCCGCGTCCTCATATATTATCGGCGGCGTCTCCGCCGCGCCCGCGCGGGTTATTTTCACGGTCTGTCCGGGCGCGAGCGGGTGGTCGTGGCGCGTGACGGCGCGGCCGTCCACAAGCACCTGGCCGCGCGTGAGCAGGGACTTCACGCTGTTGCGCGAAAGCCCCTTCACGGAGCGCAGCAGGAAGTCCAGCAGAGCGCAGCTCTCCTCAACGGTATATTCCGGCCTTTTCTCGCGTCTGTCCGCGCTCATCCCACCATGTGGACGTTGAGATGGTCGTAGGTCATCTCGACGCCGGCGTCGGCAAAGGCGGCACGGAGGTTCTCGCCCAGCGCGTAGTAAACGTCCCAGTAGTCCGCCGGCGCGCACCAGCAGAAGACCGTGTATTCGATGGAGCTCGCGCCATAGTCGGAGAGATATACCGCGCTCTCTGGCTCCGCGAGCAGCCTGTCGGTGGAGCGCAGCGCGGCGCGGCAGGCGTCCTTAACGGCTTCGGTCGTCGCGTCGTAGGAGGCCGTGACCACGCGCTTCACGCGGCGGTGGCCGAGAGCGGTGTAGTTCGTGACCTTCGAGGCCGCGACGGTCTTGCTGGGGATGAGCGCGATCGTGCCGTCGGGCGTGATGAGGCGCGTGTGGTTGATCGATATCTCGTCCACCGTGCCGGAGGTGTCGCCCACCTCGATGAAGTCGCCGAGGGCGAAGGGGTGGGAGGAGAGTATGACCATCCCTCCCGCGATGTTGCCGAGCACGTCCTCCGCCGCGAGCGTAATGCCGAGGGAGCCGACGGACAGCAGCGCCACGAGCGACGTCGCCTGCACGCGCAGACATTCGAGCACTATGAGAACCGTGATGACGTAGAGCAGGAACCTTACGCATTTCACCACATATTTCTGCACGCGCACGTCCATTTTGCCCCGCGCGAGCAGACGCACCAGCAGGCGCGAGACTATCTTCACAACGATGATACCAAGCAGGAGCGCCAGCACGGCGGAGAGCACGTCGCCAAGCGTCGCGCTGCCAAGCCCGGTGGGCGTTTCAACAATATCTGAAAAAGTCATACGGATACCTCCATGGATATAGCTGCGGCGAAAATTCGCCGCAGCTATTGTAACATATTTATGTACTTCGGTATACCTTTTTTATCAGCTCTCGAGCTTGAGATCGTCCCCGCCGATGATGCCCTTTTTGCGGAACGGCATGGCGACGAGCGGCGTGAGCACCGCGGGCAGCACGACGGATATGAGCAGCAGCCCTGTCCAGTCCATTGCGGTGATTCCCGCCTTGGCGCCCGAGGCGACGTCCGCTATCCAGCCGGTATAGACCCCGATGGGCCCGACGAGCCCGCAGGTGCCCATGCCGGAGGCGACGGCGGGGCCGTTCATCTTGAGCTGGAAAAGGCAGGTCGCGATCGGCCCCGTGATGGCGGAGACGATTATCGGCGGCAGCCAGATGACCGGCTTGCGGACGATGTTGCCCATTTGCAGCATCGACGTGCCTATCCCCTGCGAGACTATGCCGCTCCAGCGGTTCTCGCGGAAGCTCATCACGGCGAAGCCCACCATCTGCGCGCAGCAGCCGGCGAGAGCCGCGCCGCCGGCGAGACCCGTGAGCGAGAGCGCCGCGCAGATGGCCGCCGAGGATATGGGCAGCGTGAGCGCTATGCCGACGAGCACGGAGATGAGTATGCCCATGAAGAAGGGCTGCAGCTCGGTCGCGAGCATTATGAGCCGGCCGAACCACGACGCCGCCGAGCCGATGGCCGGCGCGCAGAGCATCGAGAGCAGCACGCCCACGCAGATGGTGACGCAGGGCGTGACGAGTATATCCACCTTCGTCTCCTTTGAGACGGCCTTGCCGAACTCCGCCGCGACCACCGCGACCACGAGCACCGCGAGCGGCCCGCCCGCGCCGCCGAGCGTGTTCGCCGCGCCGCCCACCGCTATGAGCGAGAAGAGCACGAGCGGCGGCGCCTGCAGCGCCCAGCCGATGGACATCGCCATCGCCGGCCCGGCCACGGCCGTGCAGTAGCCGCCGATGGTGTTGAAGATCGCAAGCCCCGACTGCGTGCCGATGGTGTTGAAGATCGTGCCGACGAGCAGAGAGGCAAAAAGCCCCTGCGCCATAGCCCCCAGCGCGTCCACGCCATAGCGCTTGGCGGAGATAATGATGTTCTTCCGCTTGAGAAATTCCTTGAATCTGCCCATATCGATCCGGCCCTCCAGAAAGCAAAACTATACAGGTGTCTTGTCACCTGTATAGTTTATTATAGCCGTGGATATGAAATTGTCAACGATTGTTTAATCTATGTCGTTCTTATATAGGAAGCCCTTTTCGGCGAGCGCCCTAATCACGCGCTCATAGGCCGCCTCGTCGGGGCAGAGCAGCGTATGCAGGTGCACCCCACCCGTGAGCCGCGACAGGGGCTCGGCGCGCGCATCCTCGGTCTTGCGGATAAATTCGGCGACGTCATAGCGCGAGGAGAGCGCGAGCGCGCCGACGATCTCGCCATAGACAGGGTGCTCAACGGCGACGTCGCGCACGGTGCAGCCGTTGTCCACCATGATGTTCAGCTCCTCGCTCATCTGCGCGGCCGTATGGACGCAGGCGATCTTGCGAACAATGCCCCGCTCCGGCGAGGCGAGGACATAGCCGCGCGGGGTCGCGCTTATTTCGCACCCGGCGGCGCGCAGCAGAGCGACGTCGCCCACTATTATCTGGCGGCTGACGGAAAATTCTCCCGCAAGCGCCGCCGCGCTGACGGGCCCGCCGCTCTTTTCAAGCATGGCAAGGATCCCCTCGCGCCTTTTTGCCGCGTCCATCGCCGCACCTCCTGTCAAGACATGAGTCAAGTATAGCACCGTCCGCCGCGCCGCGCAAGCATTGACAATTTCGGGGCAAATGGTAAAATCATACCATCAGGCAAGTGGGAGGAAACGCACATGGTAGTTTATTTCAGCGGCACGGGCAACAGCAGATACGCCGCGCAGATGATAGCCGCCGGTCTCGGCGACGGGATAACCGACGCCGCACCTTATATAAAGTCGGGAGAGAGCGCGGCGCTTCGCTCCGAGGAGCCGTGGGTATTCGTCTCGCCGACACACGGCTGGCGCATACCCCGCATATTCCGCGACTTCATCCGCTCCGGGAGCTTCACGGGCAGCAGAAGGGCCTATTTTGTCATGACCTGCGGCAGCGAGCCGGGGGAGCCGACGCCCTGTCTCGAAAAGCTCTGCCGCGAGAAGGGTCTTGAGTTCATGGGCATACTCGGCGTCGTGATGCCGGAGAACTATATCGCGATGTTCGATGTCCCCGGCGAGGAGGAATCGGCGCAGATAATCGCGAGGGCGGAGCCTGTTATCCGCAGCGCCGTTCCGATGATCAGAGCGGGGCAGCCCTTCCCGCCGCTGCGCTCAGGTCTGACCGACCGCATAAAGACCGGGCTCGTCAACCCCTGCTTTTACAGCTTCTGCGTGAGCGGGCGAAGGTTTTATGCGACCGACGCCTGCGTGGGCTGCGGCCTTTGCGCGAAGCTCTGCCCCGTCAACGCCATAGAGCTCAGTGACGGCCGCCCGGTATGGGGCGTGGGCTGCGCGCACTGCATGGCCTGCATCTGCGGCTGCCCGAAGAAGGCGATAGAATACGGCAGGATAAGTCTCGGCAAGCCGCGCTACCAATGCGCGGAGTATAAGCCGGAGAAGTAGTATCTAACCGGATAAAAAGTGTTTTATATGATGACAGACGCCGGAGCAAATGCTCCGGCGTCTGTCTGTTCGCTGCGCTGCTTCAGTTTTTGAGAACGCTGTCGAGATAGTTGACGACCTGGCCGACGGTGGTCATGTTGTTGACGTTCTCGTCGGTGATAACGAGGTCGTACTCCTCCTCGATGGACATTACGAGCTCGACGATATCAAGCGAATCCGCACCGAGGTCGAGGATGATGTCCGTATCCATGGTGATATCCGCCGGGTCGATCTCAAGCTGATGCGCAAGCAGCTCTCTGACAGTATCGAATACCATATTTCTTACCTCCCAAAAAGGGTTTTATATTTCTTCAGACTGGGCGACTCAGCTCCACTCACGGCTCTCGGGCTTGTTCGCGCTCTCGTTTTTATAGGTGGGCTCGGGATCGGGAGCGGGCTGGGCAACGGGAGCGGGCTTGTAAGCCGGAGCGGGCTCCGGAGCAGGTCTGACTGCCGGCTGCTGCGGGGTCTTCGCCCGGTCGTAGGATACGACGACGCGGCGGTTGGGCTCCACACCGGTGGAGTTGGTGGAAACGCCGTCATAGTCCTGCAGCGCCGTGTGGATGACGTGGCGCTCATAGGAGTTCATGGGCTCGAGAGCCATGGAGCGCTTATACTTGACGACCTTGGCGGCCATCTTGTTGGCGAGGGACACAAGGCTCTCCTCGCGCTTGGCTCTGTATGCCTCGGCGTCCACGCTGATGTGGCTGCGCTTCTCGCCGCCCTTGTTTATAACGTAGTTCGTGAGATGCTGGATGGCGTCGAGCGTCTCGCCGCGGCGGCCTATCACGGCGCCCATGCCGTTGCCGGAGAGGTTGACGAGCATGCCGCCGTTCTCGCGGTCGGTGATCTCGATATTCGCGCGCACTCCCATGCGCTCGAGCAGTCCGGACACGAAGGCCTCCGTTTCGGCCTTTACGCCCTCTGTGTACTGCGGGACATACTGCGAGACAAACTCCGCGCTCGCGCTGCGCTCAGGCTGCTTTGCCGGAGCCTGCTCCCTGGCGGCCTGCTTCTTTTCGGGGGCCCGGACAGCCGGCTCGACCTCGTCCGGAGCCTCGTAGGACACCCGCACAACGGCGGGAGAGGAGCCTATGCCGAGAAAACCGCTCTTGGCGCGCTCGAGTATCTCCACGGAGACGTCGTCGCGCTCAAGACCCAGCTCTGCGAGGGCGGAGGCTATGGCCTCGTCCTCGGTCTTTGCACTTTTATCGATATATTTAGTCATTTAAATATCTCCCGTTATTCCTTCGTCCTGATCCTCGTCCGCCGCTTTGGCCGGCTTCGCGGCCTCGGCCGGCGCCGCCGCCTCAACGGCTCCCTCGTCGTCGTCCGCGTCGGCTTCGACGGTCTCTGCGGTCTCCGCAGTCTCGACGGTCTCGACGGCTTCGACGGCTTCGTCCTGTCCGTCCTCGTCTATCGAGGCGCCGAACTCGGATTCGGCTGCTGCGGCAAGGGTCTCCTCCTCCGCGGCGTCGGGGTTCTCGTAGCGGTCCTCAACAAAGGCGCGGCCCCTCGCATAGCGGCGGTTGCCCACCTGCGAGGCCGGCTTTTCGGGCAGCTCTACACCCAGACGGGCGCGGCGCTCCTCGCGCTCGACGCGCTCCGCGGCGGCCTTGCGCTCGGCGTCCTTCTGCTTCTGCGTGGCCTGCAGCTTCTTTTTGCTGGTGTTTGAGTTTTGCGGCATGAGCCCCTCGGCTTTGAGCCGCTCGGTCTCCTCGCGCTTGCGATCAAGCTCTGCCTCGCGCTCCTTGCGCGCGGCGATCCTGACGGCGTCCTCCGCGTCCATCTTCTTCGTATATATCTTCGTGAGGACAACGTCGCGCAGTATGCCGAGCACGCTGTTGACGATCCAGTAGATACCGAGAGCCGCCGGCATGATGAAGCAGATCCAGATGCTCATTATCGGCATCATCAGCATCATCGTGCTGTTGGTGGACTTGGTCTGCGCGTTCATGTTGGTCTGCGGGTTCATGGCCGTGCTGATCTTCATGGACAGATAGCTCATGCCCGCGGATATGAGCGGGATGCAGAACAGCGCGAGCGCCGGCCCCCAGACCGAGGCGCCCGCCGCGAAGTCGGTCTGCCAAATTTTCCAGTTCGGCACTCCGGCGAGATCGAGACCGAGGAAGCCGTAATCCATCGGCACGAGCTTGTCCGACAGCGACGAGAACTCGGCGAAATGCGTCGTTATGAACTTGGACTGGAATATCTGCTCATAGGCGGATTGATTCGCCGTTGTGTATTCGCTCAGAGAATAGCCGAGCTCGGCAAGCTTCTGGTAGATGGCGCCGCCCTCCGCGAGCAGCCCCTCCGAAACGCCCATCATGCAGGTGATGGGGTAACGAATGGCCTGATAAAGGGCGATGAGTATCGGGAACGGGATGAGGCTCCAGAGGCAGCCCGACATCGGGTTGATCTTCTCCTCGCGATAGAGCTTGCTCATCTCCTCGTTGAGCTTGGCCTGATTACCCTCGTGCTTCTTCTGAAGCTCGGCGATGCGCGGCTGCAGACGGGACGTGCGCATCATGCTCTTTTTGCTCTTCATCATGAAGGGCAGAAGAATGATGTTGACGAGAACGCCGAAGAGGATTATGGCCCATCCGTAGCTGCCTGTGAACTCATAGAGCCACATCAGCAGCCAGCCAAAGGGTTTAGCGATAGCTTTCAGCATATTTTCTTACTCTCCATTCAAGGTACGGGGTCATAGAATTCATGCTCGCCTGTGTGGAACGGGTGACAGCGGCTGATGCGCTTAACGGCGAGCCAGCCGCCCTTCCACGCGCCGTATTTCTCGATGGCCTCGAGCGCATACTGCGAGCAGGTGGGTATGAACCGGCAGCAGGGCGGAAAGAGCGGCGAGATAAAGCGCCTGTAAAATCTGACGAGGGCGAGAAGCACCGCTTTCATTGCGTTTCCTCCTCAAGCAGACCCAGCTTTTCGCACGCGCGCATAAACGCGCTCTCAAGCTCCCTGTACTCCGCGCCGACGCTCCTTGTCCGCGCAACGACGACGATCTCGCGGCCGCGCTTGAACCGGGGCTCGGCAAGACGGTATATCTCCCTGAGACGGCGGCGGACGCGGTTCCTCACCACGGCGTTGCCGATCTTGTTGGATACAGTGATGCCCAGCCGGTTCCCGCCCGAGCGCCCGCGCCGGCAATAGACCACGAGCAGCGGCGTCGCCGCGCTCCTGCCCTTGCCATACAGGCGGCGGAACTCATAGTTCTTTTTGAGCGAGTCGGTGAATTCCATTACTTTCCCCATTTTCGGCTTTTCCGATAACGCCAATAAGGGCGGATCACTCCGCCCTGAAAAAACGATTTATCTGAAAAGCCCTGTCACTGCGGCTCAGTAGCTGAGCTGAGCTCTGCCCTTGGCTCTGCGATGCGAAAGCACCTTACGTCCGCTGCGGGTGGCCATGCGCTTGCGGAAGCCGTGCTCCTTCTGGGCGTGACGCTTCTTGGGCTGATATGTGCGAACCATAACCGATCCATCCTTTCCATGGAATTATACTCAACAACGGCTGTGATAACATAGCCGCGCAGTTGATAAAATCTCTGCCGTCCGTGCGGTCGGCAGAGATTGATTATAATATAAGTGAAAGCCCCGTGTCAATAAAAATTTATTGCTACGGCTGCAGCCTCCGTTCCTCCGGAGCAAATAACGCACAAAGGTCTCCTCGGCGCGGGCTGTTTGCTGTCAGTATTCAGATGACCGGCTCGTCGTTCAGCCTGCGGCGGATGTCGCGCCAGCCTGGCATATACTCATCCAGGATCGCCACGAAGTCCCGGCCGTGGTTTCGCACCCGCAGATGCGCCAGCTCGTGGAGGAGCACATAGTCAAGACACTCCGGCGGCCTTTTTGCGAGCTGAAGATTGAGCCAGAGCTTTCGCGTGCGCGTGTTGCAGGTGCCCCAGCGCGTCCTCATGTCCTTCGTCTGCCAGTCCGAGCAATGCAGTCCCATCAGCGCCTCCCAGACCGGCAGGCGCTCTTCGATCGCCGCTTTGAGCCGCTCCCTGTACCATTCGCGCACGACCTTCTCGCGCTGCTCCGCGGTGCTCTCGCTCCCGACGGTCAGAACCGCCCTGCCCGCGTCCAGCTCCATGCTCCTGCGCCGTCCGCAGACCACCTCCAGCTCATACGGCCTGCCCCACAGGTTTATCGTCTCGCCGGAGACATATCGCCGCTCCGCCGGCTGCGGGAGCTCTGAGTATTTGGCGCGCCGCTGCTCTATCCAGCCGGCCTTTGAGCTCACAAACGCGGCGATGCTCGCATCCGACAGGAACAGCGGCGCCGTGACTCTCACTCTGCCGTCCGGCGGCAGAACGTAGAGGTGCAGATTTTTTATTTGCTTTCTGATCACTTCGATCGGAATGCCGTCAACGCTGCCGATGGGTATTCACCTCCCGCCGCCCCGCGACCGGAACGGCATGGTCATTATATCCCGCGGGCGGGAAGGACGCAAGAGCCCGCGTCCGTTGTAAGTCCGTGCTTACGCCAACGCAGAGGTGCGGCCCTCCGCAAAAAAATCTTTTCTTTGCTGTGAAAATAGCGTATACTTCTTCCAACAAAAAACGAGGAGGGACAATATGAAATTATCGTCTAAGGTAAAAAAGTGCGAGCTGTCGCCCATCAGAAAGTTCGCGCCCTATGCCGAGGCCGCCGAAAAGCGGGGAGTTAAGATATACCACCTTAACATAGGGCAGCCGGACGTCATTACACCCAGGGCGTTTTTCGACGCCGTGAGCACCTTCCCGGATCCCGTGCTGGCCTATGGGCCGTCGCGCGGCCTGCCGATATATCTCGAGGCGGTGAAGAAATATTATGCCGGCATCGGCGTACAGCTCGACACCGAGGATATATTCGCCACCACGGGCGGAAGCGAGTCGCTGCTCTTCACCATGCTCACGATACTCGACGACGGCGACGAGCTGCTCTCGCCGGAGCCGTTCTATCCCAACTACGCCACCTTCGCCCGCTCGGCGGGGGCCGAGGTCGTGCCCATCCCCACGAGCCCGGAGGAGGGCTACCGCTATGCCGACAGGGCGAGGATAGAGGCCTGCATTACGCCCCGAACCCGCGCCATACTCCTCTCCAACCCCGGCAACCCCACGGGCGTAGTGCTCTCGCGCGAGGAGATGCAGGTGATGGCCGACGTCGCGGTTGAGCACGGGCTCTTTCTCGTGGCCGACGAGGTCTACCGCGAGTTCACCTACGGCGGCGAGCCGCTGTGCTCCTTCGCCCAGCTCAAGGGGCTTGAGGAAAACCTCATCATCATCGACTCGGTGTCCAAGCGCTTTTCCGCCTGCGGCGCGCGCATAGGCGCCGTGATATCGAAGAACGCGGAGTTCCGGAGAGAGTTCATGAAGCTCTGTCAGGTGCGCCTGTGCCCGCCCACTCTCGACCAGTATGGCTCGGCGGCGCTCTACGGCGTCGACGGCGACTATTTCGCGCAGGTGCGCGAGGAATACAAGCGCCGCAGAGACACCTCCATGAAAAAGCTCATGGAGATCCCCGGTCTCGTTTGCAGCTGCCCGGGCGGCGCCTTCTATTTTATGGCCAAGCTGCCGGTGGACAGCGCCGAGGAGCTGCTGGTGTTCCTGCTTGAGGAGTTTTCCGACAACGGCGAAACGGTGATGTTCGCCCCCGGCGGCGGGTTCTACGGCGGCCGCAAGGGCTTTGACGAGTGCCGCATGGCCTATGTTCTCAAGGAGGAGGACATGGTAAGAGCGATCGACCTTTTGCGCATGGGCATCGAGGCATACAACAAGAGGAAATGAGCCGCCGCGCCCCGACGAATAATTCTTCCGCATGATTAGAGCGTGCAAAATGTGGAATAATTATCCCGAAGGGAGTGTGAGATATGAAAATGTTCATTAAAGCCGGAATACTCGGATCGCTCGCGCTCACGGCGGCGCTTGCCGCGGCTCTCGCCATCGGCGGGATAGCGCCGGAGCGCGGGACGCAGTCGGCCGCCGTCGCGCCGCCGGATCTGACGGGCGCGGAATATGTTCTGCGCGAGCATCGGGGCGTCGTGGGTATTTTTGAGCCGGGCGAGCTCCTGCCCGTGAGCGTCACGGACATAGAGGTGGACGGCCTGCGCGCGGGCGACCGCGAGCTGCTGAAGGCTGGCGTCGCCGCCGCCGACCGCGAGGAGCTGCTGGAGCTGCTGGAAGATTTAGGTTCGTGATTATTCCATATTGCTTTTCCCGCGCCTTTAGAGTAATATGAAATCACAAAGACGCGGGAGGAACGTCATGAGCGACGATTATGGCAGCAACTTTCTCACGATAGAGGACGACGAGGGTCACGAATTCGAGCTTGAGGAGATCATGAGTCTCGAGCACAACGGCGAGAGCTATACCCTTTTTCTCCCCGCCGATATGGAGGAGGACGACCCCGACTACGGCTACATCATCCTTCGCATAACCGAGGAGAACGGCGAGGAGCTGTTCAACTCCGTGGACGATCCCGACGAGCTCGAGACGATCTATAACCGGTTTATGGACGTCCTTTTCACCGAAGAAGCGGACTCTGATGCTTCTGACGAGGAGCCGGAGGAATAAGCTCCGCCGCGCGGACATATCATAATAACACATCCTGCCCTGTTCGAGGGCATCACGGGCCCTCTTAAACCCACATTTATAATACGGGATGCCATATTCCCCTGCGAATTGCAGGCCTCCCGGCCCTCGGCCGGAAGTTGGAAGCATGGAAGCGGAGGAGCGGCGACCCACCTGCCGGAGACGTGCAGGTTATAAAAGGGCCCCCACGGCAGTGGCGGGGAGGCGTGCGGCTTTTTGCCGCACGTCTTTTTTTGCGCCCGCGCTCAAAACGTCCGGGCGCGCGAGCAACTATGGCTTGCAATACTTTTAACAAGGTGATACAATTATTCATCGTTAAAAAGCGGCGAAAACCGCAAAAAACCATTGATCGGAGGCAACAAAATGTTTGAGAACCTTATCGAGATACTGAAGAACGATCCCCGCAGGATAGTCTACACCGAGGGCACGGACGCCCGCATACTTGAGAGCGCCGCTCGCCTGAAGAAGGGCGGCTTCCTCACCCCCGTGCTCGTCGGCAACGCCGAGGCCGTGAAGGCCGCCGCCGCGAAGGGCTCCTTCGATATCGACGGGCTGGAGATAATCGACCCCGACAGCTACGACCGCTTCGACGAGATGGTCGCCAAGATGGTGGAGCTCCGCAAGGGCAAGATGAGCCCCGAGGACTGCGCCGCGAACCTCAAAAAGAGCAACTACTTCGGCACGATGCTCGTGAAGCTGGGCGTGGCCGACGCGCTGCTCGGCGGCGCGACCTACTCCACCGCCGACACCGTCAGACCCGCTCTGCAGCTGGTCAAGACCAAGCCCGGCGCACATCTGGTCTCCTCCTGCTTCATCCTGGTCCGCGGCGAGGAAAAGCTTGCCATGGGCGACTGCGCCATCAATATCGACTATCAGGACGATGTGGACAAGACCACCGGCGAGGTGAAATACTCCGCCGCCGATAAGCTCGCCGAGGTAGGCGCGGAGACCGCGAAGACCGCCGCGAGGTTCGACATCGACCCGAAGGTCGCGTTCCTGAGCTACTCCACCAAGGGCA
>CAYNMN010000023.1:0-3463 GCA_964398305.1 uncultured Oscillospiraceae bacterium
CGGAGAGGACGGGTATATCAACGAGTTTGAGGAAAAGCCCAAAGAGCCCAAATCCGACCTCGCCTCCATGGGCATCTACATCTTCAACTGGAAAAAGCTCAGGCAATATCTAATATCCGACGAGGCCGACCCGGGCTCGTCCAAGGATTTCGGCAAGGACATCATCCCCGCCATGCTCGCCGCCGGCGAGAAGCTCTGGCCATACAGATTCAAGGGCTACTGGCGGGATGTGGGCACCATCGTGAGCCTGTGGGACGCAAACATGGATATGCTCTCCCCCACGCTCATTAACCTCTACGACGCCGACTGGCCCATCCGCTCCCGCTCGCCCATCCGTCCGCCGCACTACGCCGGGCCGGACGCGGAGATCATCCACTCGATAGTCACCGAGGGCTGCGAGGTTTACGGGCATGTGGAAAACTCGGTCCTGTCCCATTCCGTATCCATCGGAGCCGGCGCGCGCGTGCTTTACAGCATCCTGCACCCCGGCGCCGTGGTGGACGAGGGCGCCGTGGTGGAGTACGCCATACTCGGTTCGGGCGCGCACGTCGGCAAAAATGCCCGCGTCGGCTCCGAGCCGGACGGCACCGAGACCTGGAACGTCGCCACCTGCGGCCCCGGAGTGATCGTGGAGGACGGCGCGGTCGTGCCCGCCGCCGCGATGATAAGCCGCGACGGCGGCCCGGTGAGGAAGGGAGGCGGAGACGGTGTCTGATATACACGGACTGATACTTGCCGACCACAAGGAGCCCCGGCTCGGCGAGCTTGTGAGCCAGCGCACTTGCGCGTCCCTGCCCTTCTGCGGCCGGTACAGGCTGATAGACTTCTCCCTGTCCGCCATGCAGAACGCCGGCGTGCGCGACGTCGGCGTCATCATGCAGCGCGACTACCAGTCCCTGCTCGACCATATCGGCAGCGGCAAGGACTGGGACATGTCCCGCAAGAGCGGCGGACTGCGTCTGCTGCCGCCCTTCGGCCAGCCGGAGGACAAGACCGGGGAATACGCCACGGTCATCGACGCGCTCTGGGCGGTGAGCGAATACATCCGCGACATCAAGCAGGACTATGTCGTCCTCGGCCGCGGCAACCTCGCCGGCAACATTGATCTGAACGCCGCGATGGAGCGCCATCTCGATTCGGGCGCGGACGTCACGGCCATCTGCGCGGATACGGCGCCCTCCTCTACCCACCACCGCTTCATCGCGGATGCGGACGGCGCCGTGCGGCGCATAGTCTACAAATGTCACGGCGCGGGCGCGGGGCTCGCCTCGCTTGAGGTCTTCATCCTCTCAAAGGCCACGCTGCTGGGCATTATGGAGCGCTGCGCGGACTGCCGCAGTCCGAAATTCCACCGGGACGGGCTCGGCGGACTGCTCGCGGAGGGCGGCAGGATCGGCGTATATGAGCACAAGGGCTACGCGAGACATATCACCTCCGTTGCGGAGTATTACGACGCGAGCATGGATATGCTCGACGCCGCCAAGCGCTCCGAGCTGTTTCCGAAGGAAAGGCCCGTGCGCACCAAGGTGCGCTCGGACGTGAGCACCTACTACGGCGAGAGCGCCTCGTCCAAAAACAGTCTTGTGGCGGACGGCTGCTTCATAGAGGGCAGCATAGAAAACTGCATACTGTTCCGCGGCGTGCGCGTCCATAAGGACGCCGTGCTTAAAAACTGCATCGTGATGCAGGACACCGACGTGGGGGAAAACTCCGGTCTTTCGTATGTCATCTCCGACAAGGAGGCTATAATATCCCCGTATATCACTCTCGCGGGCAGCCCGAGGCTCCCGCTGGTGCTGCCCAAGCAGTGCCAAATCTAAAGAATATCGAAGGAAACCTTATGACGACAGGACAGATATCAAAAGAAGAAATGCGCGGCGCGCTCGAGGACAAGCTCTGCGCCTATTTCGGGGTCACGGCGGAGGACGCCACGGACGAGCAGGTCTTTCAGGCCGCCGCCATGGTGGTAAGAGAGATCATGAGCCGCCTGATGGCGTTTGAAAAGACCCAGAGCGCCGACAAGGAGGTCCACTACCTCTCGATGGAGTTCCTCATGGGCCGCAGCCTGATGAAGAACGCCTACAATATCGGCGTTGGCGAGGCGCTCACCCAGATGCTCGCGGATATGGGCCGAAACGCCGCCGACATCTTTGAGGAGGAGCCCGACGCCGGGCTCGGCAACGGCGGTCTCGGCCGTCTCGCCGCGTGCTACATGGACTCGATGGCCTCCGAGGGCATCGCCGCGACGGGCTATTCCATCTGTTATGAGCTCGGAATGTTCCGCCAGGAGATAGTCAACGGCGCACAGACCGAGAAGGCCGACAGCTGGCGTACCGGCGCCGAGAGCTGGCTGATCCCCCGCTATGAGGACACCTGCGAGATCCGCTTCGGCGGCAGAGTGGAGGAAAACTGGGACTACTTCGGCAACTGCCACGCAGAGCTCAAAAACTACACCACCGTCCTCGCCGTGCCGCGCGATATGCTCATCGCCGGCTATGGCGGCAACCGCATAAACACCCTGCGGCTCTGGGAGGCGCACAGCCCCAACAGTCTTGATATGTATGAGTTCTCCGAGGGCGACTATGTCAAGAGCATGGAGCAGCGCACCCTCGCCGAGGTCATCACCAAGGTGCTCTACCCCGCCGACGATCATATCGAGGGCAAGGAGCTCCGGCTAAAGCAGCAGTACTTCTTCGTCTCCGCTACCGCCCAGACCATCGTGCGCGAGCACAGGCGCAAGTGGGGCGACGTGCGCTCCTTTGCCGAGCACCACGCGGTGCACATCAACGACACCCACCCCACGCTGATGATCCCCGAGCTCATGCGCATCTTCATCGACGAGGACGGTCTCGGCTGGGACGAGGCGTGGAGCGTCGTTAAAAGCAGCGTCGCCTACACCAACCACACCGTAATGTCCGAGGCGCTGGAGACCTGGCCTCAGGGGCTTATGCAGAGCCTTCTGCCGCGCGTTTTCGAGATAATCAGCGAGATCAACCGCCGCTGGCGCGCTTACCTGACCGAAAAGTTCAACGGCGATGGCGCGAGAGTGGCGCACAACGCGGTGATCGACGGCGGCAGCGTGCATATGGCCAACCTCTGCCTTGCCGGCTGCTATATGATAAACGGCGTTTCCGGGCTGCACGGCGAGATACTGAAAAAGGATCTGTTCCGCGACGTCTGCGCCATAAGCCCCGAAAAGTTCACCTATATCACCAACGGCATCGACCACCGCCGCTGGCTCTGCCAGACTAACCCGAGACTCGACGCCCTGCTGCGCGAGCTCATCGGCGACGGCTTTGTGAAACGCCCCGAAGAATTATGTAAACTTGCCGACTTCAGGGACGACGCCGAGGTGCTCATGCGCCTGCGCGAGATAAAGGAGGCCAACAAGCAGGACTTCGCGGCCTATGTCAAGGCCACGCAGGGCGTGCTTCTCAACAGCGGCGCGGTGTTCGACGTGCAG
>CAYNMN010000023.1:3473-4605 GCA_964398305.1 uncultured Oscillospiraceae bacterium
CGCGACAATCCGAACATGGATTTCGTGCCGCGCACCTTCATCTTCGGCGCGAAGGCCGCCGCAGGATACAAGGCCGCCAAGCAGATAATCGAGCTCATCTGCTCGCTCGCCGCCGACGTGAACGCCGATCCCGCCTGCGTCGGCAGGCTGCAGGTCTGCTTCCTTGAAAACTACCGCGTCTCCCTTGCGGAGAAGCTCATGCCCGCGGCTCAGGTCTCCGAGCAGATCTCCACAGCCGGCAAGGAGGCAAGCGGCACGGGCAACATGAAGCTCATGATGAACGGCGCCGTTACCATCGGCACGCTCGACGGCGCGAACGTCGAGATGTATGAGCGTCTCGGCGACGAGAATATGTTCCTGTTCGGTCTGCGCGCCGACGAGGTCATCGAGCGCCGCCGCAGCGGCTACGACCCCAAGGCGATGTGCGACGCCAACCCCAGGCTCAAGCGCGTGCTCCAGCGCTTCAACGCCGGCATGGCCGACGGCAAGAGCTACGCCGATCTCGTCAGCTCGCTGCTGTATCAGGGCGACCAGTATATGCTGGTGGCCGACTTTGAGGATTATGTAAACAAGCATGACAAGCTCTATGAGGCCGTGCGCGACAGACAGGGCTTTGAGCGCATGAGTCTGATGAACATCGCCGAGAGCGGCATATTCGCGGCGGATCGCGCCGTGGCTCAGTACGCAAAGGACATCTGGAGACTGTAAGCGAAAAAAACAGTATAATAATCAACACCCCCGACGGTTCTCACCGTCGGGGGTGTTGATACAGATCATTTTCCGCTCATTTCACCGGGTACTTGCCGAAGATCTTGTCCTTCCAGATATCCTCCGGCTCGGCCTTATAGCTCTCGATATAATCGAGCAGCGCGGCGGGGTCGGTGAAGGTCTCATAGAGGGCGTAGCCGTCGGCGGGGGTGAATTTTTCATCCACCGAGCGGCGCATCATCATGTCGAGCTGCGCGTAGTAGCCGTTGACGTCGAGGATCGCCATGGCCTTGGCGTGCCTGCCGAGCTGCTTGAGCGTGAGCGCCTGCGCGTAGGTCACGGCGAGCGGCTTCTCGGCCAGCACGTCTTTTCCGGCCTTCAGCGCGGCCTCGGCGTGCGCGAAGTGGTCGATGGAGCGCGTGGC
>CAYNMN010000023.1:4615-19949 GCA_964398305.1 uncultured Oscillospiraceae bacterium
AAGGTTCCGATGCCGCCGGGCAGGGTGACGAAGGCGTCCGACATATCCTCCATGGCCTTCTTGCGCTCGCCCATCGTCTCGGTGAACACCAGCTCCGCGCAGCCCTCGTAGAGTATGCCCGGCTCGTCGAAGAAGCGCGGCGCCACGCCGACCATGCGTCCCCCGCGGGACGTCGCGCCCCGGGCGGCGGCTCCCATCAGCCCCGAGCGTCCGCCGCCGAACACGAGCTCATGCCCGCGCTCCGCCATGGTTGCGCCGAGGTCGAAGGCCGCGTCGTAATAAACCTGCGCGAGCTCCGCGCTGGACGCTCCGAATACACAGATCCTCACTCAGTCGCCGGACTCTTTCATCGCAACGGCTCTGAGCGCCTTGAGAACGATGCCCTCGGCCGTGAGCCCGTATGCGCTCAAAACCTCCTCGGCCTTGCCGGAGCGGCCGAACTCGTCGTTCACGCCGTGCTTCACAACCGGCACGGGGCAGCGCTCGCCGAGCCACGAGGCCACGGCGCTGCCGAGCCCGCCCACGACGCTGTGCTCCTCGGTCGTGACTATGCAGCCGGTCTCCCTCGCCGCCTTTTCAAGCAGCTCGCCGTCTATCGGCTTGATCGTGTGCATATCTATTACCCGGGCGGACACGCCCTTTTCGGCGAGCATATCAGCCGCCGCGAGAGCGCGCTGCACCATCAGCCCGTTCGCTACTATGGTCACATCCCCGCCGTCGCGCAGCAGAGCGCCGCGGCCGAGCTTGAACTCATAGCCCTCGGTTTCACCTGTAACGTCCTCCACCGCCATGCGGCCGAGACGCAGATAGGCCGGGCCGTCATACTCGACGAGCGCGAGCATCGCCGCGCGCATCTCGCTCGCGTCGCAGGGGTTGACGACCAGCATTCCGGGGATGGCGCTCATGAGCGCGAAGTCCTCAAGACACTGGTGGGTCGCGCCGTCCTCGCCGACGGAGAGGCCGCCGTGAGATCCGACGCACTTGACGTTCAGGCGCGGATAGGCGATGGTGTTGCGCACCTGCTCATAGGCTCTGCCGGCCGTAAACATGGCGAAGGACGAGGCGAAGGGCTTTTTGCCGCAGGCCGCGAGACCGGCGGCAACGCCCATCATATTGCACTCGGCAATGCCCATATCGAAGAATCTCTCCGGGCAGGCCTTGGCAAAGGTCTGCGACTTTGTGGCTCCGGCGAGATCGGCGTCGAGCGCCACGAGCTCCGGGTACTTCGCCCCGAGCTCCACAAGCATCTCGCCGTACACCTCGCGGGTAGCTTTCCTGTCTCCCATTACTGCACCTCCAATTCGGCTATGGCCGCGTTGAGCTCCGCCATGGCCTTCTCATACTGCTCGGCATTCGGGGCCTTGCCGTGCCAGCCGGCGTTGTTCTCCATAAAGGACACGCCCTTGCCCTTGACCGTATGCGCGAGCACGGCGGTGGGCATATCCGCGGCCCTTGCGGCTTCAAACGCCGCGCGCAGGCTCGCAAAATCGTGGCCGTCGGCCTCCACGACGTTCCAGTTGAAGGCGCGCAGCTTGTCGGCTATCGGCTCCATGGGCATAACGTCGCTCGTTTTGCCGTCTATCTGCAGTCCGTTCACGTCGATGATCGCGCAGAGGTTGGAGAGCTTATACTTCGCGCCCGAGGCGAAGGCCTCCCAGACCTGCCCCTCCTCGATCTCTCCGTCGCCGAGGAGCGCCCAGACGCGATAGGCCCGGCCGTCCACCTTGCCGGCCAGAGCCATGCCCACGGCTGTGGAGAAGCCCTGTCCGAGCGAGCCCGTGGACATATCCACGCCCTTTACATGGCGCATATCCGGGTGGCCGGACATGTGTCCGCTGATGCTGCGGAACAGCTCAAGCTCCTTTTCGGGAAAGTAGCCGCGCATGGCGAGAACGGGATAGAGCGCCGGGGTGCAGTGGCCCTTGCTCATGACGAAGCGGTCGCGGTCGCACCAGTCGGGGCGCGAGGGGTCGATATTCATCTGCTCAAAATACAGCTCTGTGAGTATGTCCATGGCGGAAAGCGAGCCCCCAATGTGTCCCGAGGCAGCTCTGAACACCATCTCCATGCCCAGTTTGCGCCCTCTGGCGGCAGTGCGCCGCAATTCAATATCTGTCATCTGTACACCTCCAGTATTATTCTATCTCGCATTATAACCCGGCCGTCTCTCTTTTTCAACCTTGTCCCACTTGAATAAAACGCGGCGTTCGGATATAATTACCTTATAGCCCCTCGGCGGAAGGAGGCAGAAATGAAAAAGCTGCTCGAATACCTCAAGGAGCGCCGAACCCTCTCGGCGCTGCTGATAATTCTTATCGCAATAGTATTCTATATGCTCCTCGCGAACTTCACGGATATCCGCACCGCTATCGCCAAGCTTTTTTCCATACTCTCCCCGCTCTTCGCCGGCGCCTTCCTCGCCTACCTGCTCGACCCCTTCGCGCGCCTGCTGGACAGAACGCTCTTTAAAAAAATACCGCGCCGCCGCGCCGCCCGGGTGCTGAGCGTCCTGCTGGCGTTCTTCACGGTGCTGGCCGTGTTCATCGTGCTGCTCGTTACGATCGTGCCGCAGGTGCTCGATTCGCTCGGCGTGCTGCTCGGGAATATCGGCGGCTATTTCACCGAGGCCGAAGCGGCGCTGACGGCGCTCGTGACCCGCTTCCCGGAATTCGATATCAGTCTTGATGAGCTGTTCGACACCTGGAGCGGATGGCTGACCAATATCACAACGCTCATCACCGACAACCTCAACACGATAATCGAGACCTCCTACCGTGCCGGCAGCAGGGTGTTCAACTTTGTCCTCTCCGTGGTCATGAGTCTTTATATCCTGCTCGACAAGGAGAACATCTTCCGCTCCATAAAGCGCTGGGCCCACTCGCGCATGAAGCTCGAAAAATACGACCGCTATTACTTCCTGCTCAAGCGGGCGGACGGGATATTCATCGGCTTTCTCGGCGGCAACGTGCTCGACTGCCTTATCGTAGGCATGGCGAACTTCATCGTCATGAAGATTCTCGGAATGCCTTACGCGCTGCTGATCTCCGTTATCGTGGGCGTGACGAACTTCATCCCCACCTTCGGCCCGATCATCGGCGCAGTGCCGTCGCTGCTCATCCTGCTGCTCATTAAGCCCATGTATGCTCTTGAATTTCTCATCCTCGCCGTTGTGCTCCAGACGCTCGACCCCTATCTGCTCAAGCCCCTGCTCTTTGGCGACGCCACCGGCCTGCGTCCGCTGTGGGTGCTCGCCGCTGTAATAATCGGCGGGCGGCTGTTCGGCGTGTGGGGCATGGTGTTCGGCATTCCCATGCTGGCCGTTATCTCCCAGCTCATGCACGAGGGCGTGGATAAACGGCTCGAGCGCCTCGGGTTGAACGCAGAGGGCGAGCCTGTCGAGCCCGCTCCCCCAACCGAAGCTAAGATTAGCGAATAGCAAAAGGCGCGCCGCAGTTCATCTGCGGCGCGCCTTTCAGCCTGTCAAAACAGTCCTGCGGACTGTTTTGACAGGCTGAAAAAATGCCGTTACTTTCGTGCCGCAAGCGGCACAAAAGTCCTCGCTTTGCTCGCCGAACGCCTTGCACGGCAAGGCTTTTCGGGGCATTCGGTCCGATTCGAGGCGGGCTGCCGCCCCCTCGAGCTCCCCCGCCAAATCAGAGCGCTTCTGCTTTGTGCGGCAGTTCTTTGACAGTCTGAAAGGCGCGCCGCAGTTCATCTGCGGCGCGCCTTTATATTCAAAATCGGATTTCAGCACAGCTGCAGGAGTATCCCGCCGAGGGCGATGCCGAGATAGTTGCCGACGGCGTAGCCGAGTATGCCGCACAAAAGCCCCGGCAGAATGACCTCGTCGTTATCGAGCGCGCGCGCCACGGGGATGATGAAGGCGGGGCCGAACACTCCGGCCGTGGAGGTTATGAGCATCGTGTCGCGGTCGATGCCGCACAGCTTCGCAAGCAGCAGGTGCACGGCGGCGGTGCCGAACTGCACAAAGCAGAGCATACCGAAGATCGCCATCGCCCCGCCGAGAGCGGTCAGGTCGAAGCACAGGCCCATCGCCACGGAGAACATCAGAATGAAATACTGCCCCGCCGAGTATGAGCCGGGAGCCTGACGCACCCTTTTGCAGAACGAGAGCGCAATGCCGAGCGTCGTGACGAGCAGCATGATGATCGCCGTATAGCGGTCTATGTTGGAAAAGCGCCCCGCGCCCTCCTCCACCGGGAGGAGCAGGACGACTCCGACTGACACCAGCACGCAGGCCGCGGCGAGCAAAATGAGCTTCGCCACGCTCCAGATCCTGCCGCGGGTGAGCTTTTCGTAGTTTTTATGCAGCTCCTGCGTCACGTCCTCACGCCGCATTTCCGAGCTCGCGCCGGCGCGTCGGTACTTCGGCAGCACCTTACCCACGAGCGACGGCAGCACGGATATGAGCAGGAAAAAGTATATGCCCCCGCCGAGCATATCGGCGGTCTGCGTTAGCAGGATGCTGTCCCCGGCGCCGAGCCCCTTGCCGATGGCGAGCATATTCGGCGTGCCGCCGGTATATGTGCCTATGAGCATTCCGGAGACCCACGCGGCGACGCGGCCGTCGGCAAACACGCCGCGGAAGATGAAAAACGCGGCCGCCGCCACAGCCACCACCGCGGCGAGATTAAGTCCGAACGAGACCAGCATGGGCCTTGCAAGACGCTTCACGGCGCCGAGATCGGCGCTGAAAAGGATGAGCGGCATGGCCAGGAGCACAAAAACGGAATATACGGTCGTTATTGCGGAGGTGTCCGCCCCGACGGCGCGAAACGGGAAGCTGAGGATCAGACCGAGCGCGTAGCACAGGAACACGGGGCCCAGCACTCCGAGAAAGCCGACCCTTCGCGCGGCAAAAATAGTGAGCTGCGGCAGGAGGATTATCACCAGCAGCATCAACACCGTAAGCGCCATGCTCTCAGCCCCCCAGAGGCTTGTCCGCCTCCGGCATCAGCTCGGCGGAGATCACCGTGAGCATCTCGTCGAACTTGGCAACGTCCTCGTCGGGGAAGCGTTCGGTTATGCGCTCCATCACAGTGCCCACATAGCCCTGCATATGGCCCACATATGTAAAATACTTTTTTGAGAGCACAAGGTGGTATTCCCTGTGATCCTCCTCGGAATTCTGCTTTTCGATATAACCCTTTTTTATCAGATTGTTGACCTTATAGGTCGCATTAGACTGCGAAATATTCAAAAACTCCGCGAACTGCCCGACGGTCGGCCTGTCAAGCCAGTGGATGACCTCCACTGAGAACGCCTCCATGGCCGAGAGGCTGCCCTCTCTCTCCTTCACAACGGAAAAGATATTCCTGTAAAACTCGAGCTTGAACTTGTCATAAACATCCACGAAGCTTTTTTCCAGCATTCTTCCACCTCAAATACAGGACTCGCGCCCTATCGTTCAAATTCTTTAAGTATTTTACACCAATCTTGACAAAATGTAAATATAGTATATTGACAATACAAAAGGAATGGGTTATGATTGCGATAGTTCAAATATTTGAATTAACGACAGCTGATCATCAGGGATGATTTCAGGGGCTTTGGTCATGTCCGCGGCGGGGTTCACCCTCTCCCATCGCGGCGCTCGCCCTACCGGAGCTGGACCCGACGACACGCTCGACGGGGGCGGCGCAATGTCCGCCGCGGGGATGCTTCCCCATCCTCCTCAGTCTCCGGAATATAATTTGCTTCCTCTCCTCCCCCCTTATTTAGGACGCCCGTCAGGACAAAACCTGGCGGGCGTCTGTTATTGCCTTTATTCGCGCCCGTGCCCGTTGAGCACGGCCGGCCGAAACTTTCGTTTGACATTCTTCGTCATAAGCACGATACTGTTCATGAGGTGATAGCTATGGCAAGAAAGCAAAATAAACGCAACAACCCCGCCGGGCTGCTCGTGGCGCTGCTCATGCTGCTGCTGGTGGTCATCGCGGTGTTCATCGTAATACGCTCCCTGTCCGACCGCGGCACGCCGGAAACCGTTCCGTCGTCCAATGTAACCGAGCCCGCAGGCGGGCAGGAGACGCCCGAAGCGACCCCCGCGCCCACGGAAACGCCGGAACCCACGCCCACGCCCACAGCCACTCCCGAGCCCACGCCCGAGGATACCCCCGTGCCGGACAGCTCCGGCAGCTTCCGAAGCGACACCGGTACCGGACTGAACCTCGTTGTGGACTGGGAAGCGCGCGACGCCGGCGGCGGTGACGTGAGCATAACCTTCAACGTCTACGCCGAGAGCTACAGCCTTTACAGCAGCGAGTGCTGGAACGGCGTGACCGTTACTCTCGCGGGCAAGGATCACAGCTTTACCACCAGCGCCATCAGCTGCGACGCCAACAGGCTGACAAAGAGCCCGCTCGGCAGCGTCACCGTTGTTACGGCGGCGGACAGCTCCATCCCGGTCAGCGCGCGCTGGAGCTTCGGCGGCACCTACGGCGGCACGGAGCTGCCCACGCTCACGGCCTCCGGCACGGTAACGCTCGGCTGACGCCGGAAAACATGTTAATAACCCGCCCCCTCCGTATGCTCATACGAAGGGGGCGGGAGTTTTATTGCCCGTAACGCCCTTACGGGTTATTGCGCTTTCAGCAGTCCGGAGAGCGTCTCGAACAGCACCTGGGGATCAATGGGCTTGGCTATATGCGCGTTCATGCCGGCGTCAAGGCTCTTTTGCACATCGTCCTCAAAGGCGTTGGCGCTTGTCGCGATTATCGGCACGGTCGCGGCGTCGCTGCGATCGAGCGCGCGAATGGCCTTCGCCGCGCCGAGCCCGTCGAGCACGGGCATACGGATGTCCATGAGTATGGCGGCATAGGCTCCCGGATCGGAGGCGGCAAAGGTCTCCACGCCGAGGCGTCCGTTCTCCGCGCAGTCCACGGTGCAGCCCATTTTTTCGAGCAGCTTCCTCACGATGGTGGTATTGAGCTTGTTGTCCTCGCACAGCAGGAGATGTTTGCCGCGCAGAACTTCCCACCCGTCAGAATCCCGGGCGGTCTTTTCGCTCTTCTGCGCCCTGCGGTATTTATACGGAAAGAGCACCGTGAACCTGGAGCCCTTGCCGAGAGTGCTCTCTACCGTAATGTCGCCGCCCATGGCCCGGGCAGTCTGGCGCGCTATGGCGAGACCGAGCCCCGTGCCCTGAACGGAGGCGGCGTACACGTTCCGCTCCTTCGCGAAGGGGGTGAAGATGCGCGCGAGGAACTCCTCGCTCATGCCGCAGCCGTCGTCCTCCACGATAATCATATCCGTGGAACTGTTCTCATCGTGGCTGAGGTTTTTGAAAGTCAGGGTGACATGTCCGCCCGGCCCCGTGAACTTGCATGCGTTGTTGAGCAGGTTCATGAGCATCTGCCGGGTCTTGGTAATATCCACATAGTATTCGAAATCTCCGGCGGCGCCTGTGGGCGGCTCGTTGAAGACGATGCCCTTCGCCGCCATCAGCGGTCTTATCATCTCAAGGCAGGGGGCGAGCAGTGCGGGCGACGTTATCCAGTCGTATTCGAGCGTGAACCTGCCGCTCTCTATGCGGCTCATATCCAGAATATCGTTGATGATGGCCATGAGATACTTGCCGGAGTCCCTGATGCTCTCAAGCGATTTGTGGAGCTCCTGCGGCTTGTCCATCTCATCAAAGGCGAGCTCCGTCATGCCGATTATGGCGTTCATGGGCGTGCGGATCTCGTGGCTCATGTTCGAGAGGAACTGCCCCTTGGCCTGACTTGCGCGCTTTGCCTCCTCAAGCGCGAGCTGGAGCATACGCTTTTTCCTCTGCTCCTCCTCATACATATCCGTTATATCGCGCCTGATGATAACGATGTCCTCATGCGTCTCGTCGAGATAGGACGCCCTTGTGGTTTTGCGCCGTATCACGCCGGCCTCGTCCATAACGCGGTATGTGATATGCGGCGACGGCTCGCTGCCGAGCGCACCGATGAGCGCGTCGAGAGTGAAGAAGCTCCTGACCTCGTCTCTGTCCTCGGGCGCTACCGGGTTTATATGTCTGTCGCTCGAAATGACGGAAAAATCAAAGACGTCTTCCAGATCCGTCGCGGCGTCAGCGCCGCACATGCTCAGAGTATAGGCCTTTTCATTTGCCGTGCTGACAAGCAGGATAAGATCGTTATCCCTGCCGATGACATTCTCCGCGGCGAGAGTCTTTTTCTTTTCGGTATCGACGTCGCGGATAAAGGCATAGAAGAACACATCGTCGTCTCCCTCGCCGCCGCTCTGATCCATACGGCACTGCGCGCGCATCCAGTGCAGACGCCCGTCCTTCTGCCGACTGCGGTATTCCACCACTCTGTCCGTCTGTCCGGTGCGGTAGTTGCGGAGATTGCTCACGACGTCGAAGAAATCCGCGACCTCCCTGCGCTCGGCCTCCACCGGTATCCGTCCGAGAAGGGCCGCTATCATCTCCTCGCTGGTGATTCCGCTCTTATAGGAGTAATACTCGCCCTTATCAGAGCGACACGAGATGAGGGAATCCTTCGTAACATTGAAGCGGACGACGACGGCGCTGTCCCTTTCAAGCAGCCGACGTCGGGCGAGCTCCTGTCTGTAACGCTTCCTGACGGCCGAGCTGACCGTCCTGAGCTGCTCGCGCGCCGCCACGGCCTCGGAGATATCCTCATAGCCGCAGTAGGCCATGAAGCCGCCTCCGTCCCGTTCATACACCCGCGCCACAAGCCGCACCCACAGATAGCTGCCGTCGCCCCGTAGATTGCGGAACTCCGCGGCGCCGCTGTCGGCATCCCCGCAGAGCGACTCTATAAGCGCCGCGACCGCCGCCGTGTCGCCCGGATGGATCCCCTTCATGAAGTTGCCGCCGAGCTTTTTTTCGTGCTCCTCGCGGGTGTAGCGCATCATGCGGAAGAAGCTGTCATTCAGGAAGGTCTGGCGGAGCTGACCGTTGTTCATCTCGTATATTCCCAGTCCGGTCGGCACGCTGTTGATGAGCACCTGCATCTCGCGCTGGTATTCGTTTTCGCGAGTGATATCCAGATAGTTGTTGTAGAGCATCCACTCGCCATTCTCCTCGCGCAGCGAGAGCGTGACGCGCACCCATATCCATTCGTCCTTCCCGCGGCGCAGGCGGTATGTGGCGTCTACGCGGCCGGCGGCGACGAGCTCGGAATAGCACTGGCGCACCCGCTCACGGTCGTCCGGATGGACGCCGGCCAGGGTATCGCCGCCATAGAGCGCCTCACATTCCTCGCGAGTCATATCGGTCATTTTCAGGAAGGCGTCGTTCACGAAGAGCAGCCGCGTCTCCCCCGTGCTCTCAAGCATCCTGACCTTGACAAAGCCGGAGGGCATATTATCCACAAGGTTCTGATAGCGCTCACGCTCAAGCTTCAGCTCCAGCTCCGCGTTTTTGCGCTCTGTCACGTCCGTGACCACCGAGACGAGCAGCAGGCTGCCGGTCTCCTCCTCGACGCGCACTGCGAGACGCCGGTTCATCCAGCACGTTTCGCCGTCCGCTCTCCGGAATTGATAAACAAACTCCTGCGCCGCGTGCGTGCTGATCGCCGCATTTATGGCATCCCGCGTCCTGAACCGATCCTCGTCGGAGACGGCGCGCTTGTCTATCGCCACGATATTCTCCATATATGTCCGGCGATCTACGCCAAGAAATTCAAAGAAGGTATCGTTGGCGTAGATAAGGCTCTCCGTTCCGTCCTTGATACGCATAACGGATACGCTCGCGCCGATGCTCTCGTTCACAAGACCCATCTGGGCAAAGACGCTCTTTTCGGCGGTAATATCCTCCAGATAGCACACGGCGCAAGCGCGACCTTCGAGCTCGAGCGCGGAGGCGTTGTGCCGCACCCAGCGCACATCGCCGTCCTTTCGGACGATGCGGTATTCGCTCCTGCTTACACCGCCGGCGTCAAAGTCCGCCTCGCTGCGCGATACCATATCGGCGTCCGCCTTGTACACGAGCCGGGAATAGTCCGCGCCGATGAGCCGGGCGTATTCCTCCTGTGTGTAGCCGAGCAGCTCATAATAGACGTCGTTTGCGTATAGGCACTCGCCCGTGGGCGCATCGAACACACCCACGGCGCAGGGCGCCGCCGAAAACAGCGTCCGCAGCCTTTCGATCATGCTCTCCTTACACTCGCTCATCCGCATCCTTCCTCCGTTTGCCGATCATTTCGGCGAGAGTTTTATACAGCAGCTCCGGCTCGATGGGCTTGGAGAGATGCGCGTCCATGCCCGCGTCCAGACTCTTTTGTATGTCCTCGGCAAAGGCGTTGGCGCTCATCGCAATTATCGGCACCTTCGCGGCGTCCGGGCGTTGGAGCGCGCGGATCGCCTGCGCCGTCCTCAAGCCGTCCATAACCGGCATTCGCACATCCATGAGCACGGCGTCATAATACCCCGGAGGGTACTGCGTGAACATGGCAAGCCCCAGACTGCCGTCCGCGGCGCTCTCGACCGTGCAGCCCTCTTTTTCCAGCAGGCGCGTGGCGACGACGGTGTTGACATGATTATCCTCACACATCAGGATCCGGCGGCCCATGAGCGCAGTCTCGCTCTCGCCCTCCCCGGCCGCGATGTGCGCCTCGACGGGAACGCCGCATTTTCTGTCGAGCTCCACCGTAAAGGTCGAGCCCTTACCGAGCTCGCTTTGGACGCTGATGGTGCCGCCCATGAGCTCCACAAGGCTCTTGACTATTGGCAGACCGAGGCCCGTGCCCTTATAAGCGTCGTCCGGCCTGTCCTGCTCAAAGGGCTTGAACATCCGCTCCATGAACTCCTCGCTCATGCCGCAGCCCTGATCGCTCACGGTGCAGATCATATGGAAGCTGTCAGGGCCCGTGGGGATGTCGCGGATCGTCCAGCGCACCTCCGTGCCGCTCTGGGAGAATTTGATGGCGTTGGAGAGAAGATTCGCATATATCTGCCGTGTTCTGAGCGTATCCATCACCACCCACGGCGTCTGGGACTCGGAGAAATCGGTGATGAGCTTCACGCCGCGCTCCTGCGCCTGCGCTCCGAACACCTCGGCAATGAGCGCGAGAAAGCTCGGCCCGTCCACGTTCTCCTCGCGCAGCTCGACCTTGCCGCTCTCGATCTTCGCCATGTCCAGCACGTCGTTGATGAGTCCGAGAAGGTACTTGCCGGACACGTTGATCTTCTGGAGATAATCCCCCACCTTCTCCGGCACGTCCGGCTCGTCGGCCGCGAGCGAGGCAAAGCCCAGCACCGCGTTGAGCGGCGTGCGGATATCGTGGCTCATGCGCGAAAGGAACTCGCTCTTTGCGGCGTTAGAGGCCTCCGCCTCCATTGCCGCCTGCTCCGCCCTGCGCGCCTTCTCCTGCTCGGTGGCGTCCATATAAACGGCGAAGTAGATCATATTGCCCTTCTCATCGTCATAGGCCCAGACCGCTGAGAGAGTAACAGGGACAAGGCTGCCGTCCTTATGGCGGATACGGTAATGCAGATATATGGGCTTCCTGAGCGGCAGGCACTCCGCAGCGGCTCTTTCAAGCTCCGGCAGATCCTCCGCGCAGGCGGTGTTTTCAAACAGTCCGCCGTCTATCCACTCGAGATATTCATCCATCGTGCGCCCTGTGAGCTTTGGCACTCCCCGGCTCGTATACATGGTTTTTATGGCGTCCTGCTCCACCCCGCCGATGCGGTAGATCGCAAGGCCGCCGGGGATATTGTCAAGCAGGTTGTTGAGCATCATGTCCCGCTCTGTCAGGCGCTTGAGCAGATCCCTCCTGCGCCTTGAGGACACGGAGACCACAACGGCAAAAGCTGTGAGCAGCGCGATGACTATACTCAGAGGAAGGATCACCTTCCTGTGCTGCTGAAAATAGGTCTGCTCGTCGTTTATAAACTTGATGCTCTCTGGATGGGCGCTGTATATCCCGGCCTTGGTCAGTCCGAAGGCATCCATCACGCTCACGTCGAAAACACAATAGCTCTCCGCTATCTGAACGTCGTAGTCGGAGATATCCGCGCCGCGGCTGAGCGAGAGCACTATATCCGCCGCCTGAGCCGCCATATCGTAATATGAGACCACGACGCCGCCGAGGATGCCGTTGCCCACTCCCAGCTCGTCCGCCTTAAAGGTCGGGATGCTCGCGTGCGACGTCACATACTCCACGGCCTCGATATTTGAATATCTGTTGTCCTGCGCGTCGGCCACCATCATGAGATAGATCAGAATGGTGTCCTCACCGCAGTCCTTCACGGCCGCACCTATCTCGTCGAGCGTCAGCGCGGAGCAGTCGATCAGCGAAAACTCCAGCCCCGGGAAGCTCTCGGCGCAGTTCATGAACTGCTTGGTCGAGCCCTTGCCGGAGGTGGTGCCGTCCGTGATGCCCACCACGCGCACGGCGTCGGGGTAGATCTTCTCGGCCAGCGCGATGGTCTCCTTGAGCGGGAAGGTCTCGACAATGCCGGTTATCAGCGCGTCCTGCGCCGCCTCGCGGGCGAAGTCCTCGTCGTTGATGCCCTCAAACACTATCGGGGTGTCGGCAAAAAGCTCCTCGCGGTATTCGAGCACGAACACCAGCGCCGCGTCGTCGCCGGCTATAACATAGTCGAACTCGTCCTTTTCCTCGAGGCTTCTGATATGGTTATAGACGTCGAGCTTCACGTCGTCATAGTCCTGCCGCTTGGTGTCCATGAATAAATAGTCCACCAGGGCATAGCCGTTCAGCGTTTCCTCAAGACCGTTAAGCTGCTTGGGCACGCTCTCCCACTCATAGCTGTAGGAGCTGAGAAAAAGAACGTGCGGGTTGTTGGAAATGTCGTTTCCCGCGCGCGCAAGGCACGGCAGCAGCCCTCCCGCCGCAATGAGCAGCGCGAGCGCCGTAACGGCGAACGCTTTAAGGCCCGGCCGTTTCATGTCATTTACCCTCCCTGCATTTGCAAAGATAATCCTCGAACTCATTCACCGGCATCGGCTTTGCGAAGTAATAGCCCTGTATCATAGTGCAGCCCATGGCCTTGAGGAAGTCGAACTCCTCCTTCTTCTCCACCCCCTCCGCGACGGTCGGGAGCTTGAGCCACTTTGAAAGGCTGAATATGAAGCTGAGTATGTTGCGCTTGCCGCCCTCGATGCTGTCGTTGCCGCTGAGCAGAAAGCGCATATCGAGCTTGAGTATGTCTATGGGCAGCTCGGAGAGCATATTCAACGAGGAATAGCCCGAGCCGAAGTCGTCCATCTCTATCAGAAAGCCCCTCTGCTGCAGCACGGAAACGGCGGCGATTATCTGGTCGGGGTCGTCCGTATAGGCCGACTCGGTGACCTCAAAATGTATCATCCCGTGCGGCAGACGGTAAACGTCCACGATACGCTCGAGCATATGCGTCAGCTCGGACGCCGAAAAGTCCACGCGGGATATATTCACGGATATCGGCGTCGGCTCGATGCCGTTGTCGATCCAGCGTCTGAGCATCCTGCAGACCTCGTTGAGCATATATTTATCGAGCCTTGAAATGAACCCATTGCGCTCAAAGAGCGGAATAAACTCGCCCGGTGATATGAAGCCGAGCTCCGGGTGGATCCAGCGCACAAGCGCCTCAGCCCCGGCCACCTCGCCGTTCTCCGTGAGGTGCTTGGGCTGGAGATACACCGCGAGCTGCTTATGCTCAAGCGCGCTCTCGGCGTCCTCGGCAAGCTGATGCTCGCGCAGCGCCCTGTCGCGCATTGAATCATCATACACGGCGTAATACACGCCGTAGTGGTGCTTTATCGAAGCCATGGCGAGCTTGGCGCGGTCGCACATATCCGTTGCCGATAGCGTGCGGTCGGTGATCTCATAAACGCCGAACTTCAGCCGCGAGCCCCTCACCGGCGCCGCGGCAAAGTCGCGCTCAAGCAGCTCGCCGACCTCCTCCTGCGACAGCTCCGGCCGCCGCGTCATGAGCAGGGCGAAGGTATCCGCGCCGATGCGGCCGCATATCCCGTCGTCCCCCACGGCCCCGCGCAGAACGCCGCCGACATATCTGAGCAGCTCGTCCCCGGACTCCATCCCGTATCGCGCGTTGATGAGCTTGAAGTCGTCTATATCCGCGTAGGCGATAAAATAATCCCCGTCATGATCGGACTCGATCGCGGCCTCCACGCGGCTGTAAAAGGACTCGCGGCTGTATGCGCCGGTGAGTCTGTCTATCTCAAGCCTGTTAATAAGCGCGGCGTTGTCCCAAAGGCGCAGCATGCTCCTGACCCTGTGGCGCACGAGCTCGGCGTTATACGGCTTGCGCAGGAAGTCCGAGGCCCCGTTTTCAAGGCAGCATATCTCCGCGTCCTCATCGTCGCTGCCCGTCGTGACTATCACGGGCACCGCCGTGAGCAGCCCGGTCTCATCCATGCGCCGCAGGAGCTCATAGCCGTCCATTACGGGCATGACAATATCCAGCAGCACAAGATCGATCTTATGCGTGCCGTCAAGCAATATATTCAGCGCCTGCCGTCCGTTCTCGGCCTCAGCAGTTTCGCAGCCGTCGGATGTTAGAATACGACTGAGTATGGCGCGGTTGAGCCTGCTGTCGTCAACAACGAGGACGTGTTTCCTTTTGTTCACAACGCCCCCCCATATTTATGCGTATTCTGGCGCATATTATTCATTTTGTCGGAAGTACTCATGGCATTCCCCTCAAGCCTGCGCGTGAGACGCAAGTATTTTTCTGGCCGTCTCGCGCCGCGCAAGCAGACGCTGGTAGTCCTCGATCGGGCCGCTCAGATCGGCGGCGCCCGCGCGCAGCGGCTCCACGATGCTCACGATAACCTCATACATCGGGGTGATTCCGCAGTTGCCGATTATTCCATTTAGCATGTGCGCGGTATCGAAGGCCTGTCGGGTATCGCCGTTCAAAAGCTGCTCCATTTCCATTGGCATTACCTCTCCCTACATTAGATAAAAAACACCCGTCCGAAAAAAACGGACGGGTGGCTTTGGATCCCAGCTGGCTGCCTTCACGCTTTGCGAGGCCCTTTAGCTTTGCGAAGCAGCATCTCTGCCGCCGTGCCGATCTCTTCGAATGAATATTTATTCCGATGCGCGATTTTAGCCGGATAATGGGCATAAATCGCTTTAATTATGTTAACACATTTTGTCAGATTGTGCAATAGCGACAGGGGAAAAAATACTGTTTTGCGGGCGTTTTTGTGCGAAACGCACCCCTGTTTCAAACACCCGCGTGAATATTGCCGACGTCGGTGATGAGCGTGCCGATAGTTTTGCCGTAGGGAACGTTCTTGACCGTTCCGTCGTCCGATGTCATGTCACGTTGGCGATAATCCGACCGCGGAACGGTCAAGACCGTTCCCTACGTATTCGATTGG